>DUPL01000121.1 GCA_012838385.1 Clostridiaceae bacterium
GAAAGCAACAATCTTTCCAACCTCTGAAACACCTGCATTTACTCTAAAGGCTCCCAACAATATTACTCCCACAAGACCGCCCTGAAGGAGAAAGTTCATGGCAGGCTTTATTGTATTGAGAACCATGTTTGCCTTGTTCTCATCATTCATTACCTTTTTATTCACCTTGTCAAACCTATCTTTTTCATAATCCGACTTGGATAATGCTTTAATAACGCGTACACCGGTAATGTTTTCTCTAAGAACCCTTATCATATCCTCCGTGGATTCCTGCACAGTTCTAAACAGAGGAATGCCCTTGGAAGACACTGTGTATGTAATAAAAACTAGAAATACAAGTACAACCACCAATACAAGGGTAAGAACCGGATCAAGAGTTAACGTGACCAAAAGGCCCCCTATTAATAAAATTGGAGCCCTTATGCCAATTCTCTGCATCATTCCCACCATTCGATGCACGTTGTATGTATCCGATGTCATTCTGGATATCAATGATGGAATGGTGAACTTATCCACATAATCATTTGAAAGATACATGATTTTAGTAAAAAGATCATGCCTGATTCTTTGGGTTGTGTACCTTGCCACCAAGGAAGCCATTCTGTTGGCTATAATATTTGTAAGCATGGCAATAATGGAGCAGACTACCATAAGACCGCCCCAGGCAAGTATTTCCTTAAGATTCTCTTTAGCTATTACATTATCTATTATATATGCCAATATCCATGGCAGTAACAAATCCATTATGGTTCCAGTAAATTTGATTAGAAACCCAATCGACATTCTGAAATAATATGGTTTTAAATATCTAAAAACAGTGCGCATATCATCTCGCCTTCAAAGTGAAGACCCTCAAAAATCACCGCCCTTTCCCTATTTTCTCCAAACAAACTCATTTATTATCTTTGAATAACCCTGTATTATCTTTACTACCTTGATGGAAACATTGTCATCTTCGTAATCCAACGGCTCTGAGAAAACATCTCCATTTTCCCAAATCCCCCTTACAAGTTCAATGGACTGAAGGACATCCCTTTCAGTTATTCCACCAATTACAATGCTTCCCTTGTCGACAACCTCAGGTCTTTCAGTTGAAGTCCTTATAAGTACTGCAGGGAACTTAAGCATCGAAGATTCTTCCGACAGTGTTCCACTGTCGGAAAGGACACAGAAAGACTCCTTCTGAAGCTTGTTGTAATCAAAGAATCCAAAAGGTCTTAGCTGCTTGACCAATGGATGGAACTTGAATTCCCTTTTCTCGATCATCTTCTGACTTCTTGGGTGAATGGAATAAACAACAGGCATGTTATAAGTTTCCGCCACCTCGTTTATTGCATTCATCAGCGAGAAAAAGTGTTCCTCATTATCTATATTCTCTTCCCTGTGGGCAGATATCACGAAATATCTATTTTTCTCCAAAGATAACTCCTCAAGAACATTGCTTTTTTCAATCTTCTCCATATTCTTGACAATTACTTCTTTCATGGGCGAGCCGGTTACAAAAATATGCTCTTTTCTTATGCCCTCACTCAAAAGATACCTTCTGCTGTGCTCAGTATACGGAAGATTAATATCACTTATATGGTCTACAATCTTCCTGTTTATTTCCTCAGGAACATTCTGGTCGAAACAGCGATTTCCCGCCTCCATGTGGAAAATGGGTATCTTGAGCCTCTTTGCCGGAATTGCACTTAAAGCAGAATTGGTGTCTCCAAGTATCAATAGCGCCTCAGGCCTTTCCTTTTCAAGAACTTCATACGCCTTTGCTACAATATTGCCTATGGTTTCACCCAGATTACTGCCTGCAGCATTTAGATAATAGTCAGGCTCTCTTAATCCAAGATCTTCAAAAAACACCTGGTTCAAAGTATAATCCCAGTTCTGGCCCGTGTGTACAAGTATGTGATTGAAATATTTGTCACAAGCCTTTATACATTCCGACAACCTAATAATCTCCGGTCTTGTTCCAATAATAGTCATTACCTTCAGCTTTTCCATATTCTCTCTCCTACACCTCTTCATAATATGTATCCGGTCTTTCCGGGTCAAAACACTCATTCGCCCACATTATAGTTACCAGATCCGTCTGTCCCACGTTCTCAATTGAATGGGTGTATCCTGGTGGTATGTCTACAACTCTTAGCTCCTTGTCCGACACACGCACCTCGATAATATCCTTTTCCCCAATTTTTCTGAACCTGATTACTGCCTCTCCGCTGACAACCAGAAATTTCTCATTCTTGGTGTGATGCCAGTGATTTCCCTTTACAATGCCTGGTTTTGATACGTTTACCGACACCTGTCCTCTTTCAGGCGTTTTAAGGAACTCGGTAAAAGCTCCTCTGTGATCCACATTCATCTTAAGAGGATAACTAAAATCATCTTCCTTGAGATAGCTAAGATATGTGCTGTAGAGTTTCTTGCACAATTCATCGTCCATGTTGGGAACAAGCAGATTCTTTCTCGACTCCTTGAAGGATTGTATAAGTATTGCAATTTCACCCAACGCTCTTGTATATGTTATGGGTACATAACAAAATCCGTCTTCCTTGATATTTGCCCTTCCCTCAATGGCATTTATGAATTCATCCACCACATCGTCAATGTAGGCAACATTCATGACATAATTAGGATCATTTACAGTTATGGGCAAATCCCTCGCAATATTATGACAGAAGGTTGCAATAACGCTGTTGTAGTTGGGTCTGCAGCACTTTCCAAACAAGTTTGGAAGCCTGTACACAAAAACTTCTGCGTTGTTTCTTCTGCCATAATCAAAAATGACCTGTTCCGCATTTCTCTTGCTTGTTCCATAAGGATTGTCCTTTTCAGCGTGAATGGATGACGAGAAGATTATGCTTGTCCTTTTATCACGCTTCTCAAGCATATCAATTATCTGGCTTGTAAAGCCGTGATTGCCTGTTTCAAACTCCTTATCCTCCTTGGGTCTGTTCACGCCTGCCAAATGAACGAGAAAGTCAGCCTGCATGATAAATTCTTCAAGCAAGCTTTCTTCCGTATCCACATCATATTCCATAACTTCATACTTTTCACTGTTTTTCAGAGAAAGACACAAATTCTTTCCAACGAAACCTTTTGCTCCAGTAACCAGAATCTTCTTCAAAAAACCGCCACCTTTTCCAAAACACTACTTAAATATATTAACGCAGCGATTCCTGCAAGTCAACAAATATGTCAAAAAGACTGTCAAAAAAACTGTCTTTTGTAAAATTATCAAGATAATATTTTCTTCCGTTATGACCTTTTTCCTTGTATGTTTCAAAATCCAACATGATTTGAGCCATGATGGAAGCCAGTCCTTCATGATCGCTTCCTCTTACACACAAACCACAGTCTGCCTCATTTATAACTTCCATGGCAGCCCCATCTATTGCTCCTGCAATGGGTTTGCCCACACTTAAATAACTCTGGGCCTTGCCAGGCAGTGTCATGCTTATGAAATCTCCGCCACGCATTGTCAGGAGAAAGCAATCCGCCATTTCGTAAAACCTCTTCATTTCAGAAAGAGGGTGTCTTCCATGGAAAACCACTTGATTAACAACATCAAGTTCTTTTGTGAGATTTTTGCAGTTCTCTAGATTTATCCCATCCCCAACAATATGGACCTTGTATTCCTTTCCATTGTTCAAATTATTATCTTCAATATGTTTTACCGCTTTAATAATGCACTCAATATCCTGTACGGAACCTATATTGCCTGCAAATAAAAAATCAACAACTCCGTTTTCAAGATATTTTCCTGCAATATTTTCGTACAAATCCTCCGCATACTGAGGCAGATAAACAATCCTTTCATCATCCACTCCGATTACTTTGGTCAGATACTCCCTAAAAGGCTTTGATGATATAAGTATCAGATCACATTTTCTGTACAGTTTCTTACTCAAAGCCATGGCACATCTGAAAAAAAGAGAACTCTCTTTAATATCCCAGGCTTTCAAAACTTCGGGCCATATATCCATGCAGTAAAGAACCACAGGTTTTTTTATTCTCTTTCCCAGCGACAGGGCAGGTATGGCCTGCAGTATGGGGGTAATCTGATTTACGAATATTACATCACAGGATGGTTTCCTGCAAAGCTTTGTATGAATAAAACCATTGAATGCAAAAGACGAGTACGTAAGAATTCTGAAAAAAGCGCCTGTTCTTCTTGAAACGGTAGATACTCTGACAACCTTTGCTCCATCAACTGTTTCTTTTCTCCTTCTAAAAAACCTGTACTCTTTCCTTACAGTACCGGTCTCGTAATCAGGAAGGCCTGCCAGTGTGGTTACATTGTGACCTCTTTGAACGAACTCCCTTACCATATCGTTAACCTTGAAGTTGTCCGGGTAATAGTATTCAGAAACCACATAAATGTCCATCTACCGTTTCTCATCTCCTTTGTTGAATCCTTCAGTACTCTCGGGTTTAAATAGTATCTTTATCGTAGTCAGCATAAGCTTCAGGTCCAGAAGAAGCGAATAGTTCTCAATGTAAATCAGGTCAAGTCTCAGTTTGTCATATGGGCTTGTATTGTACTTGCCAAGAACCTGGGCATATCCTGTAAGTCCGCCCTTTACCTTCAGTCTGTATCTGAACTCTGGAATCTGCTCGCTGTACATATCCACATGTTCAACCCTCTCCGGCCTTGGCCCCACAACACTCATGTCTCCTTTCAGGATATTGAAAAGCTGCGGAAGCTCGTCCATGCGAATCTTTCTTATAACCTTTCCAACTGGTGTAATCCTGGGGTCGTTGTCTTCGGCCGGTATTACCTCTCCATCTTTTTCTGCATCCACAATCATACTCCTGAACTTCAGTATGTTGAACACCTTTCCATCTTTGGTATATCTTTTTTGTTTGAAAAGAACAGGGCCCTTGTCATGCAATTTTATCGCAGCAGCAATAACTATCATGACAGGTGAAAACAGTATGATCAGTACAAGGGATAAAATCATGTCCATCAGTCTTTTAATTATCCTCTGCCCTATTGTCAGGCCTTTGTTGCTGCAGTAATATATGGGAGAATCGAAAAGCTCCAATCGTGACGCTCCTCTTATCATCAAATCTGACAACTTTGGAGATATATATACGCTTATCCCTTTTTCAAAGCAGTACTTAAGTATGTTCTCCCTCAAAGGTTCTTTTTCACTGGCAAGAGCAACCACACCGCATTCATCCAAGGCCTTCTTAACTGCCTCAAAATCTTCATCGGAGCTTAATACCACTTTTAAGTTGAACTTGTCCTTCCTCATATTGAGTTTGTCCTCAACCTCTATCAGGTCAAAAGGGTTGTCGTATATTAGAGCAATGTCCCTTGGGGGATACATTTTCTTGTACACTGCATCCGCAATGTACGCCCATACAATAATTATAACTATATCCGCCAGAGTAAGAATAACAATGGGCAGTGCTTTTGAAATTACAAGAGTCCTTTCCATCAAGCTGATTTGCAGATACGTAATAGCATTTACAAACAAAATGGAGATTATCTGTGAATTAATCACATCAAGTCTTTTGAGCTGCCCTATTTGATAGCCACCGTACAAGCTTGTAAAGGTATACAGAAGTATTGCATACACGCCTAGTACGGTAAAGTTTCCACCAAAAGGAAATGGTATGGACAGCTTTTCTGAAAACCATGCAAAACCGTATGCAAGGGTAAGAAGGGTCAGGTTTACTAATGTAAACAAACCCTCCACAACACCGTACATGTTGTCCATATGCTTTTGGCCATTTCCTTTTTTCATACTATCCCCTACCCAGCGCTTTCAAAACCCTGTCGGGCACATTGGTAATTATACCCGTAGGTTCCATCTCTATTGCTTTCTGTATGTCTTCAGGACTGTCAACAGTCCACACATTACATCCTATTCCATGTCTCTTGCACTCATCCACTATAGCCTTGTTCACACAAGATAATGCCGGATGAATGAAGTCTGCATTGTTTGTCCTAACCATTGCCACCGTCTCTTCAGGACTTAAAACATGTCCATACAGTAGAGAGGTTTTAAGTTTTGGGAACAACTCCTTCAGTTCTTTGAGAATATTGTGATCGAAGCTTGAAATCATGGATTTCTCAAGACACTTGTATGAGACTATAGTGTCATAAAGGATTGTGAAAGCCTTTTTTCTGTCTTGTGGGTTGAAAGGCGTTTTTAACTCAATGTTTATGACATCCATATCCTTCACAGTCTCCATAAACTCCTCCAACAGAGGAATTTTCGTTCCCTCATATTCTTTCCCAAACTTTGTTCCGTAATCAAAACGGTTTAAATATTCATATGTATTTTCCGAGATCTTTCCTGTGCCTGTTGAGGTTCTTGCAATCTCATCATCGTGACAAACCACATATCTGTAATCATTAGTCAGATGAATATCGTTCTCAACACCGTCCGCCTTCATTCTGACTGCCAGTTCAAAAGCAGGCAATGTATTTTCAGGCGCATATGCGGAAGCTCCCCTGTGTGCCTGTACCTGTATCATAGATTAGTCCTCCTGTGCTTTTCTCTTTCTTATTACACTACCCGGTGCAACAAAAATTGGCACCCTTAATCTTGTCACCATCATGGCCTTTGCAGCCCTGTCAATTGCGTTATCTTCCTCATCATACATTTCATTTATTGTTACCTTAAAAACTCCGTCTCCAGGAGCTACAAATTCCAACGTATCTCCCCTGTTAAAATCTCCCCTTAAATAAAACATGATTTCGTACATATTATCGGCTATTTTATCACACTTTTCAATAGTTCCAATAAATTGTGTGTCACGAATATATGAGGCGCTGGCATAAATCTGGCTGCCCCTCTCTCCCAGATAGAATCCGGTGGAGTAATTCCTGTGACTTACACTGGAGAGTTCCCCAAGAAGCTCCTTGTGAAGTTCCACATTATTCTTGTAACCAGTAGGATTCTTGTAATATTCGTCAATCGCAATCCTGTAAGCCCTTACAACCACAGCGGTATAAAATTCACTTTTCATCCTTCCCTCAATCTTAAGAGAAGATATTCCACTTTCTATCATCTTGTCTATATGCTCAACCATGCACAAATCCTTTGAGTTGAATATGAAGGTTCCATGCTCAGTTTCCTCAACAGGCATATACTCCCCAGGTCTTTTTTCTTCAACCAGACTGTACTTCCAACGGCAAGGCTGGGCGCAGTCTCCCCTGTTTGAAGGCCTGTCCGCAAGGAAGTCGCTAATCAAACATCTTCCAGAGTAAGCCATGCACATGCTTCCATGAACAAATGCTTCTAGTTCGCAGTCAATGCCGTCCTTTAACAGAGTTGAGTTTATCTTCCCAATCTCTGATAACGACAGCTCCCTTGCCAGATTTACTCTTGTCGCCCCATTCTTTGCCCAAAACTTTATGGTCTGAGAATTAAGATTGTTTGCCTGCGTGCTTACATGTATATCAAGTTCCGGTATTTCTTCTCTTACCAGATTGAAAAAACCAATATCACTGATTATGACGGCATGTACTCCAACTCCATGCAGCTTTCTTACATAATTCAGCATCTGTGACATATCGTCATCTCTTGGTAGTATATTTACCGTCACATATATTTTCTTATTCAACCTGTTTGCAATTTCCACCGCTTCCTTCATTTCTTCCAAAGTGAAGTTGTCGGCTTTTGCTCTTAAACCAAACTGGCTGCCACCAAGGTAGCAAGCATCAGCACCAAACAAAAATGCCGTTTTCAGTTTTGTCATATTGCCTGCAGGAGCAAGCAATTCAACTTTTTCCATCTTTATCTCCTTCTATTTAATCCTTGTAGATATTGCTATTCCATCCCCTGTTTCCAAAATGCTTGTAACAAATCTGTCATCTGATGTAAGTCTCTCCAGAAAACTGCGCAGATTTGCCACAATAGTTCTATGTTTTCTATCAACAAACTTTGGTTCGTCATATATTTTTCCATGGTAGGATATGTTGTCACAAAGCAAAACCCCGCCAACCTTCAGCAGCCTCAGAATATCATCATACACGTCTATATACCTGCTTTTTGCTCCATCTAGGAAAATCATGTCGTACTTTATGTCAAGGCATGCAAACACATCCTGCATGTCGCCCGCAATTACATGAATCCTTTCTTCCAGGTTTGCCCGCTTAATATTCTCTCTAGCAACAACCACTAGGTCAGGATCAATCTCAACAGTGTCGATAATACAGTCCGAGCTGGATGCCTCTGCCATAAGGATGGAAGAGTATCCAATGGCAGTGCCTGCCTCAAGTATCCTGCCAGGCTTCATCATGTGAACAATAACCTTGAGAAGGCTTGCCATATCCTCCCTTACTATGGGTATGTGATTTTTTACTGCCTCATCATATATCTTATTCAAACAGTCTGATCTGTCTGTTATCAATCCAATCAAATAATCGTTCATCAGCTGTTCTTCGCCTTCAAATGTTCTTCGTAAGTTCTTGAGAATATATGTCCTCCGGAACCGTCTTTCCTTAGAACGAAGTAATAGTAGTCGTGCTGCTCTGGTTTTAGAGCAGCTTCAATGGATGCAAGACCAGGATTGCAAATCGGTCCTGGAGGAAGTCCCTTTGCAACGTATGTGTTGTATGGATCCTGAATCTTTTCGTGTTCTTCTGTAATGTCTCCATCCAGAGTTTCATTATATATCTTTTTATACGCATATCTGACGGTCGCACAGGACTGGAGATATGCCATGTCAGGATCCGAGCTTTTCAACCTGTTGTGAAATACTCCGGATACCGTTATTCTCTCTGAAGGAACTTTTACTTCCTTCTCAATAATTGACGCCAGCTTTATAATATCATCCACCGTGTATCCAAGATTTCCCGCCATGTCATAGTATGCTGGCTTGAATACCTCGTTGAACCTGTTAAGCATCTTGTATATTACAGAGTTTACATTCGCATCCACGTCAAACTCGTAAGTATCAGGGAAAAGATACCCGTCAAGTCGGTAATCCCTTCCGTTGGCGTCTGGTATGAAGGGATACGAGGATAAGTCGATAGTCTGTACCGCCTTGAGAAACTCATCGGCGCTGCACACACCATTCGCCTGAAGCCTCTGGGCAATCTGCTCTGTGGTAAACCCTTCGGGAAATGTCACCTTTACACTTTCGGGATAGCTTGTAAGGATTATCATAATCTCGTCATAGCTAAGCCCTTTACTCAATGTGTAGGTTCCAGCTTTGTATCTTCCGTCATAGCCGTTGAACTTTGATAAAAAGCGGTACACTTCCGTGTTTCTAATAAGGCCCATTTCCTTGAGATTGTTGGCAATATCCTTTGTAGTTGCTCCTCTTTCTATCTTGAACTTGACCTCGGTTTCAGGGTCAATGTAAATACTTTCTATACTTGTTGGATTGTTGTATTTGTCAACAAGATAGGTGTAGGACAAAAAGCTTGAAAAAAACACCACACAAACGCAGAATACAACAAACAGAAGCAGGTAAGGCAGATTACTCCTGTTTTTGAGTTTCTTTTTATGTGAAACTTTCCTTATTTTAACTTTCTGTCTTTTTTCGCCTGTCGCTGCTTTGGGTATTCTTGTCTGTTTAAGTGCAGTAGATGAAGTTGCATTCGACTGCGTCCTTCTTGCTGCACCAGGTTTTCTGATACCCTTCGTTTGCGGCAATACGCCTTTTGTGTTGGCTCTTTGAGATCCAAGCTTGTTGTCAGGCATATCCTTTTTCACCTCTATACATCAGCTCTTGCAATCCTCTTTGAAAAATATCTTTTTCGTATGTATCATACCCATCAAAGATACGATTCATTATACCATTACACATAATATCGGTCAAGAATTCCCACAATCAGGCAATTATCCTACGTAATAGAAATATAAAAAGTCTGTACAAATTATACAAATAATGTTATCATAATGTGAAAGGTTCAATATAAGTGCAAGGAGTTGGCAACATGGGGGAAAAAAAGAGAATAACTGTAACCATTAACGGCAGAAATTACACACTACGTCACGACGAAACAGACGAATACGTGCATAGAATCGTCCAATATTTGAATAATAAGATTGCGGACGTTTCCCGCGGCGGACTTCAGCTTGGCGAACACATTGCGCTTGTTATGGCAGCCATAAACATAACGGATGAGCTTTTTAAAACCCAGAAGAACTTCAATACGCTTAAGAACGAAATAAAGCGCATGATGGATGAGTACGACAAGCTGAAACTTGAAAAGCAAGAGCTAGAAAAGCAGTACATGCAGCTTTCCGAGGAATACGACGAAGTCAATAAAAAACTACTTATTAAGCAGATTGAATTCAATGAATACAGAAAATCTGTTGAGGGAAGATGAAAAGAATAGAATTATTGTCCCCTGCCGGTAATTTCGAAAGCCTTAAGTTCGCAGTACAAAACGGCGCAGATGCCGTTTATCTTGGACTTAATAAATTTAGTGCAAGGGCATCCAGTGATAACTTTGACATTGAAAAACTTAAACAGGCAATATCATACGCACATCCAAGAGGTGTGCTCGTTTATGTCGCCATAAACACGCTTCTTGATGACAATGATCTTGAAAATGCCATTGAACTTGCTAAAATGGCGGACATGCTGCATGCGGACGCATTCATCGTCCAGGATCTTGGTTTGGCTAGGATGTTGAAAAAACATGTAAAGGCTCCATTGCACGCCAGCACCCAGATGACTGTATACAACGAGGAGGGAGCAAGACTCCTTAAGGATTTGGGGTTTTCAAGATGCATTCTGTCAAGAGAACTTTCTCTTGACGAAATAGTCACTATTTGCTCAAAAAACATAATGGAAATGGAAGTATTCTGCCACGGTGCAATCTGCATAAGCTATTCCGGTCAGTGTCTGTTGAGCAGCGCCATAGGTGGAAGAAGCGGCAACAAGGGACAGTGCGCACAGCCCTGCAGACTTATGTATTCGGTTCTAAGAAACGGAAAGGAAGTTTCCAAAAGAGCCTACAGAATAAGTCCTGGCGATTTAATGACACTTCCCTATCTTGCACAACTTGTCAATACAGGCATAACTTCCTTGAAAATTGAGGGAAGACTTAAAAGCCCTCAGTATACAGGCATTGTTACCGCAAAGTACAGAAAAGCCCTCGATATTATTCAAAACAGGGAAATCGAAGAATACCCTACACAAAAAGACATGGAAGATCTCTCCGTGATTTTCTCAAGAGGCAGATTTACGTCATACCATCATTTTGAGAAGATGCCTTTTGTCGATATAACATTTAGTTCATCAGGCCATATAGGGCTTGAATGTGGTGAGATTTTAAAAGTAAAAATCTTCAAGACAAAAGGTAAAAGGAACTCTCCAGACATATTCGAGCTGAAGGTAAAACTTTCATCCCCTGTCAGTAAAGGTGATGGTATTGCCATAGAAAATACTGAAGATGGCGGAAAGGTAAATTCAATAAAAACAGAAAGCCATAAAACAATCCTTTCTGCGGACGCAGGGGATACAGTCATACTGAACCTTGCAGGCAGATTGAAAAACAACGTCCGCTCGGGCATGCATATATACAAGACACATGACGAGCAGTTGTCAAGTGAAATCAATCAGAAAATGCAGAAGGAAAACAGAAAGGTGCCTGTTAGTGTTCATGCTGGTATAAAACAAGGTTCCCCGGTTATAATTACTATGAGTGACGGAAAATACGAAGTATCAGCCTCTGGAAACCTTGTTGTTGAGAAAGCCTTGAACAGGGCTGTCAATGCAGACGATGTAACGAGGCAGATGTCAAAACTTGGCGGTACAGTGTTTGAGCTGGATTATATTACTGTCGATATTGATGAAAACATATTTGTGCCTATGTCGGAGCTGGCAAATATCAGACGAGAACTTGTCGAAAAACTGATGGAAAAGAGAACGGAAGGTGCCATTTGATGAAAATCTCTTTGTACTTCTATACAATCTCCCAATATCTGAAATGCCTTTCCGTTATACAGGAAGCGGACTTTGTATACCTTCCCTATGAGTACTTTTTGTCAGGAAGTACAAAATCCAAGGGAAAAACAGTCTATGTGGCTGGACCCGACAGTACAATTAGCTACAATGCGGAAGACCTGTCCAGGGAAAAATACTTCATGACTTTCCCATATATTCTAAAAGGAAAAACGAAAACCAGATTCATAAACGACTTTGGTGCAAACACTCTTTGCAGGCACAGCTATTTATTGCAGAACCTTGGCGACATAACCGCACTGCAGGATTTGTGTAAAAGTCATGATTACAACATCCATGCGGACTACAGCTTCAATGTACAGAATACAAAAACCATGGATGTATTGTATGACATGGGTTTCAAGTCAGTTACCCTATCCCCCGAACTTGCAACTGATAAACTTTTGAATCTTTCAACACATGCAGAATCCGACTTTCTGGTTAATGAGAAATATACCGAAACAGTGTGCTATGGTAGAATAATACTAATGAGAAGCGAGCACTGCTATCTATCCGATGAGAAAGGCTACAAATGTGGAAAGTGCATAACTGACGACGAGTACAGTCTGAAGGATGACAATGGAAATGTATATCCGGTTCTGTCCAATCCAACAGATTGCAGAAGCATCCTTCTTGACAGGGCGCCCTACATGATAAAGAACACTGATTTTCTTGAAAAAATGAGAAACATGAGGTCCACTATTCTAAGACTTAACATATATGATGAGGATGCCAGTACAATCTCAGCATTAATAAAATATTTCAAATACGGTCTGTCCAGCAGTGAAACTGACAGAATAAAACCTTATTGCGGAAGAAATTAGGAGGTACCAATGAGAGAAAAAATTGAAGTTTATGTGGAAAGATGCAGAGACGACGTCATTCTGCCTACATATGCAAACAAATATGATGCTGGCATGGATATTCGTAGCTGTGTAGATATTACTATAAAGCCAAATGAAACGGTAATTGTTCCTACCGGTCTCAAGTTTGCCATACCTGAAGGGTACGAAATACAGGTGCGTCCCCGCTCCGGTTTGTCGTACAAAACTCCACTCAGAATTTCAAACGCACCCGGTACAATTGATGCAGGCTATAGGGATGAAGTTGGCATTATTGTCACAAACATATCGCAAACAGAAACTATTGAAATAAAAAAGAACGACAGGATTGCCCAAATCGTTCTTCAAAGAGTTCCTGAAATTGTTTTCAGGGAAGTTGATGATGTTTCAAAAATCGGCTTCAACAGGGGCGGAGGCTTTGGCTCAACAGGTAAAGAATAGGAGGAATTTTAATGGAATTCAGATGTGCCATAGGACAGGATTCTCATAGATTTTCTGATAAAAAAAACAAGCCTCTTGTTCTGGGAGGCATAGAATTTGAAGGAAAACCTCTTCTTGCCAACAGTGACGGCGATGTGGTCCTGCATGCAGTTACAAACGCAATCTCAGGCATAACAGGTGTTAATATTCTGGGAGATATTGCTGATAGCATGTGCCAGCAAGGTATAACCGATTCAAAGGAGTATTTGAAAGAAGCTTTGAAATATCTTGATTGGGAGATTGTAAACCTTTCAATCTCCATTGAGTGCAAAATTCCTAAAATATCGCCAAGAATCAAGGAAATGAAATTATCAATTGCTAGTCTTTTAAATATATCTGAAAACAGAATAGGAATAACAGCTACAACTGGAGAAGGCCTTACCGCATTCGGGCAAGGCCTTGGTATTCAGGTTTTCTGTATACTTACCGTAAAACGATCATTGTCTTGACGGGAACATATCCTCTTTCATTTCTATGAATACGCTAAACACAAAGTTTATATACGGGAAGATGATAGCGAGTTTCATTATCCAGTTCAAGAACAGTGCGAATATTGCATAACCGGCAGAACCTCTACCATAATTCAAAGCCAGCATTATCACTTCAGAAATGCCTATTGCAAATATGAAAAGTGTTGCACGCGGCATTAGATACCAGCAGTATCCGTTAACCATCCTTAAGGCAACAAGCACTCCTCCTCGCTTGAATCCAATGATTCCAGGCACTGAAAACGACCAGTACATTACATAGAAAACGAGGGCAAAATACAATAGCATTACTGTAAGGATAATCAAAAGCATCATCTGGAAAAATATTCTTGAATCACCCGCAAAGAATATTTTTATGGACATGATTGCAGGAACCACCGTATATGCCATTAATACGATGAATATAATCGTAAAGAGTACAAAAAAGATAAACAGTAGACTCATTTTAATAAAGTGTCTGTTAATTCCGCTTTTGAAATCTCCTTTTTTAGGCTTATACCCAAGTACGGATAAATACAGAACCTGTGCATATCCGGAGAAAAACACTGCAAATATGCTGGCACATGCACTTATAAGCAATATGAAAACAATTATGCTGGTAACCATTATACCTGGGGTCGCTGCACTCGCTTTTACATCCTGTGCAAACTTTGCAAGGTTCTCCATGTAATCCAATGTTATCAAAGTTTTAAGCGAACCATACTTCTCTACAAAAGGGTTGAACTGCTCGATTATGCACAACAAAAGTGTTGCAATTGCTGGAAATATTAATATTAAAGGTCTGTTCCTTACCCTTGCGAAGGCCTCCCTTAGTGTCTTCATAAAAACCTCCATTCATGCCCTGGCGGGCACATAATATTATTACAATGCAGACCGTAAAATATTATACCACTTGCGCAAATTATTGGCAACTGTCAGCGGACCAGGAAACTATGGTTCCTATTTTTTCTCCACATACCGCCCTTACCATGTTGTATGGGTCCTTTATCGCAAATACATGGATTACTATGTTGTTATCCATGCACAGGGAAGTTGCAGTGGAATCCATTACTCCCAATCCCTTGTTCAAAACGTCCGTGTAATTTATATGCTCATACTTCACAGCATTGTCATTCATGTTCGGATCGCAGTTGTAAACGCCATCCACATTCTTTGCAAGGAGTATCACGTCGGCGTCAATTTCCACAGCTCTCAAAGCTGCAGCTGTATCTGTAGTAAAGAAAGGATTTCCAGTACCGCATCCGAAGATAACGACTCTTCCCTTCTCCAAATGTCTTGTTGCTCTGTTTCTGATATATGGCTCTGCAATCTGTTTCATTTCGATTGCTGTCTGTACTCTTACGGTAACACCCAATTTTTCTAGATTGTCAGCCAGAGCCAGTGAATTTATTACCGTAGCAAGCATTCCCATATGATCCGCACGGGTTCTGTCCATTTTCTTGCTTTTAGCACCTCTCCAGAAGTTTCCTCCTCCCACCACCAGTGCAACATCCACGCCCATATCCTGTATCCTCTTTATATTCAAGCAGACCTCATTTAAAGTATCCTCATTTATCCCAAACTTGTCTGGTCCTGCCAATGCTTCTCCACTGATTTTAATCAGCACTCTTTTGTAAATCGGTTCCTGCATGAAATATTCCTCCTTGTTTACATATAAAAAAAGGGGAACAAAAGTCCCCAATATTTTTATTGTATTTGCTTCATTACTTCCTCAGCAAAGTTCTCTTCCTTCTTCTCAAGCCCTTCGCCTCTTTCATATCTTGCAAAACGCCTTATTGAAATTTTTTCTCCAATTGTTGCAATCATTTCTGTTACAACGTCTTTTACCTTTTTGTCAGGATCCTTTACGAAAGCCTGCTCAAGCAAGCATATTTCCTCAAAATATTTGGAAATTCTGCCGTCAACAATCTTGTCAACGATTTTTTCAGGTTTGCCTTCATTGATGGCCTGTGCTTTAAGAATAGCTTTTTCCTTTTCTACTACTTCGGCAGGTACATCCTCAACAGATACATATTGTGGATTTGAAGCAGCTATGTGCATAGCGATATCTCTTACAAAATCCTTGAACATGTCGTTCCTGGCTACAAAGTCAGTCTCGCAGTTGACTTCAACCAGAACACCTATTCTTCCTCCACCATGAATGTATGCATCAACAAGACCTTCTGTTGCTGTTCTACCTTGTTTCTTTGCAGCAGTTGCAAGACCCTTTTCTCTTAAAATCTCAACCGCCTTGTCCATATCTCCGTTTGCCTCAACCAAGGCATTCTTGCAATCCATCATGCCTGCCTGAGTGCGCTCGCGCAACTCCTTAACCATTGCAGCAGTTATTGTCATTCCTATACCCCCTTAGTATTATTCTTCCGACTTAGCTGTATCTTCTTCAGCTTCGTCTGCAACTTCTATCTCATCCTGAGGTTCTTCAACATCTGCAACCTCTTCAACTTCAGTATGTTCCAAAGAGTCGTCTTCTTCAACTTCAGCGTCTTTAGCAAAAGATACCCCTTGTCTTCCTTCCAAAACAGCATCGGCCATTGTTGAAGCAATCAATTTTACCGCTCTAATAGCATCGTCATTGCCTGGGATTACATAATCCACTTCGTCAGGATCGCAGTTTGTGTCAACGATTGCCACTACTGGTATACCCAGTTTTCTAGCTTCCAATACTGCATTTTTCTCAACTCTTGGGTCAACTACAAAAATAGCTGATGGGAGTTTGTCCAGTCCCTTGATACCACCTAGGTTCTTCTCGAGCTTGTCTCTCTCTTGTTTCAGTTTGACAACTTCTTTCTTTGGAAGACGTTCAAAAAGCCCCTTCTCTTCCATTTCGTTAAGCTGATGCAATTTTTCAATTCTTTTTCTGATTGTTTTGAAGTTTGTAAGTGTACCACCAAGCCATCTGTTGTTTACATAGTACATGTCGCATCTTGTAGCTTCCTCATATATGGAATCTCTTGCCTGCTTCTTGGTACCTACGAAAAGAACTGTTCCGCCATTTCTGGCTACATCAACAAGGAAATAATAGGCTTCATCAATCATCTTCACAGTCTTCTGCAAATCTATGATATAGATTCCGTTTCTTTCTGTAAAAATGTACTCAGCCATTTTGGGGTTCCATCTCCTGGTCTGATGACCAAAATGAACACCCGCTTCAAGTAATTGTTTCATTGAAATAACTGACATAAATAATTTATCCTCCTTTTGTTTTAACTTCCGGCATCTTCAACTCGCTCAAGAGATCCATGTGTCCAGGATCCAACCTTAGCGAATCAGACAACCGTGATTATTTTTTTATAACTATCGCATTATACCAGATATCGTTTAGCATTGCAACATCATTTTTACCCTATACAACGGATAATGCATTGCAAATATATATCAATAAGAAGATAAACAGTTAGCATTATACTCAAAATATCAAAACTCAAATTGTAATGCTTTCTGTTTTTTGCCTTTTACTACTTCCAAAAATATATTTAATATTGCAAAACCCCTAATAATCGCTCTTTTACTTAACCCTAAATATTGAACCCTCTCTAATATAACCCAGTTTCTCATAATATGAATCGACATCGCTCATAACATAGACCGGCTGATCAGGAAAGTCTTGGCATACCCGCTCCATTATGCATTTCCCAATCTTTCTTCCCCGATACGTTTTTCTGACCAGCAAATCATATATATAAACGCCAAATCCATCATCTTCACGACAGCGTGCATAACCGCACACAACATTCTCATCACAAGCAATATATGTGATGCTTGATTCAAGCGCCTTGATGTATTTGCTGCGGCCATTTTTGCCGTGATAATCTATCCATTCGTCACCCTCATCCATGAGCAAGTCAAAAAGCGCTTCTTCATCGGTTTTACTGTAGTGCCTGATTTTCATGGCGAAAACTCCTCCAGATGTGCAACATTAAAACACTATGTACCCATATTATACTATTTTTTTCATTGTGTTAATATTGTTTTGGTCAAATCATTGCCAAGGCACATATACCGCATCTATTTCAGCAAACCCCGTGGACAAGTTGGTTTTTTGTATTGAAATTGCATGGGTACCTTCTGTTAGTGGAACAAAAACTTCAACATAAGTCTCATCATCAAAAACTCCCCATCCCAAATCCGTCTTCTTGTAATTGACAACTGCTGCCTTCTTTCCATTAACAAACAAATCATGACTTGCATCTCCAAAAAATGCTGCATAGTATATTCTGAAACAATACATATTATTCTCAGAAACATGAATCTTAAAAGCTATTCCATCTCCAGCTTTATCAATTCCACCTACATGGCTTCCTCTATTATTGGCGTTTCCCAATACAATTGAATGTTCAGCCTCCCATCTGTATGCGAAAACTTCACTTTTTCCATCAAACTCAAGACTTTTTATCTTTACCGAAGACACATCTCCTTTAAACTCCACTCTGTTGTACATGTTTTGCATTATTGGAAGCGGCAGCGAGAAATATTCCTCACCCTTGTATAAGGAAACACTATCAACAATTTCCCCATTTACAAGAACATCAATACTTGAATCCTTCTCCACATCGCACCTTATCAATCCTGTATATTTGCCAAGAGGCAATGCACCAAGCCTTGCATTTTCGTCATTTTTGTCAACAGGTGCAACCACAGTGTCAAAAACATTAAAATCGGGCTCATACAAAACCTTTTCTTTACCGTACCAGGGCATTAGTGAAGCCCTTAACCTGGCAAAACCATAAGGTATTAGTCTAATTTTAACCTCTTTGCCATGTTCCGAAACAGGACTTATCGGCAATGTGGATGCACCCTTTATCCTGTCATCATATTCCCAGGACTCCACAATTGCTCCCTTTGCCTCAATTTCAATCGGAACACTGACTGATTTAAACACAAGATTGTCATAGTCATATCGTTTTTTTCTCTTTACCTTAAAACCTTCACTTAAATTCAGTGCATAGTTCCAATTGCTTTTTGGCGTTATGTTGTAGGAAGAATACTTTTCAGGAATCTTCCAGTCGGTTGACACATAAGAAATCTTTTCCCAGTTTTCCTCGATAAACAAGCAGAAAACAAGAGGTCCGTATGTAACCCCAACACTGTTATTCTGCATGAACTTTGTCCTTATCTTCATCGGCAGTACGATCTTAACCTCGTCCCCGGACTTCCACTCTGCCTCAAGCCTTACAAATGAACCCTCTTTACAACTACCCTTGAAGTCTCCATTTACATATATTTTAGCTTCATCACACCATGAGGGAATCCTAATGTACAGAGGCCATGTCTCCTCGTTATCCGCCTCGATTTTTAATAATATGCTGTCTTCAAAAGGATAATTGGTTTTCTGCGTTATCATCACATTTGTATTATTACCAACCTGGGCTTTTACAGCATTTGGAGCATATGCAAACGCTAAAAGCCCGCTATCACTTGTTCTGAACCACAAGTTGGATGCAAAAAGCGGCCAACCCATATGGAAGTTGTGTATGCAGCAGGGATACCCGCCAGGTGTTCCATACACAGATCTGTCTCCACCGTCTGAAGAAAAGCCATGATACCCCAAGGTTGCTTCTATCTGATTCTGCATGGTGAAATATACCTGCCCAGTTATTTCTGGTGTAAGCTGTGACGGCAGTGCATTGAAGCAAACCTTTTCAAGGCTGTCGCCTATCCTTGGGTCTTTCAAATATCTGAATGCTACAATGTCGCTGAACATCTGCTCAACAACAGCACAGGTTTCCGTTCCTCTTGTCGCCTCAATATCTCCTGACATTTCATCACCATTTGACATTCCATCTATTCTACCGCTAGTCCTGAACAGATTCCGAACTCCTGAATAATATGTATCCACATAAGTTTTATCTCCTGTCATTCCAAACATAAGCGGAAACAATTTAAAGCTTTGATGGGTGTTGACTATGTGTCCCCAATTCCCCTTTTCGTAGGCAGACTTCCAATTATCAGCCTGGTTATACAAAAGGTTGCACAAATCGACAAGGTACGATTCCTTCGTTTTATCATACAGCCATTTAGCCGCATATATGTTGTCACCAGCTCTAGCCTTTCCCCAATCCCTCAATGGATCTTTCTTCAATGCATCCAGCTGGAATCTGAAATATGCATCCAAAAAGCCAATTACCCTTTCATCTTCTGTGGCATCATAATATTCTGTTAATGCTATAAGCATGGGCATCATTGCCCAGTAGTCAAAATCCGGCATGCCTGCCTTGGGTCCTGCCTGTCCATTATCAATCTGACTTTCTATCACCCAGTCTATCCACTTTTGCACTTTTTCTTTAAGTGAGTCATCATCAAGGGCGTATGCAAGATAAACAAGACCTCTTACGTAATACGGGCCTCTTTCCCAGCTTTCCCCACTACCTCCAAGCCAACCAGAACGATCATCTCCGGTGGTTTTCACATCCGGAGATATGTCCTCAAACTCTCCAGTAATATTCTTCTTCTGCAAAAGGAGCTGGTTTAAAAGCCAGCCCTTTGCCTCAATATCGCCCAAAGGAATGGGCGAAAGCACTATACTATCCAAATTATGCATGGAAAAACTAACCTCTCTATTGTCTTTATTTATAAACAAGACCAAAATCAAGGATACACTTAAAACACAGATTATCAAAACTAAAAGAGTTTTAGTTTTTATGCCCTTTTTTTTTAACAATAAGGACTATCACGAGAGCAGCCAAAACAACAACTGCAGCAGGAACTACAACGAACAAAGTATTGAAGGAATCTTTTTCCTCAGTAGTGGTTTCCTGTGTTTTTGTAGGTTTGGGCGCTTCTGTTTTAGTTGGAATTGGCGTTTCTGTTGGTTCCGGTGTAGGCTCCGGAGTGTACAAAGTAACGGGAATAAGTCTGATTGCGTCCAGTTCTGCAAACCCTTCATCCTCTTCCGTTTTTTCAAGCCTTAATGTACATACACCTGTCGGAAGTGTAACTTCTGTTTCCACATATACATCTTCTGAAAAGGTAGACCAACCCAGTTCAGACTGAGGATACATTATCCTTTCAATCTCCTCATCGTCAATAAATAGTGTGTGGGAATTGTTTCCCTCAAGGGCCGCCGCATAGTAGATTCTCAGCTTGTAAACACCCGGAGCGGTTGTCTCATCAAGAATAAATTCAACATATGCACCTGCATTGTCTATCTGCGCTACATGATCACCAGCATTGTTGCACATATAAATAGAAGCCAGTTCCGCCTCATACCTGTCTCCTTCTTCTGCATGGGCCAGAATTGAAAACATAAGGATTGCAATAATAAGTACAACTATCCTTTTCATTTATCAACACCTCCATCAACTTATGTTAATTCTAGCATTAATTCATTCTTCATGAAACTGCAGAAATTGGGAAAAATCGTGCAATTTCCGAACAGTTACATGTTTCTTGACATGCTTCTCCACTTGGAAGGCGCCATATTAAATGCCTTAACAAAATTCCTGTAAAATACTGAAACGTCCCCAAATCCCACATCGTAAGCTATTTTCTCAATGGAATAGTCCGTAGTACATAGTAATTTGCATGCCATCTCAAGTCTGATTTTTGCAAGATACTCAAGAGGTGCTATACCATATCTTTTTTTGAATATGCTTCTTGTGTAATCCTCGGAGAAGTTGACAAGCTCTGACAAAGTTTTGAGAGTTATGTGTGATTGATAATTCTTTCTCATGTAATCGAGCAAAACCGTACCTGCATTGCATTTGGGCTGTTCTATCTCATTTTCATAAAAGAACTGCAAGAAATCAAGAAACAGAGACTGCACTTCCAAAATGTCACTTGCACTGTCTAGATGAGCATAAGCAATTCTATCAAGATAGTTTCTATATACATGAACTTTACACTTTCCTCTTGTTGGCAGTATCAAGGTCTTTGCAGGAAAATATCCGGTATAATCAGAAACTTCCTGGGTGAAGTGGATGTAATAATATTTGGGGGTTTTACTGGGCCTCAAAGCGCTTTGATAGATGTTTGGTCTTTGTATGTAGAATTCGTCCTTGTTAAGTTCCACCTCTCTGCCGTTTTCAGTAAAATACAATTTTCCTTCCACCATTATTATTAAAATATACTCCATGTTTTTTCTTGTAATGTGCCACTCTCCCTCTTCAAACTCCCGAAAGGCAGATATCCTGAACATGGGATATGGGGGAATCTCAAGTTGTATAATATTTTCCATACATTTCCTCCAATGTTCCGAATTATATACATTTCTTTTTAATATTATACCATATTCTTTCATATTTTTTGTCATAGCATGTTTACATTTCCATCATTATAACATATAATCTAACTGTTAATACCGATATGGAAGAGATACATATGAAAAGAGCTGTTGTATTTCTTGTAATCTTGCTGGTCCTTGTGCAGTTTGCTATTGCAGTAAATGCAAATGAAATTCTGCCAGCAACAGTGAACGCTCTTAAGTTTGACGCAGAACCTACCTTTGACGGTGTCATCACCGAAGAGGAATGGGGAGAGCCTACACTGAAGGATGTTGTCAATGGTAATCCTGAGCAGGTATTTTTAACCGCAGGCGCTCCAGAACTTACTTGGACAGCCTGGCTCAGATGGGACTCCAACTATTTCTATCTGGCACTGCAAACACCTGACACCAAACACTCCAACAGACAGGAAGGTGCAAATCTTTGGGGTGGAGACTGTGTTCAGCTAAAGCTTGATCCTTTAGGAAATTGGCAGAGCCAGGGACAATCCGACAAAACGTACAAATCCGACAAGGCTGTAGACGTTGTTTTTGCTCTCAACAGCAAAATCAATCAAAGCGTGAGCCATTGCTGGAACGAAGGCAAAAATGTTATAGAAGGCGCAAAAGTCGCCGTAAAACATGAAAACAACATGACCTCCTACGAGATTGCAATTCCATGGGCTTTTCTGGAGGTCGAGGTCGAAGCTGGCGATGATATAGGACTTGCCATAGGGCGTCTGTCTGCTTCAAACGACTCCGATGATCCAAACCAGGCTTATGACGGATGCCTTGAATGGGGCTCCGGCACTATATTGAACCGTACCGATCCAGCCGCCTGCGGAACCAACAAGGTAGTCCTGTCAAGCGACAAGGCAGTTGAACCAAATGTTCCAACCGGCGATTCTGCAGCATTCGCTCAAGCCATCATATTCTTCGTGTTGGCAAGCGTCCTTTTTATTGCAAAGAGAAAAGTAAAGGTATAACTTCTTTTAAGAGCTGTTAAAAACAGCTCTTTTTCTTGTTATTTATTCTTCTTGCCATATATGTAAAACACAATACCCAGCACCAACAAACAGACAACGGATACAACAAACAAGGGAGAGTCCGGCGTCCTTACAGCAGACCCTGCCAAGGTTATTAATATGGCTTTTGGAAGAAGTCCCGCCATTGAATAAATCAAATACTTTTTGAATTCCAGACCCATGGCAGACAAATACACACTCGTTATACCTATTGGAGGCACTCCAATAAACCGCATTAGAAATATGTTCATTCGACTGTTGTGAATGTTTTTAAGCCTTTCCAACAACCTACCCTCGTCATCAATGCGCAGTACAAGCCTTTCAACATATACCCTGCCTAAAAACTTACCCATTATGAAATTTATTGAAAGTTCCAAAAACAACCCGGCAACAAGTACAATCATCGCAACAGGCATGCTGAACAGCAAACCTACAAACCCATAAATCAATACTGGTGAGATAACAAACAAAGTCAGCGCTTTGAATGCATAGAATCCAAGCGTAATTATTATCGTATCAATATAACTTTCGTTGAACTCTGCGAAGGATTCAGAATCAAACCTCATGCTCAATGTATGGATGAACACACCCGCAAGGATAAGAGTAATAAAAAGTGGAATTAAACCCACAAGCTCCCGCTTCTTTATTCTTCTTCTCATCCTTTTCAGTTTCTTGTACATCCTGTCCATATCTTTCATGAAGTCGTCTTTGTCCTGCATTCGCACACCCGTCCTTGAAAGTAATCAATAACTAATATATGACAGGACAAGAATTATATGATAAAAGCCACAGACATTGTCTGTGGCTTTAAAACTTAATTTATTGTTACAGGTTGTTGATTCTTTCTTTTTGAGCTTCAAATTGATTTCTAACTTCAACAGGAAGCTTGTCGAACTTGCCAAGATGCTCTTCCTGACTCTTGAGCTCCTCTATCCAGTCTTCCTTGTTGACGTCAAGAATGCTCTTAAGTGTATCAAGATCAACATCAGTGCCTTCCAGATCGATATCTCCTGGGTTTGGCAGATATCCTATAGGAGTCTTGACAGCGTCCGCCTTGTCATTGCATCTGTCCAGTATCCAGAGTAGTACTCTGAGGTTGTCACCGAATCCAGGCCAGATGAACTTGCCTTCGTCATCAAGTCTAAACCAGTTAACATTGAAAATCTTTGGCGGATTTGGAATCTTCCTGCCCATTTCAATCCAATGCTGGAAGTACTCGCCCATATTGTATCCGCAGAATGGCAGCATTGCCATAGGATCTCTTCTAACAACTCCAACCTTGCCTGTTGCAGCAGCGGTTGTCTCGGATGCCATGGTTGCACCTACGTATACACCATGCTCCCAATCAAAGGACTGGTATACGAGCGGAGCAAGTTTTGCACGACGTCCGCCAAATACGATAGCCGAAATGGGCACACCGTTTGGATCCTCGAACTTGTCAGAAATGCACGGGCACTGTTTTGCAGGTGCTGTAAATCTTGAGTTTGGATGTGCAGCTTTGGCATCCATGTCCGGCGTCCATGGATTGCCTCTCCAATCAAGCGCTTTTTCTGGTGCGGGAACACCCATGCCTTCCCACCATACTTCCTTGTTTTCCGTCAATGCAACGTTTGTAAATATTGTATTCTTTTTTGTGGTCAGAAGCGCATTTGGATTGGACTTCATGCTGGTTCCAGGAGCAACGCCAAAGAAACCTGCTTCCGGGTTGATTGCCCAGAGTCTTCCGTCCTTGCCAATTCTGAGCCACGCAATATCGTCACCTACTGTCCAGACTTTGTAACCTGCCTTCTTGTACTTCTCAGGTGGAATCAACATCGCAAGGTTTGTTTTACCGCATGCGCTTGGGAAAGCAGCTGCAATATACTCTACCTTTCCATTTGGATCCTCTATTCCAAGAATAAGCATGTGCTCTGCCATCCATCCTTCTCTTCTGCCCAGAGCGCTGGCTATACGAAGTGCAAAGCACTTCTTACCCAGGAGAACATTTCCGCCGTAGCCGGAACCTATGGACCAGATTGCATTATCCTCTGGGAAGTGGCATATGAATCTCTTCTCTGGATCCAACTCTCCCTTGGAATGGAGTCCTTTAACAAAATCATTGGAATCGCCAAGGAAATCCATTGCAATTTTTCCTATGCGAGTCATTATTCTCATATTCAAAACAACATAAATACTGTCTGTAATCTCGATACCAACTTTGCTGAATTCAGAACCTGGAGGTCCCATCAAGTATGGGATAACATACATTGTCCTACCCTTCATTGAACCATTGAACAAATTGCCTAGTCTTGCATAAGCGTAGCTTTTCTCCATCCAATTGTTAGTAGGACCTGCATTTTCCTTTTTTGAGGTACAAATGAAAGTAAGATGTTCCACGCGGGCAACATCATTTTCCGCAGTTCTATGATAATAGCATCCGGGATATGTTTCTTGGTTAAGTTCGACAAGCTCTCCTGTAGACAAAGCCTGTTTTGTAAGTCTGTCTTTTTCTTCTTCGGAGCCATCGATCCACACAATTTCATCGGGTTGTGTCAATTGAGCCATCTGCTCTACCCATTCATTTACATATTTGTTGTTATACATATTTCTACCTCTTTCTGAGCATTAAAATTTTATAAATAAAAATGCCTATTTTATTATATCTTATTAGCAATAAAATACAATAATAAGGAATTAAAATAACTTATAACATTTTATTAACTTTTTTATTTTGTGTGAATATCGTACAAAATATTCGAAAGAGTACCAAATTCTTCACCCGAAAGAACCTCTCCCCTTATGGAAATACCCTTGCCCATCTCTTCCAAAGCCTTGCAAACGTCTTCTCTTGTAACATTTAAATAGGGAGCATTGGAAAGACTGTTTGCAAGGGTTTTCCTTCTCTGGGCAAAAGAAGCCTTCAGCACCTTGAAGAAGAAATCCTGGTCCTTGAGGTGAAATGGTCTTTCTTTCCTTACGTCAAACCGTATCACGCTTGAATCCACATTGGGTTTTGGTATGAAAACAGACGGTGAAACTTTAAAAAGACTTTTGGGATAGGCAAAGTAGTTGACAGCAACAGTAAGCATGCCGTATTCCTTCCCTCCGGGTTTTGCACAAATTCTCTCCGCCACTTCCTTTTGAACCAAAAACGTCATGGACTCAAGATTCATTACATTCTCCTCAAGAAATTTCATGATTATTGGTGTTGTAATATAATATGGAAGGTTGGCAACAACCTTTACATTTTTATCAGAGCAATACTTTTCAATAATTTCCTTGTTTATGTCAAGCTTCAAAACATCCTCGTTGACAATCTCAATGTTTTCATAGTCCTCCTTGAGATGCTCCAGCACCGGGATGAGCTTTTTGTCAATTTCCACGGCAATAACCTTATTTGCCCTCTCGGCAAGATACGATGTCATAACGCCAAGACCCGGTCCTATTTCGATAACACAGTCATCCTTGTCTATATCCGCAGATAAAACAATTTTCTCCACAATGTTATAATCGTGGAGAAAATTCTGTCCAAGTTTTTTTACAGGTTCAATGTTGTAAACCTTCATCAATTCTTTTGTATTGATTTTCTTTCCTCTTTCCAAATTGATCCAATCTTCCTTTCAGGGATAACTCAATTAGTGTATTTAGCTGATATATATTTTATCCCCTTAACGAAAAAACATCAATAGATTGGTCATGCAAAACATAAACTTTTACTTTCTTTATGCCCCATCTGAAGCATTCTTCCTCGGTGTCCATGAACAAATCAATCTTGTGACCCTTGATTGCACCACCGGTATCCCATGCCACGCAAAAACCGTAATCCCATACTCCATACATACCTTCGACATAAAGTTTTGTACCAAGCGGAATCACAGTTGGATCCACTGCCACAACACCGACTCTTGCCCTCTTGCCAGGCATATGTACTGCATAACCCCACTTTTCGCAGGCTGTGTACGCAGTTGCAGTCATTTCATACGCTTGCGTATAGCTGACTGTCTGACCTCTCGAGTTGACAAAGTTTGCAATGGTTCCGTAAGCAATTATTTCCTTGATCGGATTCACTGTTATCTTGTCAGATACGAGAGTGCGTGAAATTTCCACATTTTCTTCTTTGATTACACGGTATACCAAGGTTCTTACACCTTCCCTACCCGGGGTAAGTACCTTAGTCTGACCCTTCAGCAGATAGTTTGACGGAACGTATTCCGTCTCATATTCAATTGTTATGTTCTCAATATCATATTCTTCCTGTATCCTTACGATGGATAGATTCATCCCATTTTCGGTTATCTCATCCAGCTCCGCTCCTATTACCAAATCCCGGGCAGTAAGCTCTATATCGTTCTGTTCCAACACTTCTGAAACTGTTGACTGTCGGGATTTAATCATTACTTCCCTGCCTTCAACATTTACAGTAAGTGTAATTGGGGTTTCGATCTCAATGAAATCGACTCCGGAAAGGGATGTATCTATATCATGATTTATGTAGTCGTCTTCTGTAAGATTAATACCTGCTACCGATAAGGCCTCCTTTACGGTTCTACCGGTGGTCGTAACATCAATAAGTGTTCCGTTGTAACATATGGTAACCGTGTTTATGTTGCTGGCGAAGATCCCGGACGCCAAAGCTATGGACATTACTGTCACGCCAATAAGCATTACAGGATATCTAACCAACGCAAACAGTTTAGCATATTTACCTTTCTTCAAAGTATCAACTCCTGTTAAGTATGTTTACAGCTAAACACCTGTCAGATTCTATTATATCTTATGCAAAGTGTCAACTTTTTAGTAAAAACTTTGTGCACTGTGCACAACATTTCATAAAATATTCCAGTTACGCTTGTGCACTATACACAAAAAAAACGCTTTGCATTGATATTTGTCAGTTCAACAAGTTCTTCGTAATCCATTCCTTTTATCTCAGCAATTTTTCTTGCAACATATGAAAGGTACATGGACTCGTTTCTTCTTCCTCTGTACGGTACGGGAGTCATATATGGTGCGTCCGTTTCCAGCATAAGCCTGTCATTTGGTATGGCATCCAATGCCTTTACAATCTTTTTGGCATTCTTGAACGTAACAACTCCACCTATCGAATAGTATAAATCAAGCTTGTTTGCCTCAAGTGCAGTCTCGAAACTTCCGGTAAAGCAGTGCAGAACCCCTCCAATATCATTGACTCTTTCTTCCTTGAGAATTCTGAGAGTCTCTTCAGTTGCTTCCCTGGAATGGATAACAACCGGCTTTTTAACTTCCCTGGCCAGATTGATATTTGCCCTAAAACTCTTAACCTGAATTTCTCTCGGGGAAAAATCATAGTGGAAATCAAGGCCTGTCTCCCCGATTGCCACCACATTATCATCAAGCGCCCTTTTGTAAAGCTGCTCCATAACCTCCTCCGAGAAGCTGTTTGCATTATGCGGATGAATGCCGCAGGTTGCATATACGAAGTTGTACGTATTTGCAAGCTCTATGCATGCATCCGTAGTCTTCAAATCCTGGGCTGCATTTACGATAAAATGGACGTACTCCTTATTACGCATTAAAGTTTCATGCCGGTCCTCGTCAAAAGCGCTGTCATCATAATGTGCGTGAGTGTCTACAAACATTTTTACATCCTTTCACAGATCCGAGTATAATCCTTCAACTTCCCTTACATCCTTGATTATAATGAATGCATCCGGGTCATGTCGGTCTATTATCCTTCTCAAAGCCGTAAGCTGCCGGTTATATATCACGCAAATCAATATATCGATATGCGCACCTGTATACATGCCGGTTCCAGCCATCTTTGTAGTCCCCCTATCAAGCTCCGTCATTACGTCTTTTGCAATGTCTTCCGCCTTGTTTGTCATCACATATACTTCTTTCGCATAGTGGAGACCTGCTTCCACCACATCAATAAGTTTTGAAGTTAGGAAGATGGTTATTCCCGCATAAAGGGCAAAAACAGGTTTTTCATACGTTATGGCCACCAGTGTAAGGATTAATATGTCCATTGCAAGAAGCAGCTGTCCCAATGACAGCCATGAAAACTTTCTCTGCAGAAGTCTTGCTGCAATGTCGGTTCCTCCTGTCGTAAAACCTGCTCTGAAGATGAGACCAAGTCCCATGCCGTACAAAACACCACCCCAAATACTCGAAAGGATAAAATCATTTACGACACCATCGGTGGTTAATCCGATTTTGTCTGAAATGCCTATCCAGTTTATTACGGAAAGTACGTCTATCATGATGGAAAAAAGAATCGTTCCAACAAAACTTCTGAATATGAATGATTTTCCTAGAACCTTGTACCCTGCAATGAACAAGGGGATGTTAAGAATGGCGGTCAACGTACCTACTGGAATCAGACCCTTTGTAAGCATGTTTATAATTACTGCAATTCCGGAAACACCGCCGGGGGCGATGTCTCCAGGTATCAGTATCAAATTAAAGCTTATTCCGGCTATGATTGCGCCTAATAACAATAAAAGTATTTTCTTCAAACTACAGCCCTCCGATATAAATTATTCCTAATTGTATAAGAACTATTCCTCGCTGTAGTTGTGATATACCTCTATTACATCATCATTATCTTCCAGGGCATCTATAAGTTTTGCAAACTTTTCCCTGTCCTCTTCATTTTCAAGCTTCACGTAGGACTGGGGAACCATTGTAATTGAAGCTTCTGCAAATTTGTATCCCTTTTTCTCCAAAACATCCCTTACACTTGAAAAGGAAGAAGGAGCAGTGGCAATCTCATAAGCACCATCAATATTTGAAAAATCTTCAGCTTCCGTTTCAAGCACATCCATCATCAATGTATCTTCTTCAAAACTTCCATCGTCTTCAATAACAATAATACCCTTTCTATCAAACATAAAGGACACACAGTTGGTTGCTCCAAGATTTCCACCATATTTGTCGAAATAGTGTCTCATTTCACCAGCTGTTCTGTTACGGTTGTCTGTAACAGCCTCAACTATGACTGCAACTCCTGAAGGACCGTAACCTTCATAGGTAATTTCCTCCATGTTGTCACTCATGCCCTCGCCTGAAGCCCTTTTAATACTTCTTTGTATGTTATCATTGGGCATGTTGTTGGCCTTGGCTTTTGCAATAACATCCTTAAGTCTTGAGTTTGTTTCAGGGTCCGGACCGCCTTCGCGTACGGCAACCTGAATCTCCCTGCCAAGCTTTGTAAATATTTTTGCTCTCTGAGCGTCAGTTTTGCTCTTTTTATGCTTTATATTAGCCCACTTAGAATGACCAGCCATAAAATTCCTCCAAATTATATAAATTTATCACATCAATTATATTCGAATTTCACCAAACCTTCAAGTAACAGGGTAATATTCCTTTTCCCCTAAACTTAAATAATTCTTGCCATTCGTAACCTCATTGACAATGTTGACCACCTTGTCAACTTCATCCTCCTCCACAATATATGTAACAGTGACATTTTCACCAAACACGGGAGCTTGCGCCATTTTGTCCGCAAGAGCGTTCTGCAGCTTTCCATAAAAAGTATACTCCACTGTGACACTAACAGGCTGACACAGAACCATTCTGCAAAGTCCTGCGTCGGCAACCGCCAATGAAGCAGCTTTTCCATATGCCCTTACAAGACCTGCTGCACCAAGCAAGACCCCTCCAAAGTATCTGGTAACTACAATCACCGCATTCGTGATATCCTGTTTTCGCAAAACATCCAATACAGGAATACCACCAGTTCCCTGCGGCTCGCCATCGTCAGAATATCTGGAAACGACTTGTCCGTCCTCATTTACAATGTACGCATAGACATTGTGCCTCGCTCCTTTGTTCATACCCTTAATCTTTTCAATATAATCAATGCACTCCTGTTCAGTTGAAACAGGCTTTGCATATCCTATGAACTCGGACCGTTTTTCAACATATGTTCCGCTGCCCTCTTTTGATAAAGTAATATATGACCTGCTCATACATTCCCTCTTTCAAATTCTCGTATTTTATGCATGTACTGGTTTGGAAGAGTGCCTGTAACTTTTATCCCATCCTCCGTATACTGTTCATCTTTCACCACTCCCTTTTCATGCAAAAAAGGAAGCACCCAAGCCTCTTTGTAAGGCACCAATATATCAAATTCTTCAAAAAACCTTGTAAAGAAGTCAAAAATACCCTTTTTAAGTTCATCAAGGCCTTCTCCAGTCCTGGCAGAAACGTAAAAAGTCTTGGCAAACACCCTGCCAGGCTTTACAACACCTCCATCACTGACGATATCCATCTTGTTCACCACAAGATACTTGGGTTTGTTTGCAGCACCGATGTCCTTTAATATAGACTCTACCACTTCAATTCTTTCATCCAGATCAGGACTTGTGGCATCCACCACATGAAGAAGCAAATCCGCCTGGGTTGCCTCTTCCAATGTAGACTTGAAGGCCTCCACAAGATGAGTTGGCAGCTTTTTAATAAAGCCAACAGTATCAACAAGAAGATAGGTGCTGTTGTCTTCGGTAATCATTTTCCTAACTGTTGAATCCAAAGTCGCAAACAGCTTGTCCTCTACAAAAACCCCCGCCTCACAAAGGCAGTTCATAAGAGACGACTTTCCTGCATTCGTGTAACCCACCAATGAAATAACAGGAACTTCATTTTTTATTCTTTCTTTCCTCAGAACTTCCCTTTTAGATGCTATCTCCTTCAATCTGCGCTGCAGATAGTTAATTTTTCTGTTTATCGCCCGCCTGTCGGTTTCAAGCTTGGTCTCACCGGGGCCTCTTGTTCCGATACCGCCTCCGAGTCTTGACAGAATCTGACCCATTCCCGTAAGTCTTGGCAGCCTGTATTGAAGCTGCGCCAGTTCCACCTGCAATTTACCTTCCAGGCTTGTTGCCCTCTTGGCAAAAATGTCAAGAATGAGAGCGGTTCTGTCAATTATCTTTACACCGGTAATCTCCTCCAAATTTCTTATCTGGGCGTAGCTGAGTTCATCGTCGAATATTACCAAATCAGCATTCAACGATTGCCTGTGAAAGGCCAGCTCCTCCGCCAAACCTTTACCGATGTAATATCTTGCATCAATGGATGCTCTTTTCTGGACAAACCTGCCCACTACCAAAGCTCCCGCCGTTCTTGCCAGCTCGGCAAGCTCGTCAAGGTAAGCTTCGTCCTCTCTTGTGGATACCCCCACCAATATGGCTCTTTCCTGCTCTTCCTGAGTCACTTCCCCTATTGTATAAGTTATAACGTCTGTTTCCTCAACAATTTCAAACAACTCATCAAACTTGTCCAGCTCTTTCATGCTGTATGGACCGTACAACTTCGTATTTGAAAGCCTCTCTTCCTCATCTCTTTCCAGCATTGTGACGGATACACCCGTAACATGAGGCTTGTCATTGTAATTAACAACGCCAATGACAATCATGCCGTCCAGTCTTAGAGTCTTGAGGGAATTCAAGTCCACATCCGAAGGCAGGCTTGAACCACCGGGATGGGTGTGTAAAAACCTTATGCCGGACAACCTGTTTGTTCCCCTTCTGTTATCCATAAATGGAAGGGAAACAGACCTGTCGTCCCCTATTACGATGGCTTCAACCCTGTTTCTTCTATTAATATATATACCAATTTCCTTGCCAGTCTCTCCCGTAATGTAAGCCATTATATTAACAAGTTCAATCGGCACAAAACTTTCAGGCGATTGCACTGAATCTATAAATGTTTCAAGATAATCCAGATGAGCTTGTTTTACAGCTTGTGTGTTTCCAAGAACTTTTCCCATATACCCTCCAAAACATGTACTTATTCTATTGTACCCCAAATTTAATAAGTTTGGCAAATCATATCTTTTGTATTGGACGTTGGGGAAATTTGTTAAGATAGAAAAGCGATGCAACCAGAAAGCCGCAAATGCATGACAGTCCTCCAGCCAACATCCATCCATAATGATATTTTTTTAAATACTCTAAAAAGAAGGTGCCAGCCGAGAATATGACAATTGCAGGCAGCATGGGTTTAAGCAGCCACTCTCTCAGATCAAGAAACATCCGGGTTTGATAAACGAGATATAGAATATCTATGGTTGTCATTATCAGCATGCTTGCAAAGGATCCGACAATATATCCGTTAACACCATATATGGGCACTACAAACCATACAAAACTAATCCTGACTATATATCCCACTGTTGTGCTGAAAAGAGCATATCCCTGTTTCCCAAGGCCGTTCAGAATTCCCATCATTGTCTGCTGAAGATAAAGGAGTATGCATAGCCAGGACATGTTTTTCAATATGCTTCCCACATCCTGACCTTTGTATAAAAAATCTCCAATATAATCTCCGAAGGTGTAGAACAGGGAAAAACATGCAAATCCAAGGAGGAAACTTAATTTTATGCACCTGGATATCCTGAGATTTGCCAGCTTGTGTCTTTTCAAGGACAAAGCCTGGGATATGGCAGGTACCAATTGGGTTGCAAGAGCTGAGGTGATTACTGTTGGAAAGTATATTAAAGGACTTGCCATGCCGGAAAGTCTTCCCAACGCTTCAATACTTGACTTGTAGTCAAGTCCGCCTGCCAGAAACCTTGCAGGCAAAAGGATGGCCTCCACCGCCCCCATAATTGAAGTAAGCAGCCTGTTTATTGATACGGGGATCGATCTTTTTGCAATAACGATTGCTGTCTTTCTTCTTGAAAGGGTTGCTGATTTTAAATATGGCTTTTTTGTTTCCTTGTAGAAAACACAACCTACCACCAATAGGTTGGCCATTTCCCCAATGGCTGCCGATACCGTTGCAAGAGCGCAGGCATAGGCCAGATCCTGCCCTGCAATCTTTACAGCCAAAACAAAAATAACCCCAATCCTCACAATTTGTTCAACCACTTGGGATATGGCAGTGGGGGTTACATGCATGGAGCCGTAAAAATATCCTCTAATACTTGAAGCTGCTGCCACAATAGGTATGCAGGGAGCCAGAAGGACCAGGGAAAGATAAGTTCTTTCATCCCCCAATATGTTCACTGCAATATATTTTGCAAACAAAACTAGAAGACCGCTTATTAACAAACCAAGACTAAGAAGAAAGGCAAATCCTGTTTTTGCGATTCTAAGAGCGTTTTTCTCATTGCCTCTCGCCCTTTCCTGCGCTGTCATGCTGGATACGGATATAGATACACCTGACGTAAGCGTAAGAATAATGAGACTGTAGACAGGGGATGTCAGTTGAAAAAGCCCCATACCTTCTGCCCCAATCAGGTTTGACATGAATATTCTGTTTGCAAATCCCATCAACCTGACAATAAAGCCTGCGATAATCAGCTTGACGGCTCCGGTTTTGTATGTTTCCTTGCGCATGTGACCAATCCATAAAAACAAGATTCTCTATAATTCTTATGCACTGGTCTTCTCTTTATTACTCCTTGAATAAATCCAAGCTATAACCAATCCTGCAAAGAAACCTCCGAAATGGCCGTAGTTGTCTATACCTTCAACGAACAATCCGTATAACAGATTGAAGGCAATCATGTATGCAAAAATGAAATAGTTCCCTCTTCTTCTAAAGAGATATCCCTTCTTTGAAAAGAACATCGCATATATTAAAAATCCTCCTAGCCCCATTATGCAGCCTGATGCGCCCAATGAAAGGTAGGTTGTAAAGAAATATGACAATATATTGCCTGAAAGTCCTGAAACAAAGTACAGAACAAGAAACTTCTTCTTGGGCAAATGAGGTAAAATTATATTGCCAAAATAGTAAAGAGACAGCATGTTTCCTGCCAAATGTGCAATATCCGCATGCAGGAACATGGAGGTAACAAGCCTCCACGTCTCTCCATTCCTTATTAATTCATTATTCTGTATGCCCAATTCTGTTAGAGGCATCACACCTGATTTAAAGTAGATGTAGCCGTCAACAAGAAAAATGAATAAATTTACGAGAATCAGGACAAATGCAACATTAAACAGACCGACTTTCGCAAGCGGCCTTAATTCACTCTGCATTTGGACATATTCTCTTTTCTGCTTGTCCAGCGTATCATCAATGCTGGAGGTTTTAAGATTATCCAGACTTCTTTCAAGAGCTTTTCTTAATTTTCTGTCCATGGGTTTTCTGCCCGTCATTGTGGAGTAGGACAGATTGTCCGAATCTACAAAGATTGCTTCACACAGAAGACCCCGTTCATAACATTCGTCAAATTTGTCTGACAAAGCATGTTTGAATTCTTCGACAAGCATCTTTTCACCTGTGATCAGAAAATAAAAGAAAACATTTTTTGACTGCGGTGTATACATGATACTGTCGATTAATCTGTCAAGATTAAAAATGACTAAATCAGATGTGATTTCTCTTGCATTTAAAGTATATACAATAGACTCCGCACCCAATTCCCTTTTATATAACATCGGGTTTCCCGATTTGTCATCTATATAGCCAGCATTATTTATTAGCGACAGCGAAACAAGCTTTAAAATGTTTGCAGACTTATCCGCGTCGTACATAACCTCCGCCTCTTTTGCTTTCTGTGCTTTTTCTTAGAGCGCTTAGTTTCTCATCGCTGTCTTTCATGAATTTGTTCAACTTGTCTTCAAAGGAACTGCTGTCTTTGGAAGACTCGTACACAGGAGGCTGAGAATAAAGCAAGTTTCCTTTGCTCTGAAAATTGCCTTTGTTTTGCTTTCTTTCCTGTTTCTTGTACTCCCTCTTGATACTCTTTGGTATCTCTCCCTGTTCCAGTTCAAGATAACGTTTCAAAGACAAACTCAATTTTCCGTCCTTTTCAACTGAAAGGGCAACAGCTTTCACTGTCTGTCCCACTTTTAAGTAATCATTAATGTCACTTACGTAACCTGTTGAAATTTCAGATATGTGTATCAGACCTGTAGTTCCATCCTGGATTTGAACAAAGGCACCAAATGCTGTGATACCCGTAACTTTCCCTTCTACAATGTCATTGACATTTACCATAAAATAAATAAGACCTCCTGCTATTTTTCATTAATAAAAACTATTTCGTCTTTTTTTACATAGCCCAGCTTTTCTCTGGCTTTCCTTTCAATATATTCATAGGTGCCTATCATCTCCTGCTCTTCCTTCAGCTTGTCGTTGTATTCAGTTTCAGCCTGGATTTGCTCCTGCATGTCATGATAGTTCTTCATGTTCCTATCCAAAATGCTTTGCTGGCTAAGCAGTATCACTATTAGATTGACAATTATGCCTATAAATATAATGTTTCTGAGATTAAACAGTTTTTTCATAACCATTACCTCATCTTTTCTTTGGTATACCGGTATTATATATTGTTTTATTATCAAGGTCTAGTACCTTTTTTATTAATTCAACAACTTTATGGACATATTAGCACAACAGGATATAATTGGCAACACCTGTTATTATTTTTCTTTTGAATTCTTTCTTTTTTCAAACATCTTTTTTATCTTTGCTACCAGCCTAACAGGTGCTGACAATATTTTAAACAAAAGATAAATTATCCAAAACAGTATTTTATTAATAATCTGAGATATCAATGCCCAATATATTAGAATGCCACACACCAGACCAAGTATCATAAAGCCTCTTATTTCGCCGTCGTTGAATACCACCACGACAAAAATGAAAATGGCAAACGCCAAAAGCGCAAACAACACATCCTCTATATGGACAGCATAAGTTACCTCTTTGTAAGCTGTTTTGGTTGCTTTGCGGACTGCCCTGAAAAAATCAAAAAGAAGCGCAATAACACCTCCGGCAGCCATCATGATTAAAAACAGCTCAAGAGATCTGCCAATCATCAAACCTTCATTCAAAGCGTTTCCTGCACTCACCAGAAAAATAGTATTCATCTGAACATGGAGGCAAATACGCCTTTACCCTTTCCTTTCTTTTTGTCGTCATACTCAAGACTGTAAACAAAGCCGGTAACCACCAGATCATGATGCTCAAGACTAAGCTTGCCTATCTTTAACCCCTCTCCTCTTACAAGCATCTTTCCAAGCTCGGTTTCCAATGCCACATATGTATCATCAAAACCGTAAACGTCAAGAACTCCTGATATTCTGAGACGTTCCCTGTTATCCATAGAAACATTGTGTCCCGTTGTATTTGCCAGGATTTTTCTCTCCTCTGCCATATGCCTCACCTCAACCAATAATATGCTTGAAATTTGTCCTTTATTCTTTTATTCTTTTGTGTTATACTTCTTTTTGCATGTGGAGAATAATACGAGAGGTGTATATAGATGGCTCGTAAAACGCGAATTGAGCTGAATGATTTTGATGAAATTATAAATGACGAAAGATATATTATAGATAAAGAAGCCAAGAAAGAAAAAAGAAGAGAAAAAAGGGAGAAAAGAAGGCTTATCGCCGAATACGACAAGGATGATTTGATTGGCAAAGCAGAACGCAAGCACAAGGCGACTATAATTAGTTTGATAGCAGCAGGTAGTCTTGTTATCATCTTCTTTATAACCACTATAATAATCTCAGCCACTCTTAACAAGGGAGAGGTTTATGCAGGCGTATATTTCAACAACTACAGCCTTTATGGAATGACAAAGAAAGAAATTGAAGACTATATTAACAAAACATATATAGATCCATTTAAAAACAAAAAGCTCATAATCTCTTACGAAGACAAGGAAATTGTAACAACACTTTACGATGTTACCAAAACACCGGACCCTAAAAAGGTTGCTGATGACGCATATAAGGTAGCTAGAAACGGAAACATCTATTCACGATTGTTCAAAGTCATGAACTTGAAGTCGGAACCGGTCAAAATGAAATTTACTCTTTCTTTGGACAAGGAGATACTGGAACAGCTCATAAACAATCTGAAAGACGAACTGTATGAGGCAAAAGAAGACCCCAGCTACAAGATACTGCCAAACTCAGTAGTTTTCAGGGGTGGAAAAAACGGCAGTGAAATGAATCAGTTGAAACTTGAAAACGACATAAACGATGCGATTTACGAACTATTGGAAACAAAAAACGGCACCAGTGTTGAAAAGGTTGTTGTGGAAATATCAACAATCAAATTCAAACCATTGAATGTTGATGAAATATTCAACGAGGTTTATGTTAAACCTGTTGATTCCACTTATGACAGAATATCACCAAAAGAAATACTTATAACTGATTCCACACCTGGTAAAAAACTGGACAGAGATGCTCTTAATAATATAGTAAGCAGAATAAACAAGGGCGAAAACGTCATATTTGAAGAGTTGCCAATACTGGATGTTGAACCTGAAATAACGAGGGAATTCCTTGAAAGCACTCTGGTAAACTACACTATCGCCACCTCTTCCAACAAGAATAATAACAATGACGACATGACCGACCCTGCTAGAATGGAAGACAGAGCTACTAATATTCAAAAATGTGTGGATGCACTGAATCGCTACATCCTTTTCCCTGGCGAAGAGTTCAACTTCTGGGAAGCTTTGGGCACCTTCAACGAAAGCACAGGTTACGTATATGCTTTCGACAACTCCGCAGCTGCGGAACAAAAGGTCTTGGGCGGTGGCATTTCCCAAGTTGCTTCCGCACTTTACCTGGCAGCCTTTACAAGCGAGCTTGAAATAGTGGAGCACCACAACTATCCGTATACAGTAAACTATGGTCCTCTTGGTTTTGACGCACATGTTGTAAAAGGATCAAAGAACCTGATATTTAAAAACACACTGGAGTTTCCAATAAGGATTGTTTGCTCCTATGAGGATGAAACGATAAAGGTAGAGATACTCGGAACCGATACAAACAGCAATGTACGCATAAGAACAAGCTCTACAACAAAGGCAATAAGCTATGATACGGAATACATTGATGATCCAAACCTGCCTGAAGGTACTGAGTTTATCACAAAAGGCGGCATAATGGGCTACGAGGTTCAGCTGTTCAAGAGAATAATTATGAATGGAGTGGAACTCCTAAGCGAGCATATTGGAACTGTCGTATACCAGCCAAGAAATCAGGTAATCACAAGAGGAACAGGACAAATCGAAGATATTGAAGAATAGGAGCCTAATTCGGCTCCTTTACTTTTGACATATAAAAAAGCCCACTTGCTGTGAGCTTGATTATATCTCTTAGAATCCATATCTCTTGTTGAATTTTTCAACACGTCCACCAGTATCCACCAGTTTCGCCTTACCCGTATAGAAAGGATGGCACTTTGAGCATATCTCAACGCTAATATTTTCTCTAGTTGATAAAGTGGAAAAGGATTCTCCACATGCACATTTCGCAACTGTCTCTATTAGATTAGGATGAATGTTCTTTTTCATTTTTGTCACCTTCCTTCATACTCATTGCTGCATGCCATATTTTTGGACAACATAGTGTATTATACCATGTTGCAATGTTATGTGCAATACTTGATATTTAAATAATTTCAGCAAAAATGGAATTTCTTAATACTTGTAACTGTCATTGAATGATGTATTTATCATCTTTATAAACTCAACATTGGTCTTTGTTTGCATAAGTTTGTTTATCAACATCTCGGTAACATCGGCCGTGCCCAGGTTGGCCATTGCCTTCCTTACCGTATAAATTGCGTTGAGTTCACTCTCTGATAACAGAAGTTCTTCCCTTCGTGTACCTGACTTGTTTATATCAATGGCAGGGAAAATACGTTTTTCAGAAAGTTTTCTATCCAAGTGCAGCTCCATGTTTCCTGTTCCCTTGAACTCCTCGAAAATCACATCGTCAAGACGGCTGCCCGTTTCAATCAAGGCAGTAGCTACTATGGTCAGACTTCCTCCTTCACGCAGGTTCCTCGCAGAACCAAAAAACTTCTTTGGTTTGAACAATGCTCCAGGATCCAATCCACCTGACAGGGACCTACCCGTAGGTGTAATTGTCAGGTTGTATGCCCTTGATAGCCTTGTCAGGCTGTCAAGAAGAACAATTACATCCTTGCCGTGTTCAACAAGCCTTTGAGCGCGTTCCAAAACCATTTCCGCCACTTTTATGTGTCTTTCAGGCATTTCGTCAAATGTAGAGGAAATAACCTCACCCTTTACAGACTCTTTCATATCCGTAACTTCTTCAGGTCTTTCGTCTATAAGCAGCACAATAAGTTCCATCTCGGGATAATTGACAGAAACCGCATTGGCAATCTTCTTGAGCAGAACAGTTTTTCCCGCCTTGGGCGGTGAAACAATTATTCCCCTCTGCCCTTTGCCTATTGGCGCTATTAAGTCGATTAGACGTGTGGACAATTCGTTCGAATCTGTTTCCAATACAATTTTTGAATCCGGATATATGGGAGTAAGCTTGTCAAAAGATTTTCTTTTTGACATCGATTCAGGTGGAAATCCATTTATCGAATTGATATAGTACAAAGCCTGATATTTTTCGTTATCCTTCTGGAATCTGCTCTTCCCTATAATCCTGTCTCCTGTTCTCAGATTAAATCTTTTGATGTAAACAGGGGAAACGTATACGTCCTTGCTACCGGATACATAACTGCCGATTCTTAGGAATCCGTAATTGTCAGGCAAAATGTCAAGAATACCATCAACATCATTGTCTGAATGTGGATCATATTTCGTTTTGTTGTTTTCCTGTCTTCCGTTTACAGGTTCATTAGTTGATTCCTGCGTGTCTTCAACGATTTGTGTAGATTTTTCTTCTTCCTTTGATTCTTCTTTTTCCACGGCTTCGGTTACTACCTTCTCAGTTTCTTCAGTTTTCTTGGATTCATCCTCTTTAATGGTGTCGGCACTTTGTGCAGCACCATTTCTTCTGAAAACTACAGCAGGCTCAAACTTTTTGAAGGTTATCTCCGGTTCTTTTGTATCATCATCGCTGTTGACAATCTGTCTAGCCAATATCAAAGGAGCTCTCTCTGGTTTCTTCTCCTTTGGAGGTCTGCCTCTTCTTCTTGGTTTGGCAGTCTCATCTGCTGCAGCTTCAGTCTTCTCCGCTTCTTCTTCAGGAGGCATGTTTTCCAAAGCAGCAGCTATTTTGCTTTTATAATCCGGAATCTCTTTAATAGCTTCAATGAGACCCGTTTTATTGTATGTTGTGGGTGATTTCACACCAATTTTTTTCGCAATAATGCGAAGATCCTTTATGTTTTTTTGATGAAGTTCTATATCTTCCATCAATACACCACCTTATTACATATTTTTTACCATATATTTTCCATACTACCATAATAATCAATTTAGGGGGGATAACAAGTCTAACAGATGAAGACCAATTTGAACTGAGCGAATTGCTCATGAATATAATACACAATAATGTAAAAAATGTCAACACGAAAGGTTTCTATGCTTTATACGTATATCATCACCTACAAACTCCAAAAGTTCGAATCCTCCTATTATCCGGGATGCAACCCTTTCACCATAAGCGGAGAATATATTCTTTAGACTGAGATTAGTTGAAATTATGGTTTTGCAAATTCTTTTCCTGGACATTAGTTCCCTTGAATTTAAAATGTCCAAGAGTTCGGCATATCTCGAACCAGTCTGCCTCTCCGTTCCCAAATCATCTATAATCAGAAGTTCCGCATTTGTCAAAAGTTCATCCAGCTCAATTGCCTTTTCACGTTCTTCCTCATCCTGCGAGTACTTGGAAGCTATGTTGTCAAACAAATCCGGAGCACTCATGTATACCACTGGAATTCCCTTTTCAATAAGTGCTATTGCAATGCAGTTGCACATAAAAGTCTTTCCAAGACCTGCTTTCCCTACAAATATAAGATTGTCTGCTTGTTTTGTATGAAAGTTCCTTACAAATTCCTTGCATCTTGCAAGATTTTTTGCCTGGATTTCACGCGGAGACTCTTTCGCTTTATACCTTTCCACATCTGGTTCGGCAGGATACAAATCAAGGTCATAATCTTTAAAAGTTCCACCTGCACGGGTGACATTTGAATCCTTCAAAAGACTTTTTATAAGAAGGCTCTTGAAACAAGAACACCTTGAAGAACCGGAATCACTCTTAATATATCCTGTATCCTTACAATACATGCATGTATGAACATTGTCAAGATAATCCGCAGGATAACCACATCTGGAAATTAAAGCTCTCTTTCTACCTATGGTTTCATTGAGTTTTTGCTTGATTTCGTCTTTTCTGTAATCTCCGTTTATTGCACTCAAACCAAGTCTTATTCCCAGTTTGCGAATTTCATCATCAAGGACTGCAATCTGTGGAACCTTGGAAAATATCTCTTCTTTTCTCTTATCAGCAAGGAGCATTGCATTAAATCTTCTTTTCTCGAGTTCGTCATTGACCTCTTTGTAGATTCTCTTCCTCATTTAGTCTCCTTTCTTTTGTACAGGTTTTCAAAAAACTCATCGTCATACTGTCTTTCCTCGTAATTTCTCATTTGAGGAACATCATCCCTATAGCTTGCAGGCTTTGTCTTCCTGCCTTTATCCTGAGCATATTTCTTTCTGCGTTCTTCCTCATAGACATTTATCATGTCAACCGTATTCAGTCCGTTCTTGAACCACTCTGTTATCATTGCATCGAATATACGAATTGAAAACTTGGGTCTGCTCGTTGACTTCTTTAAAGCAATCTCAATTATATCAAAATCATACTTGTATGTATAGAACCACTTGGCTACAATTTCTTCCTCGTACTCGGTAAGATTTCTGCCAAGCCTCAGCTTGTTCGTTATCTTCCTTACAAGCTCTCTAAACTTCTCATAGCGCAAGAGGTATTCTTCCACATCCTGCACCGATTTAATGTTTCTCTTTGCCCACTCCTGGGCAACTTTTCTTATGTACGGCTTTGTCATGACACCATTTGTCTGACAATGCTGGAACAGCATATACATTGCATCAGGACTGAAGCCGTATTGATGAAACCAAAGCTCTATTTCAGAATACCAGCTTCCGGGCATCATGCCGCCAAAAAACCTGTCGCTAATCAGCTTTACAACCTGGTTTCTAGCCTGATTTTCATTTAAATCCTCAATCTCCACATCATCAGGCATAATGGAAGTTATTTTCCTGTAAAACCTGTTAAGCTCCTTTTGATTTATGTCGCAAACGGCAATGATTCCTCCTTGAACGCTCATAAGTCCGATTGCTTCTAGTTCAATTAATTTCTCCATCAACACACTTTTGTCTATGCCTAAGGTTTTTGCTATCGCATCTTCCGTATACTCCTGGTTAAGTTTGGACAAGTAAACGCAGTAAACATATATCTTGACGCCCAAAGGATCAAGACCCGGCAAGTAGTCTGAAAAGAACAAATCGCTTATTGGCGTTTGTTCGAACATGGGATTGTACGTTTTTTCAATTCTTTTAGGTTTGTCCAAAACAATTCTCCTTTATGTTAATTAATTGGTGCAGTTCCAACCTTTACCGCATGCACAACGAAACGTCCGTCATTGTAATTGTACCTGTGACAGGTGGAAAGAGTCAGTATGTCGTCCCTTGAAGACAGAACAATGTCGGTTTTTACCACTGATTTCTTCTGCAATCCTCTGGCAAATTTAAGAAAAGCCTCAGGGGTTGAAAAATATGTTTGGATGTAATAATCATCCGTGGTGGTTTCGTAAGCAGAAAATATTTTCCAAACGGTGACACCTTCTTTTGTATAGGTGTAAAGGTACTGGTGCTTGAAAAATACTTCCTCTTTCTGATAATACTTGAGCTTGCCAAACATGTTTCCGTTTCTCATGTTGTGCCCATATATTATATTATTACTCCCAATTTTATTGTCCTTGCCTGAACTTGATATCCTTTCAGGCCTGTTTCTGTAGTCAAGGAACAGCGAACCTGATGATCTATGCTCCTTGTCTATGTCTCTCTTCAGATAAAACTCGTTGTCATTGGCTTGAAGGACATAGTAATCTATCTCTGCCCCTTCACCATAAAGCCACATTACAAAATCACTGTTTCTTGCTTCATTCTCCAGCAAGGACTGCAAAGTGGCCACCTGTGGATATGTAATTCTTGGGGGAGTCGCCATTGGATACTCAGGGATCTCCCTGTCAGGAGTAACTTCTATCAAGCTGCCCTTACCTATATTATACTGCTCCCTTATCCTGATCATATGTTCATGGTCCGCCACATATCCATAAATCTGCTCACCAATCATTCCAAGAGCAAAAAGCATTACCGCAAGTGCAACGGATCTGCCAAACTTGTAAAACAAGAGATTCAGTTTTCTTCTCTCTCTTTCCTTGGCAGACAATTTCCTTTTCTTTTTCTTGGGAGTTATTACTTTTACGGCAATATTTTCATTAAAATCTACAAGATTTCCTCTGTCAGGCACTAAAAAATGAGGAGGAAAATCAAACATGAGGTTTTGTCCTTCCTTCAGCCTGAAAACCTTTGATTTACTGATGGAAGTTCCCTCTTCAAGTTGCTTGTTCAAAACTTCCTCGTGTTTAAGGACATCACGAATCTCTATCTCGACTTCATCTGCCAGCTTGTCGAAATATGAATCTCCCTCGTGTATCTTCTCTATCTTTGCCATCTTATTTATATCATCCAACGTCTTCTCAACATCTTCATTATTCATATCGTGCATGAATATCTCCCCAATATAGATTCGATATATATAATATACAAAACGAGGCAAAAAATCAAACAGAATAAAGTTACCAAAACGTGCTGTAGGTATACAGATACTGGTTTTGTAAGAAAATTTCCTCTTTCCGGTACATCTTGAGCCTGAAGAACATGATAATTCAGCTCTGTGCCTTCCTCCTCCAATGTTTCAACGCCATCATGTGTTCATGGTCAGCACATACCCATATATCTGCTCACTTATCATTGCAAGAGAAAAATTTGTAGAACATCATGTTTAAAAAATAATATTCTGTCCTTCCTTAAGTCTGAAAACTTTCACCATATCACTCCAACTTATTAACTGAATATCATGATACACTATGAACCAGGAAAAATCAAACTATTGAGCACAACTAAATATGGAACTTCTTCCTCATTTCATCCTTTACCCTCTTTTTCCTTTCAACTACAAGCATAACCAAAGATACAAGGACAAGAGGCACGAACACTATCAGTGACCACTGAAGTTGAACATTGTCGTCCATATACATGTCTGTAACAATTTCAATAACCACCACCATGAGAGCAGTAAAGCTGAAGAAAAACGCCATCATTTTCAATACCCCAAACACCACATACTTTGCAGCCAGTATAATGATTAGTATGAAAAACGATGCACAGATAACAATCGGCAGCGCAAGAGACATAAACCATCCCTTTACCGGCACTATTTTCTCTATAAGCCAGAGGCCTAAACTCAGCGAAATTGTTCCTATTAAAAGGGATATTACATCTCTGTGCTTCCTCACCACAATAGGCGGCAGTACAAATGACCATAGAACACCCATTGCAATTGCCACATACAAGGACCAGGTTGCCTTTTCACTGATGACGTAATCGACAATCACACAGGTTAAAGCAGGAAGAAAAGACAAAATGGTCGCAAGAAGGGCAGTCATCATCCTGTTTTCTGCCGGCAGGACGATATCATATCTTCTTGGGTAAGCCCTCTCCGCATTCTCATTGTAAGGCTTTCTGGGATTGACAACCTTCGTGTCACATAATGGACAATGGCTTTCTGATTCTCTTAATTCAACACCACAATTGACACAGTATGACATGTTTATTCACCCTCATAATTTTTATTGCTTTCAATTTTTACAGGTATGCCCATTTTGACAAGAGAGGTAAAAAAGTCCCTCTCCACATCACTGTCAATCAGCTTGCTGGTAAATGTAATGTTCAACTTATCTTTGAACCCCACTGCAGAAACAGCATGGGCATTGTTTCTCTGCCTGTTAAGTATGAAGTCAAACCTTTCCACATAAGGCATCATTTCATCGGGAAGGTTCATCTTTCCGATGTTGCTGAAAGTACATGTGGTAAGGGATTCTCCATACATTCTGTAGGCCATAAGCATTCCAAAATTCTTTATAAACAAAGGCAGAATCTTCAAGAAAGGATTCCTTTCGCTTGAAATGTTTGTACTCATCATTGCATTCATGTTCTTCTCATTTATGTTTAATCCCATGAAATGATGCACCTGCGTTACTATCTCCTCAAAGGTATAGTTTCCGTAGGCCGGATCCACCCCGGGATTCGCATACAATACAAAATTTCTAAATGTCTTGCTTGGATAAAAAGCTCTTAAGTTCACAGGAATGCATATCTTTACAGGTTTCTTTTTTCTTGCACCTTCCCTTTCCTGCCTGTCCAAAAAGCATTTAATAAGCAATGCACACAAAAACTCTGTTATTGTAACCTTGTACTCTTTTGTCTTTTCGGAAAGCTTTCTAAGATTTATCTGTCCCGTAATTATCTTTATCTCGTTGTACTTAAGCTCGACACCTTTAGGATGATATGCTTTCCTTTCCTTCCTCGGCTTGTTTACCCTGAAGGAAGCATATTTTTGATATGAATCCTCCATTTCATCATCCGAAGGCTTCTCATTTATATCCAGAACTCCATGAGCATTTGGTATTTCAACTCCGCCCAATTTGAGATAATTGGCAGCAAGAGTTTTAAGAAACAGCATGGAGCTGTTTCCATCCGCAATAACATGGAACATCTCAACTGCTATTCGTCTTTCATAATATCTGACCCTGAACAGAAAGCGGTTCTTGTTCGTTCTAAACCTTCTTAAAGGATTTGCAGAATCCTCTGAGACCTGAGGGCAGCCCTCCCTGTGCTCCAGGTAGTACCAGAAAAGTCCCTTTTTCATGGCAAGGGAGAAATTGGGAAACCTGGGCAGCGTCATCTCAAGAGCTTTCTGCAGCCTGTCAGGATCAATTTCCTCATTCAGGGTAATTGATACTCTGAAATTGTTGGACCACATTGAATTTTTTGTAACAGGAAAAATTTTTGCAGCGTTATCAAGTCTATACCATTTCTTCTCCATCGGACAACCCTTCCATAAACTCCTTGATTTCATTCAATGCTTCTATTGATTCGGGCACTTCAAAACCGTGCCATACATGCCACATTCCCTCAAATATGCTGAGCTTTGCTTCCACATTCGCCTCTTTAAGCCTTTCATACAAAATTTTCGAATCATCAAGCAGCACTTCATCGGAACCTACATGAACAAGAACAGGACAGAATCCTGTAAAATCACCATATACGGGTGATATGTATGGATTTTTCAAGTACTCTCCATGACTGTACTTGAGCGCTGCAATTCTGAGCTCGTCGCTGGAAAGAATCGGGTCTTTTTTATCCAAGGTTTTGTGGGATTCATTCGTTATGGTTAGATCCGCCCAGGCGGACAATGTAACCATGCCTATAGGGAGTTCCATGTTGTTATCCTTTAGATAAAGCCCAAGAGCAAGGGCAAGACCCCCTCCTGCGCTTTCTCCCACAACCACAATGTTTTTAGGATTATAATCTTTTGTCAAATGCTTCCACACCTTCACCGCATCTTCAAGAGCTCTGGGAAAGGGGTTTTCAGGAGCGAGTCCGTACTCAAAAGTTAAAACACGGCTTTCAGTAACCTGGCATAGGAGACCTGCAACAGGTCTTGAGCTTATAATCGAACCGCTCAAATACGCCCCTCCGTGTACAAATAAAATGATTTTAGCGGAGTTCTCCTCCTTGGGAATAATCCATTCAGCTTGACATGGGAAATCCGGAGCCGGAGATAGTCCTACTTCCTTTGGCACACCTTTTATAACTCCCAAAAGATTGTGTCCTTTTCTCCTCTTGTTCAAGCCAAGGCTGTTTATTATTGGTTTTACAGCTTTCATGCCTATTCCTAAAAATTTTCCTGATTTGCTCACTTTCTTAATCCCCTTTCAACTCCTCACTATATTATACCATACAAACTAAATTCATACATATTGTATTTGCCTTAATCAGAGTATATAATGTTTATACAAATATTTTCGGAGGTATGAAAAATGCTGGACAGATCTCTTCAAAACTGCGAGATTGTTTCAAATATCAATATGGAAAGAAAGGAAGACTTTGAATTTCTTTGCAACCATATTGTCCTGTGCATAAGAACCAACAACAAGCCAAACAGGCTGTATACAAACTTTGTAAACACCCATACGGGGAATATAAAGCAAAAGGAGAAGGTGGACGAAAGGGAAGCCCCATTGAGGCATGCAGGTTTCCCAGAAAAGGAAGGTCATCTTGCAAACGGACAAAGGGATGCCATAAACAATTTGAACTTTATGAAAAGCGGAGAGTTTTTCTCTGTTAAATATGCAAATACCGATATAAAACTTTCCACCATCAAATCCATGGTGTTTAACAACTTGATTCAATCCGCTCTGGGAAGCGGTCCTGCCCCTATCACAGTCTATGCAGGCAATGATGAAACCATAAAAGATTTACTGGCATATATGAACATGCAGGACGAGGGAAACACGCTGTGCAAAAGATGGTTGGAAGGAATAAATACTATTGCCACATACGTAAACGACAAGTACGATGCTCGTGAATTCCAGGCGATTACAAAAGACGGAAAAGGCTTCATTACTAAAAAGGACGAAATGGTCGCCATTGATGATATGAAGCAGAAGTTCATGTACAACTGTTTCCTGCTTTTTGACAGGAACTTTACCGATCTGACCACATGCCGCGACCTGCTTCAGACAAGGCTTGTCCTTCTGGAGGATGCAAAGAAAAGAATAATCGAAGCTTCCCAAAATTTGAACTTTGACAAATCACCACAGGAACTTAAACGGAAACTTGATGAAGATATTTCAAAGTTCACTGACAGGCAAAACAAGTTGAATGCCAGACTAAATGAATGGAAGGAATATTTCAACTCTCTTCCAAAAGGACTTAAATTCCTTGTGAAGAAAAAGATTCAGGAGAAATTTGAAGGTTTCGTACAGGATGAAGAAAAAGATATCTTTTCATCCGACTCAACCTATGAAGATGTAGAAAAACATTACAATGACAAGATACAGACTGTAAAGAATGGGCTTGATGACTACAAGAAAGACAAAAAGTATGCTTTCGATGTGTTAGATGCACTTGATGCCTTGAAAAACCTTGGAATTGACATTGAAAATAAGCTGACAAGTCTAACACTGGATGAAGTAAATGAGATTCTTGACAGCACAGTCCGCTATCATCAGGTATGGTATGCCCTCCATTATTACGAATGCAGGTGGCTTATGGGAGAATACTCCCTCAAAGACGTTTACAAGCATTTGGTTACAAAAGATGTTATAGAAAGAAGATATCGCCGTCTTTCCATGATTACACCACTTCTTGTAATGAATTTTGAGGATGTTCCCTACAACTTCTTTGCCTATGTATCGGAGGACAAACCCATCTCCCCCATTACCGACTTCATGGATCTGTTGATTCTGGATAATGCGGATACAATTCCTGCAGGAGTTGGCGCAAATGTCTTTTTCCTTGCCAAACAGGCAGTTGTCTTTGGAAAAGAAGAAAAATTGAACGACAGCGTGTTTGACGTATCAAGCAAAAGCTGCATTGTGAATATTGATTAGACTACTGCAAAAGTGGCTTCATATTCTTTTAGTTTCCAGAAAATATCGTATACGCTGCTTCCAATTTTCTCAAGAGCGGCCAAATCAATTGAATAAGGCTCGTCCTTATTCAATTGATTTACAATTAATTTTAACAGTACTGCCAATTCCTTGTGCAGTTTCTTGCCCACATACCATCTTTTATCCACGGGAAAGGAGTATTTGTCCGCATCGATATTCCTTGCCCTCAATCTGCTCTGGACAACACATATTGCATAAAGGTCTGCAAGCAAAACGCATCCAAGATGTCTCTTTCTAATATCCACGTCAATGAATTGAATATTCTCACTTATCAATGTCTTTCTCTGGCATATCTTTTTTACCTCAGGATATTCCTTGCTCATAAGCTCGTATGCAATCATCCGCGATGCAAATGCGTTCCAGAAAGCATAACCCATCATGGAGTCAATTTCAAACTCATCCTCCCCTATTCTATTCCTGTCATACTCTCCCTTGTGTATTGCATACACTTTCGCAAGTTCCGAATACAGGGCAAAGGTAAAGTATTTTTCCGTTGAGTACGGTCTGTTGGTAACCAGCACATAAGCACAGTCCTCATACACCAAAGAAACGCTCCTCAAAAATGTAGTACGCTCATTAAGTTCTTCAAGGGACAACTTGTCCTCTCCTTTAACCTGGCTTATCTCTTTTATCCTGTCCTGTATCTGCTCATTGTGACAAAACTCCACGTATATTTCATATTTCGAAAAGTCAACATTGCAATACTCATCAAAGAACCTTTCCTTTTTGACATTCAACAGCTCAATAACTTCACGTTTGACCATAATTCTTCACTCCCTTCATAATCAAGAACCTGTCAGACCCTTGTAATCGAACATGGCATCATCAAATTTTCTCAGCTCAACTCCAAGTTTTATTAATATCTTCTCAGAGATGATATATGGTTCTTCCTTGAGACTTTGTTCGAGCAGTATCTCATGGATGTTGTCCGCATGCATTTTGACTCGTGCACCAAGTATAAAGGTGTCATCTATGGGAAAAGAGATATTCCTTGCACCAAGTTTCTTTCTCAACATAAGAACGGAAAACAAATCCGCCAAAGGATAAAAACCTGTAAGCTGGTTTATTCCCACATAAGGCAGTTTGGCAAAACCTGAACTTATGTATCTGATATCGGTACAAAGCTCCCTAATTCTGGAATACTCTTCTGAAAGCAGTTTGTTGGCTATAAATTTGGTGGCGTATTCAATCCAGAATCCGTACCCGATAAGGCAGTTTGCAATAAAGGAAAATTGCAGTATGTCGCTTCTTTTTACACAGCAGCTTCTTGTTACATAAATTCTCGCCATTTCAGTATACACAGCACCGGTTACGTAAAAATCCGTCAGTTTTGGCACATCCTTTATCAATACATATGCCTTGTCCTGATATATAAGTGTGGTGGCATTTGACAGTTCGCCCTGTTCATTCAGGGACATTAATGTGAACAAGTCCCTGCCGTTCCTTTCAAATATGCCTTCTATCCTTTCAAGCAGCTTGTCCTCCCTGGCAATTTCAATATCTACCGGGTATTCCTTCAGGATATTGCAGGGAAACTTGGAAAGGAAGCGCTCTTTTGCACTTAGAATAGAGATGGTTTTCATTCGGGGGAACCTCCTTGAGGGGGTAATATACAAAAAAGCTCCTCACAAAAATTAACGCAGACTTTTATTCGTTAATTCGTATAAGGAGCATTCATTACTACGTATCTATTCAGTTTAACCTTATTCTAATATGTCCAATTCCATTTGTCAAATATTACTTCATTTTTGTGTAACAAGGCCTACTGCCCATTTCCATCTGTCAATTATTTTACGTCTTTCATCCTTCGTCATTTCCGGCACAAACTTTCTGTCTACCTTGTATTTCTGTCTTATCTCATCCTTTGATTCAAAGAACCCAACCGTAAGACCCGCAAGCAAAGCAGCACCAAAACCGGTGGATTCCGTCATCTTCGGCCTTACAATCTCCATATTTGTTATATCTGCCTGGAACTGCATGAGGAAGTTGTTGCTTGTAGCTCCTCCGTCCACCTTGAGACTTGATATGTCCACCTTGGCATCCTGTTTAATGACTTCAATAACATCCCTACACTGGAATGCTATGGATTCAAGAGCGGCTCTTGCAATATGATACTTGTTCGTCCCCCTGGTTATGCCAAACATGGAGCCTCTTACATCCATGTTCCAATAAGGTGCACCCAGACCTGTAAATGCAGGAACAAAAACAACGCCCAAACTGTCCTTCACCTTTAAGGCAAACTCTTCCGACTGGGCTGAACTCTCAAGTATTCCAAGTTCGTCCCTAAGCCACTGGATTACAGAACCTCCTGTAAACACGCTGCCTTCAACAGCATACTTCCTCATGACGCCCACATCCGATGCAAGAGTTGTTATCATGCCGCTGTCGCTTTGTATAAACTCATCGCCTGTATTTACCAGCAAAAAGCATCCGGTTCCATAGGTGTTCTTCATATCGCCTTTTTCAAAACAATTCTGCCCAAACAAGGAGGATTGCTGGTCTCCGCTTAAGGCTGCAATAGGTATCGTATGGCCAAAACAAGTCGTTTCTCCAAATACATGCCCTGAAGGGCAAACCTCCGGAAGCATGCTTTTTGGAATATCAAACTCTGAAAGAAGCCTTTCATCCCACTTCATGTCCCTTATATTAAAAAGCATTGTCCTCGAGGCATTTGTACTATCTGTCATGTGCTTTTTTGTGAAATTGTACAAAAGCCAGGAATCTACAGTACCAAAAAGCAAATCTCCGTTTTTGGCCCTGTCATACGCACCTTCCACATTGTCAAGAATCCACTTAACCTTTGTGGCGGAGAAATATGCGTCAACTATCAAACCTGTATTCTCTTTTATATAACCAAAAAGCTCCTTGCGTCTCTTAATCTCGTCACACATGGAGGCACTTCGCCTGCACTGCCATACAATGGCATTGTAGACAGGCTCTCCAGTGTATCTGTCCCAGACGATTGCAGTCTCCCTTTGGTTCGTAATGCCAATTGCACAAATTTCCGCAGCAGAAATTCCCGCCTCTTTTATAACATCATTAATTACACTGAAGGACGACTCATATACTTCCTTAGGATCATGCTCAACCCATCCCGCATTCGGATATATTTGAGTCAGCTCTTTCTGCTTCTTGTGAATCAGATTCAAGTCTCTATCAAAAAGAAGCGCCTTTGACGATGTGGTACCCTGGTCAAGACTAATGACATACTTTTTCAACTTACTGCCTCCTCGATAAAATCAAGAATATCCTTAAAAACCATTTCCCTGTTCAGCTCATTCAGAAGCTCGTGCCTGCAGTCTTCGTACAGTTTCACCCTTACATCCTTGACATTTGCCTTCTTCATCCTCTCGACAAGCTTCAAAACACCTTTTCCGTTGTTTGAAACCGGATCCCTGTCCCCTGATACAAACAAATATTTTAAATCCTTGTCTAGGCTTTTTGCCCATTTTGAGCTATTTACTTCTTTCAAAACCTTGAACATCTCAAAATATGCTTTAGATGTAAAAGTAAAACCGCACAAATCATCTTTCACATAATCCACAACTCTTTCGTGGTCTCTTGTCAGCCAGTCAAAATCCGTCCTGGTTGGCTTGAAAGCTTTGTTGTACATGCCGAAACTTAAACGAGACAGCAGTTTGCTCTCATGTTTTTCGCCTCTAAACAAAACTTCAATACCAGCAATAAATTTGGCAAGAGGAATAATTCCATTTACCCCCTGGGTTCCGCTAAAAACATATGCATCGAATTCACCTTTGTGTTTTGATGCGATGTATTCTGCAAAAAACGAACCCATGGAATGTCCAAAGCAAATGATCCTCATGCCATTATACATTTCCCTAATACTCTTGTTTAACTCCAAAACAGCCTTCACAACATCCTCATGGCTTTTGAAATACCCCTTTTTTTCACCCACAGACCTGCCGTGTCCAGGCAGGTCTGTACCGCAAACCACATACCCATGATCATTCAAAAATGACGCAAACTCTCTGTATCGATCAAAATGTTCCGCCATGCCGTGTATGACATGCACGACACCTTTGATATTATTCACAGGAGTAAAGATATATGTTCCGCCTACTCGATTCATTTTTCAATATACTCCTTTATGATATTGAAATTTTCAGCAAACTCAATCAAGGCTTTTATGTTTATGGCACTCTCCCAGGGTCTGTACTGGGTTCCGGAACTCTTGAGGTCGTTGTAGTATTCGCACCAGGTGTATGTTCTGTCAACCAGATTGAGAGTATCCTCATAAATGCGCATTATTGCCCTTAAGAACACATCAAACCTTTCATCCTCCTTGTCGATAACTTTCATAACCTCGTTCAAACTGCCAAGAAGGAAACCAAAGTCATATCCTAGGTTTCTGTCCATGCCTGATGCAGAGGGTATTCTACCCGTTTCAAGATATTTCAAAGATATCTCATAAATCTCATTCATTATGTCATTAATGGTGATAACGGTTGAATTGATAAAAATCGGAAGAAGCAGAACACTTTTCAGCTTATGCACTTTCTTGTGGTTCCTGAACTCCCTTTCTCCAAGGACTTCCTTTTCAAGACAATCCACACACAGATAAAGCGCTTCCTTGCTCTTTTCAATCCAGCCAAAATATCCGCAGTAGCCTTCACAAACACCATGTCTGTACATTGGCTTTTCATCGTCCGTTATTCTGTCGGGATTGTTGGTTATGAGTTTTCCGTCAACAAAGAAATTCCTTGCATAAAGCTTCCTACACTCATCCACTTTCTCCTTTATGTGGCTTACATCAAAGTCAATTCCCAATCGTTTAACTTCATTCATGAATTTGAGAGCCGAATCAATAAACATGAGTGTTGCTTCGGAGGATCCGTCGAAAATCGCATTCCTTGGCAGTATTCCGCCAGCAATGTATGTTTCATCACCATTGAATGGCAGCATGCCGTTTACTACCTGACTGATTTGTGCCTCCAGAGCCCACTTCAAAAGTGGCAAAAACTCGTCAAAAAGCCTTCTCCTCTCGCCCTCGTCCTCCACGAAACCCAGGTAGTCAAAGAACATAAGGACTATATATCCGGTTATTTCTACATCATCATTTTCATGTATGTGCATGACACCCCTCAGACCCATGCCGTGAGCGTTGTTTATCCTTCCCTCTCGCTTGAACTCATTGAGGAAGAAATACAAAACACCAAGAGCTTCTTCCTTCATGCCCAGCTTAAGCATCCCCCTTACAACACCATACTGGTCTCTTACATAACCCAGATGATAAGGATATCCTGCAATAACTCCGCCTTCCTCATGCTGCTGTGTCTTAATATTAATCACGTTGGATTCTATCGCCTTTAGGAGTGTATCCCTCATCGGCATATCCAGAGGAATCATGGATTCAAAATCGGGAAGGTTGTTAAAATACTCTGCGTATCTATCTCTTGCCTTTTTCTTTTCATCTTCCACATTCAATTCAAAATACTTTTTCGTTTCCTCTACCGTATCTGGATAATGCCCACCGGCTACAAAGGCGATCCTTCCGCCGCCCTCAAGATAAATATTCCTTCCATCAAAAGTAATGTTTTCTCCATTTGCATTCGAAATCACGATGGATGCGTACATGTGTCCAACCAAAGGGTATGAAAAGTAGATGTATGTACCTGAGATGATTTTAAGCTCAAAAACTTTAACATCACTCTTTCCATACCTGAAGGATACATCCTTTACCATTACATAATCATGAACCGATATGGTATGGACAATATCATCGCCTTCAATATCCCTTACAAAAACAGGAGCCTCACTAAAACAAAAATCCTTTATTACAGCGCCCTTTACATTGTATGTGTAAAAGTTAGTATTTGGCTCCTTTTCAACAGCCATATCATTAAATGTTTTTTTGTATTTGTCTGTTACTCGTATTTCGCCAAAGGAAGGCAGACTGTAAAACGGACCAAAGAATTGAAACACATCTGCATTATGATGATAGGTAAGTACTTTACCATTGCCGCATGCATGTACGGAAAAACTATTTATCTGCATATTATCCTCCAACTTTATATTATTTTCACCCATTATATCACAAAACCTGATACAGTTTTCATTTTTGTGCTATAATTATCATGAAAATTTATATCAAAGGAGTTTCACATGAACATCGTAAGAAAAATAGCAAAAGAACTTGATATTAAAGAGTATCAGGTGGAAAACACCATCAAGCTTATCGATGAAGGAAACACCATCCCCTTCATAGCAAGATACAGAAAAGAAGCCCACGGCTCATTAGACGACACAACCTTGAGAGAACTGGAAAAAAAACTAAATTACCTAAGAAATCTTGAAAGCAAAAAAGAAGAAGTAAAAAATCTGCTTGAAAAACAAGGCGTTCTGGATGAAAAATTGACTCAGGAAATCAACAAGGCGGACACTTTGTCTGAAATTGAAGACATCTACAGACCCTATAGACCAAAAAGAAGAACAAGAGCCACTATAGCAAAGGAAAAAGGTCTTAATCCATTGGCAGAAACAATTTATCAGCAGATAAGAATAGGCATGCCCTTGGAAGAATATATTCAGAAATTCATAGACGACAACAAGGATACCGTTACAGTAGAGTCTCTTGAAGAAGCAATAAACGGAGTCAGCGATATAATTGCTGAATTTGTCAGCGATGATGCTGAAATCAGAAAAAGAGTAAGAGGCCACTTTATCCTAAACAGCCAGATAGTATCAAAGGCTACCGACCCGGAAACGGATTCAGTTTACTCAAACTACTACGACTATACGGAATCAACAATAAAAATTGCAGACCACAGAATACTTGCAGTCAACAGGGGTGAAAAGGAAGGCTTTTTAAAAGTCACAATCCAGGTTAACAAGGAAAATGTACTTAGACTAATAAACAACTATGTAATGAAAGAAGATTGCCAGTACCGTAACTTTATAGAAAGAGCCATTGAAGACTCCTATACCCGCCTCATAGAGCCCTCCATTGAAAGAGAGATAAGAAACTCCCTTACAGAAAGGGCTGTTGAAGGCGCTATAAAAAACTTTTCCAAAAACCTCAAACAACTTCTTATGCAGAGGCCGCTGAAAGGTAAAGTTGTAATGGGAATAGACCCTGCATACAGGACCGGATGCAAATTTGCTGTTTGTGATGACACAGGCAAAGTTCTGGATACAGGAGTCATCTATCCCACTCCACCCCACAACAAGGTTGAAGAAGCTGCAAAAATGCTCAAAGCAGCAATCGAAAAACATAATGTAGATGTAATATCAATAGGAAACGGTACCGCTTCCGGTGAAACGGAGATGTTTGTTGCATCACTGTTAAAGGATATTAAAAGAAACATCGGATACATCGTAGTAAACGAAGCCGGCGCCAGTGTTTACTCAGCCTCCGAACTTGCTGCAGAAGAATTCCCCGATTTCGATGTTGCATTAAGAAGTGCCGTATCCATTGCAAGAAGACTGCAGGACCCGCTGGCAGAGCTTGTAAAGATTGATCCAAAGGCTATTGGTGTAGGACAGTATCAGCACGACATGCCCACCAATCTTTTGGACTCCGCCCTGAAGGGTGTGGTGGAAGACAGCGTCAATACAGTCGGAGTTGACTTGAATACCGCCTCCTTCTCCATCCTCTCCTATGTTTCCGGCATAAACACATCAGTTGCAAGGGAGATAGTAAAGTATAGGGAAGAAAACGGCAAGTTTAAAAACAGGAAAGAACTTCTCAAGGTTCCCAAACTTGGTGCTAAGACCTTTGAAATGTGCGCAGGTTTCTTAAGAATTCCAGAAAGCGAGGATTTTCTAGACAACACTGCAGTTCACCCCGAATCCTACGGACCTGCAAGGAAACTACTGGATATGTGCGGAATAGAGTCCACAAAGGACTTGAAACTGGTTGAGGAAAGAGCGAAAAAAATTGGAGTTGATAAAATAGCCAGGACCATTGAAGTGGGAGTCCCAACCCTTTCCGACATAATTGAGGAAATAAAGAAGCCAGGAAGAGATATAAGGGATACATTGCCCTCTCCAATTGTTCGCACCGAAATTCTCACCCTTGAAAACCTGAAGGAAGGCATGATTCTGACCGGAACTGTAAGGAATGTAATAGACTTTGGAGCCTTTGTAGACATTGGCGTTCACCAGGACGGTCTTGTGCACATATCTGAAATCTGCGATAAGTACATCAAACATCCCTCTGAAGTTCTAGGAGTGGGAGATATAATCAAAGTCAAGGTTATAGGTGTTGACATTGACAGAAAAAGAATATCTCTCAGCATGAAAAACATTCCACAATAGGTGATATCATGAGGTTTTCCACGGAAAGGTTGCTTTCTCTGACTTTCGTAATTGTTTTAGTTGTAATCATGCTTGTGTCCATCAGGCATGATTACGACAAAAAACCACCCACAGGTCATTTGGAACTGACTGTGGGAGAGGTTTGCATATTTTCACTCATGGATAATAAATACATAAAATATAATCTTGAAAAGGACACTGAATACGAAATCTATCTTGACATGGATGCAAAAACCTTCACGGATACATACATAGGCCTTTCTATAGACAAAGGAAATATCCAAATTGACGGAAAAGACACAAACAATACCTTGGTTCCAATATCAAACAGCAAACCAATAACCATAAAATCAGACAGTGATGCAAACCTTACCGTCTCCGTCTTTACATACAACAAAAGCATAAACAAGGAAATACTATATACCAGCAACTTTAATTTCCTAAGCAGTATCAATGACTTCTCCAACGAGAAAGAGGATTTGATTCTGGTTCTGACAGGAGATATCAAAACGACTGAAACGTTGATTATTAAAAGACCCTGCGAATTCTTCTTGAATGGATTCAACTTTGAATCCACACAAGACTTCATTGTGGATTTTGAATCCACCAAACCATTTATAATTCACATGAGAGATAAAAAACAGATCAGGGTTAATGCCTTCTATGCCAATACTCCAAACAGCGACATAACTATTGACAAGATCTTTTTCAAGGATGAGCCCGAATACGCAGTAAGAGCAAAGACCTTGAACGGAAAATCCATCGGCACAAAAACAACTGTAAAAAGTGCTGAAAAGTTCCTTCAGCTTTTAGATGACAATCACTACCCTTATCTTTATCCGGATACAACAATTTCAGTTGGCAATTTTATTCTCGATAACAAGGCTGTTGAATCCTTTTACAACACTTTCAAGAAGGAAATAACAGTTACAAAGCCTGTCAGGCTCGTTATTAATAAAGGGTTTGAAATAAAGGATGTCGTGTTAAATATCCAAACGGATGAAAAAGGCACCTTGGTAGTTAATGTGGATGAAAATGCAAACTTCAGCTATCACCATATTTCAATAGATGCCCCAAACTGCTCCCTTTTATGGACAAATTCCGCTCCTAAAGAAGATTATGTGGCAAAATACATGAATGTTCAAACATATCAGGGAAAGCCTGTAAACAGCTTTCTTGGCGGCAATGGAAAAGGAAGAATTATAGAATTTGCCAGCAATGACTCTCTGGGTCTGGAGTGGGTGGTGAAGGGAAATGTAATTGAAGCACAAATCCCCTTTGATACCAGCGACATACAGCTTGCCGATATTGAAATAAGTTTTATGACAAGTGAAGGCACAGCTGAAATAGATAAGAAATATGTAAAAGATAATAATTTGGTAGATCTGCATGAATCCCCCTTGATTGTCGTTACCGATGAAAAAGGCAAAACAAGAACTTACATGGTATCAGTAAAGAGAAAAGCAAACTCTCTTCCAATAATCTACATATACACCGATGACTATAGAACAATCGATTCAAAGGAAGAATACATACCAGGTTCCTTCATGATGGATGCGGACCATGTAGATGGGAACTATACAATTCCAACTACAAGTATGAATATTAGGGGGAGAGGCAATTCCACCTGGAGACTTTTTGACAAGAAACCATATAGAATCAAATTTGATGAAAAGGTATCTTTGTTTGGCCTTGCACCTAACAGGGACTGGGTGCTCCTTGCAAACTATGCAGACCACTCCCTGCTAAGAAATTACGTTGCCATGGAAATGGGCAAGAAACTTACAAACCTTGAATTCACACCTTCTTCCTACCCTGTTGACTTGTTTGTTAACGGTGAATACATGGGTGTGTATTCAATTGGCGAACAGATAGAAGTTGCAAAAAGCCGTGTTGATATTGACGAGGACTATGACGATCCTGACACCGGATATCTCCTTGAGGTAGGAGGAACTGACAATGTCCTTGAACTGGGTGTCGACTTTTTCCACTCCATGCTTCTTAAGTGGGTCGCCATAAAGAGTCCGGACACAAGGGCAATGTCAAAAGAACACTTTGACTTCATATCGCAATTTACAAAGGATGCAGACAATGCCATAGTCAGAAATCTGGATTATGAAAACTATGTAGACATTGACTCGGTAATTGATTGGGTTATTCTACATGAATTTACCTGCAACCTCGATTCAGGATTTAGAAGAAGCTGTTTTCTTTACAAGGATAAAGGCGGAAAACTCCGCATGGGACCCATATGGGACTTCGACCTTGCCTTTGGCAACTACTTCAGAGACAACTCTTATGACACATGGTTTACCTGCGGTGGAGAAACTTTGGGAAGCACCTGGACTACTTTCCTTTACCAGTATCCTAAGTTTAACGAGAAATACAAAACGAGATGGAACGAGGTTAAGGATGTACTAAAAGATACCGCCCTTTCTGCAGTCACCAACGGTAAAAACATGGTTTACAAGTCTGCAATGTACAACTTTGAAAAATGGAATAAGTTGCTTGGCAACAAAACTTCCCTGCAGCCTGAGCATATTAGGGAGATGAAAACCTATGACGACCATATCAACTATCTCCTAAATTTCATAAATACCCGTTTCGAGTGGCTTGACAACGCTATAAACAACCTGCCCTCGTAGAAAAAGTAATATTTGCGAAAGCTTGTCATATAATTTACCATAACTATTTAGTGAGGGATATGTATGAGCTTTAACAATGGATATTACTTTTTCGAGCATAGTGACAAAAGCGTAAGCGGGTATATCATGTTCAGAAAGTCAAACGGCTCTGTACGCGTTCAAGTTTTGGTTGAAGGACTTAACGTACCTGCTGACAAAGGACAAGTGTATCTATCAAATGCGCAGGGTGACAAGCTGCATTTGGCGGATGTGCCTTTGAGAAAGATGAAAAACGGAAGAAGGAGCGTAAACTGCGACGTACGCTTCAATGAAAACAGGAAATCATTAAACAGTTTTGACTGCGCCCACATAGTTGTCAGGAACAAATCCGTCATTGAAGCTTTTTCTGGGAAAGTTAGAAACTTTGACAGGGACATGTTCAACGACAATTACCAAAAGAAGCCTGAAAAAACTGCTGCTCCTGAGAAAAAGGAGTTGGACAAGATCGAAGAAAAACCAAAACCAGAACTCAAACCCATGCCAGAACCAAAACCGCTTGTTGATATTGAAACCAAACCCGAGATAAAAGAGGAAAAACCTCCCGAGCCGCAGAAAACTGCAAACGACACAACAAACGGCCGTACAATTGCGCCTTCAAAAACAGAGCAATTTACAAAACCGCAGAACATGGAAAAACCCAGCTTTGACTGGGATGAATTCCTGAACAAGGAGCTAAAGGCAGCCGACATAAACAAGGAAGTCAAGAAGGAAGAGAAATATCCTGACGACACCTTCAATGAAATGCTCCTTCCCTTTGATCCATTCAATACTACCAACAAGGCTTACAACTGGTGGGTTGCAGACAACTATCAGCAGGCATCCGACGCCTTCAAGGCAATAAATGTACTTATGCCCACAATAATAACAAAGTTTCTGTACAACAATATTGAAAACCACAAACATGCACTGATTGGCAGATACGAGCAGGACGGACGGAAATTCGTAATACTGGGCATACCCTCTGCCAATGTCATAACCAACTCCGTTGCCCGCTGGATGAAGTGTTCCGTCTTTTATACGGATACAGAATATGTTGGGTATCTCCTCTACTACATAGACGCAAAAACATCTTCATTGGTAAAGGCGGTGCCCCAGGAAGACTAAAATCAAATACCAAAAATCAAGGATATGAAAACCCCTGCATAGAAGGCGGAAACAAAACTTGCTACAAGAGCCGCTGTCAAAACATTGGGGGTTTTCCTTATTCTTGTATTCTGGGTGTATACAGTCAATGTATAAAGTATGGTTTCAGTAGAACCCATCATTACAGACGCAATCATGCCGGCTTTTGAATCCGCACCGTAAGTCTTGAATATGTCTGCAAGAAGTGCCAATGAGCCGCTGCCAGACACTGGTCTCATTATCAAAAAAGGAACAAGGGCGTCATCAAGGCCAAGAAAGCTGGTAACAGGGTGTAAAAAAGAAACCAGAATATCCAATGCTCCGGATGCCCTGAAAACGCTGATTGCTACAATCAGACCTACAAGGGAAGGAAGAAGCTTTACAATGGTGGTTGCTCCTTCCTTTGCTCCCACTATAAAAGAATCAAAACATTTCACCTTTCTGAACACTCCGGAAACGAGAATTAAAAGCACCATTACCGGTATTACATAGGAGATGAATTGAGTCATTACCGCTTCCTCCTTCCATCAAGGATAAAAAAAACAAGAAGAGCGGTTATAAGGGTAAGAACTGATGTGATCCATATAGGCACCAAAACATCTGCAGGATTCTTCGCTCCGAATGAATTTCTCAAGGCAATAATGGTTGTAGGTACAAGTTGAAGGCATGCGGAATTTACAACGAGAAACAAACATGTGCTTTTTCTGGCAGTGGTGTTTGGATTTGTCCTTTCAAGTTCATGGACTGCAGCAATTCCTGATGGAGTGGCTCCATTACCCAAACCTAGAAAGTTCGCTGTCAGGTTTGTGACAATATGCTTTTCTGCTTCCTTGTTGTACCTTGTTTCAGGAAACAGTTTCCTAATAACGGGACTGATTAGTTTTGATATGAAGTTAATGCCTCCCGCATCCTGAAATATGCGCATCAAGCCACACCAAAGGGAAACCACTCCCAAAAGACCTATGCAGAAAGTAACCGCATCATTTGACGCATCCAACAAGGTTTTGCCAACGGCATCAATTTTTCCGTTGGCAATACCAACGACCAGACCAACAATCAACAAAGCAACCCAGATATAATTTAGCATATTACCTACCCATTGGGATTCCTTTTTAATATATATGCCTGGACAATTCCAAATATTTGTTTAAATATTAATTTATCCTATTTCTATTGACTTTAATTTACATCTAGGGTATGATGATAGGTGTAAATATTTTTGTAAAGGGGAGGAGAATAATATGATGAAATCAACGGGTATAGTTAGACGAGTTGACGAGCTAGGTAGAGTTGTACTTCCCATTGAGCTTAGAAGAACACTCGACATCCAAGAAAAAGACGCTCTCGAGATCTACGTGGATGCCAATTCAATCATATTGAAGAAATATGAACCATCCTGTGTATTCTGCGGGAATGCCAGAGATGTGATTCAATACAAGGGAAAGAATATTTGCCCGGATTGCATTTATGACCTTAAGAAATAACATAATATATAGGCGCTATCAAAGGGTAGTGCCTTTTTTTCTTTCATAAATTGCATAAACATCGTTTCTCGAAAGACCAGTTTCCTTTGCAACTTCTTTAATCGCATTGTTTCTCTTTAGACCACTTTCAATCTTTTCATTTACCATGTTGAATATTTCAACCTCTTCGTATTCTATTACTTCTTCTACTTCCCGATTCCCTTCAATAACGATAACGAACTCTCCTCTTGGATTGTTTTCTTCATAGAACCCAATCAAGCTGTCCACACTACCCCATTTCAATTCTTCAAACTTTTTCGTAAGTTCTCTGGCAAGGCAAATCTTCCTGTCTACTACATGTTCTTTCAATTCCTTAAGGGTGGAGAGTATGTTGTGTGGAGCCTCATAAAACACAAGTGTTCTTTTTTCATCAGAAATCCTTTTAAGGACTTCCCTTCTCTTTTTCTTATCCTGAGGTAGGAATCCTTCAAAAACAAAACTTCTTGTATTGAAACCAGATAAAACAACACCCATTATCAAAGCGCAGGGACCGGGTATCAGAGTATATTCAATACCATTTTCAATTGCGAGTTTCACCAAATCCTCTCCCGGATCAGAAATACCGGGAGTACCCGCATCGGTAACATACGCAATGGATTCTCCGTTTTTCAGCTTCTCTATCAACTTTTCACCCAATGTATCCTTGTTGTGCTCATGGTAGCTTACAAGAGGTTTTCTAATATCAAAACGCATAAGAAGCTTTGCGGTATGCCTTGTATCTTCCGCTGCAATCAAATCCACACTCCTTAATGTATCAAGTGCTCTTATGGATATGTCCTCAAGATTCCCTATTGGTGTTGCAATTAAATACAGCATTTTCTTCTCCTATAAATTAACTTTTTCCTCAATCATTTTGCACGACAGATTAGGGTCCACAAGTACGGGAGTACCCACTTTCAAATTCTCACCACCATACAAGTTTGCCTTAAGCAAAAACAGTATGGGACTGCTTGAAAGCTTTGAATGTACAAACCTTATCAATTTAGGTTCTAGTTTGTACTTTCTTAATGCAACCAAAGTGTCGCACAGCCTGTCCGGTCTGTTCACCATATACAAGGTGCCTTTTGGCACCAGTACCTGAGCTGCTCCTTTTACAATATCCTCAATGGTGCAAAGAATCTCATGCCTGGCAGCAGCATTGCTTTCATTAACATTCATCAGACCAGTCCCAAGTTTTTTATACGGGGGATTTGTAACAACCACATCGAAGCTGGCTTTAGGAAAGTAGTCAAGTATGTTTTTGACATCTCCCCTTACAATGGAAATCCTGTCGTTCAAATTGTTCAAACTGACGCTTCTTGCTGCCATGTCGGCAATATGGTCCTGTATCTCAAGACCTGCAAATAAGCTTTCCAAGTTCTTGTATGACAAAAGTATGGGGATGATTCCTGATCCGGTTCCTATGTCAAGAACTCTTTGTTTTCCCTTCAGTTCTGCAAAAAGCGACAAAAGGATGCTGTCAGTACCAAATCTAAAACTGTCATTTTTCTGTATTATTCTTAAATTGCCAATCATCAAGTCTTCTATTCTTTCATCCGGATGCATAAAAAAACCCCTTTAATCAAAAAAGCTTGCTTGAAACCAAGCAAACTTTTTTATCCATTATTCCAAAGTCATGTACAAATTAATCCTGTGGCTTTGGAGCATCAGTAGGGCATACAGCCGCGCAGCTACCACAATCTATGCATTGCTCAGCATCTATTACGTAAATATCACCCTCTGAAATGCAATCTGTTGGACACTCTGGCACGCACGCTCCGCATGCAATGCAGTCATCTGTAATATGATATGCCATAAATACACCCCCAAATAATTTACGTACTATTTTATTTTACCACCAATTGCGTTTTAGTCAAGGTCTTCCTCTAAATCCTGTAAACCAATTTTGAAATTATCCACATCGCAAACATCCGCATCCCTGATAACCTTGATTTCAGAAACCGAATATGTAGTGAGCTCGGTTTCGTTTTCCTTGTCCAGCCTTACCTGAACATTCTCCTTTAGAAGATTGGAAGAAACAACAACTCCATTACCGTCAGGAGTTTCCACCACCGCCCCTACCCCGGGCACTACGGACAACGCTTGTTCGTAAGCATCCTGCTCGTAATTCAGGCAGCACATGAGTCTACCGCAAGTGCCCGAAATTTTGTTTGGACTCAGGGAAAGTCCCTGCTCCTTTGCCATTCTTATGGACACCGGCTGAAACTCACCAAGGCAAGAAGTGCAGCACAAAACTCTTCCGCACACTCCAAGGCCTCCAATGGTCTTGGCTTCGTCTCTTACTCCTACCTGCCTGAGCTCAATACGGGTTTTAAATATTGCCGCAAGATCCTTTACAAGCTCTCTGAAATCTATTCGTCCATCTGCAGTGAAATAAAAGAGAAGCTTGTTATTGTCAAAGGTATACTCGCAGTCTATCAGCTTCATTGCAAGCCCGTGCTCGTTAATCTTGTCAAGGCAGATGCCGTGTGCTCTTTTTGCCTTCTCAATATTCTTAAGATGTGTTTCATGGTCTTCTTCCGTAGCTACACGGACCACATCCTTCAGCGGAGGAACGATCTCCTCATCATCCACCATTCTGTGTGGAATGACCACTTCCCCATACTCAAGTTCCCTGGAAGTTTCAACAATTACATATGTCCCTTTGTCAAACTTTTGACCTTTGGGATTAAAATAATATATCTTACCATTCGGTCTGAATCTTACTCCTACTACCTCAATCATTAATGACCTCCTGTAGTTTAACCAACATAAGTTCGCAAGACAGCTTGAAGTTGACATTTCTTCCTATGCGTTTCCACGTAGCATCAACAACTTCAATGCACTCCTTGGCTTTATGGTAGCCTAGTTTGCGTGCAAGGCCGTAAAGCTCCTTATCGTAACCTGCATTTTGTATTTTCACATTCCGTGAATATCTGGACATAATCATTATGTCCCTGTATATAGACATAAAGGTATAAAATACAAAATCCCTCTTATCCTGATATCCCTCAATAACCTTCATCGCTTGCTTTCTTTCAGCGACACCGCCGCTTGTAACCTTAACAACACTATTTATGATATCCTTTCTTAACACTTCCACATCAGAATCAATAAGCGATAGAGCACGTCCGGGAATTCCGTCCGCATAAGAATATATCATGTCGTTAGATTCCACACCGTTTCTCTTAAATATTTCTCCTATCTCTTCGTCAGTATTCCTGGAAAAATCCATTCTGCTCAATCTTGATTTAACCGTCTCCAACAAAAGGGACACATTCTGGCAAACAAGCACAAGCACTACATATTCCGGCGGTTCCTCCAATGTTTTTAAAAGAGCATTCTGCGCCTGTACAGTCATTTTCTCCGCATTATTTATCACATAAAAACTCCTCCTCCCATAAAGAGGAGCTCTTGTCATCGATTCCTGTATTTCTCGTATCGCATCTATTCCAATAGCATTTTTGCCCTCAGGCTCGGATATAATTTTGTAGTCCGGATTCGTATCGCTTCCATGCAATTTACAGCTGGTGCAAACACCGCATACTTCGCCTCTATTTGTTGTTTCTCCCATGCACATAACCAGCTGGGCAAACCTTTTTGCGATGCTTTTACGACCAATCCCTTCAGGACCAACAAACAGATAGGCATGTCCTATCCTGCCCGACTCTGCAATATCGAGCAAGGTCCTTTTCACTTTATCCTGCCCTGCTATATCTTCAAAAACCATGATATATCTTTAAATAATGCCTCCATTAATACTTCTGAAATCTTTCAACATCAAGTACAAATACTGTCGCTCCGCCTACAGTTACTTCTACCGGGTATGACATGTATACCCCTCCTCCAATGGCGGAACTATTGGTGACTGAAGAATCTATAATCTGTTTTCGACTTCTTGATTTTGACTCAATTATCTGCAGCACCTGATCCACGCGGGACTCGTCAACACCAACCAGCAGTGTGGTATTTCCTGACTTCAAGAATCCACCTGATGAACACATTTTGGTTACCATAAAACCATTTTTATTTAGTTCATCCATTACTCTTGGTGCATCGTCATCGTGCACAATCGCCAATACCAGTTTCATAAGCTTGCCCTCCTAACATTGGATTAGCTCTATTTTATCACATTTATCCTTTCAATACAATAACTCCGACATATATCGGCATGGGCATCGTTTATTCTGTCATATGGGAAAATTACCGGTATTCCGGGAGGATATGGTATAACAAACTGACTGCTTATCCTGCCGACGGCTTCCTTAACATCAACAGTCTCATACTCAAGATTCATGTATGTTTCAAAGTTGGGAAGATTTATCTCCCTAATCTCGCCCTTGTACACCCTTATACTCTTCTCTTCAACCTCTACCTTTGACAGTTCGTCATAGACTGACACAAGAGTATCAAAAAGCCTTTCAATAACATCTTTATCATCTGCGCATGTCAATATGAAAACAACGCAGTTGTCATTGTACATCTCGCAATATACTCCCCTGTCAGCCAGCATTCTTGCAAAATGGACGCCCTTCCCTTTTACACATACAACAAGCCTTGTAATGTCCTTTTCAAAGCCACAGCCGTCAAATATTATGTAATCCTCATACTTCTCAAGACGTGAAACAAAGTCATTGAGGCTGTCTGCAAGCTCATCAAGTCTCTCTCTGCCCATATTTTTCATATACTCTCTTGTGAAATCCAGCGTGGCCAGTATTAAAAAGCTCGGGCTTGTCGTTTCTATAACCTTTAACGCCCTGAAAACCTTATCCTTGTACTTGTTGTCTGCAATATGCAAGAACGCACCCTGATTCAATGACTGCAACGTTTTATGGGCACTCTGCACACACATGTCGCACCCCTGGCTCAATGCACTTTCAGGAATTTTCTTGTTAAAACCAAAATGACCACCGTGGGCTTCATCCACAAGAACCACGCCTTTATTCTCATGTATGATTTCTGATATGGCTGCCAGGTCTGCACAGACTCCGTAATAGTTGGGTCTTGTCATAACAATCCCCTTTGAATCAGGAAACATTTCATACGCTTTTCTTACATCCTCCGGTGTAATTGCCAGTGGAATCAATGTATCCTCATCCACTTTAACAGGCACAACAACCACATTGCAGCCAGTTACCATTAAAGCATTGAATACGGACATATGACAGTCAGAAGATACAAAAACCGTATCCCCCCTTCTGAAGGATGAATAAATCATCGCATGAACACCGCAGGTGGAACCATTCACCAAAAAGAAGGAAGATGCAGCACCATAGGTTGACGCTGTAAGTTCCATCGCCTTTAATATTGCACCTTTGGGGTCATGCAGACTGTCAACTCCTAATGTTTCAGTTACATCATGTTTTGCAACTTCCGCAAGATTTCTTAAAAAGGACGAGTATTCCTCTGTCAGGAAAGGATGGGAATAAGAAAAAAGCATGCCCGCTTTATGACCGGGCATGTGCATTGATATTTTCTCCTTTTTCGCATGTTGAACAAGCATGTCAACTATTGGCATCATATTCTTGCTACACCTGTATCTCTTGCAGCCTGTGCTACAGCTTCCGCAACAACCCTTGCCACATCCTTGTTGAAAGGATCGGGTATTACATAATCGGGATTAAGCTCGTTTTCGTGAATCAGATCCGCCAAAGCCTTTGCTGCTGCAATTTTCATTTCATCATTTATATCGCTGGCCCTTACATCAAGCGCACCTCTGAAAATGCCCGGGAATGCAAGGACATTGTTAATCTGATTAGGAAAATCGCTTCTGCCGGTGCCAACCACACGGGCTCCTGCATTCTTTGCATCATCAGGCAAAATCTCAGGAATGGGATTTGCAAGAGCAAATATCACAGGTTCCTCTGCCATGGACTGAACCATCTCAGGAGTAACCATGTTCGGACCCGACACACCTATAAATACATCTGCGCCCTTGATTACTTCTGCAAGAGTTCCTTTTTTCATTTGAGTGTTGGTAATGTCAGCCATCATGACCTTTTCACTGTTCAAATCTTCCCTGCCTTTGTAGATGGCGCCCTTTCTGTCACACAGGACAACATTTTTAAGCCCCATGGACATGAGAAGCTTTGTAATGGCTATACCGGCAGCTCCACTGCCATTCACAACCACTTCGACATCCTCCAGCTTCTTGTTGACGATTTTAAGGCCATTCAACATGGCAGCAAGAACAACAACAGCCGTTCCATGCTGGTCGTCATGGAATATGGGGATATCGCATACTTCCTTCAACCTTCTCTCTATTTCAAAACATCTTGGTGCTGAAATGTCTTCCAGATTCACGCCGCCAAAACTGCCGGACAAAAGACTGATAGTCTTGACTATCTCATCCACATCTTTTGAGCGAATACAAAGAGGAATTGCATCCACATCTCCAAATTCCTTGAAAAGAACGCATTTTCCTTCCATAACTGGCATTCCTGCTTCAGGACCAATGTCGCCAAGGCCGAGTACGGCAGTACCGTCCGTTACAACACATACAGTGTTCCATCTTCTTGTGTAAATATAGGATTTGTCAACATCCTTGCTTATTTCCTTGCAGGGCTCTGCAACTCCTGGTGTATAGGCCACAGCAAGCTCGTCTCTGTTACTTACCTGCGCCCTTACCTTTACCTCTATTTTACCTTGCCATTCTTCATGCTTTTTTAGTGCGTCCATAAATACCCTCCATAAATTATAGTCCTAGCTTTAAAGCCATTATTTCTTTAATTTCCAAATCTATTTCCTTTTCTATTCTTGCTATATCTTTTGCAATATCTTCTATGGTTTCCTCAACCTTGATTTTTTTGAAATCTTTCGTGTGGGTCCGGGTTTGCTTGCCGGACTTTGCGTAGTTTTCATTTCTCCTTGCTCCAGAGACATTCTTCCTATTTTCGTTTATGCCCTGCTCGGTATCCTTATCCATTCTTCTTCTATGATTGGGAGCTCTTCGATTGTTCTTACCCCTGTTAATATTCTCCGACATCCAACTGCCTCCATTTCCTTATGGTAATAATCTCATTGTCATCATTGTTGATATATACATTAAATCTATTACACTCTTCTTTAATGTATTTTCCCTCTTCCACCAGCACGTCATAATATCTTTCAAGTGCCAAATCATCAAAAAACGAAAACTCTTCCCTTACTTTATACAACACCCTGTTCAAATACAAATTTTCAGAACAATCGTACAAAATGGGTTCGTCCCGCCTCCTGTCAAAATCCTCAATCTGATGTGGTAGCAAGGTGCATTGTATCAGGCATTCGGGTTTTCTGTAAGTACCGAGCCTGTACTCACGGATGGGAACAAGACTTGATTCATAAAGAGACATATTCTCCTCATCATACAGCGCTCCTTCCGCTATGTAGGAAGTATCATCAGGCGCTTTTATTTTCACGGCCTTGTAGGTATCATCATAAAACTTTGTGCTGTCGGCAGGATGCAGATACGTGAGAAGAAATCTTTTTTTGAATTCATTTACCGTTATCTCCCTCTCGAAATACTGGTTCAGTTTTATGCCGCAATCCATTACTTCCTCAGCGCTGTCAATTTTTGTAAAATAAAACACCTTCAATGTATGACTCCTCCCATGCCGATCTCAATTAGAGATTATAGCAAAAACAAGGAGTTATTGCAAATAAAACGTCAAATATTAATGCTGAAACCCGATACACTTAAAAAACTTTCTTGTTCAGATACCAGAAATACGTAAATGCCATCACCCAGCTCATTAAAAAAAGAATCCTCCACCCCATTATATGCAATTTCTATCCTCGCTGCCTTATCGATCAGCATATTCAAGACCCGGTTTACACAAACTGACCTTTCATCATCTTCAACATAAACAGTTTCTGATTCGCTTTCCGTCATGCCTGCAACAACGTCCTCGTAAACAAATATCATAACCTTGACATTTTGAGATGTAGGAAGAGCCTTCACACTTTCAAAGCATTTATCTCTGTCAAGCACCAGATTTCCGTCATCAAAGGAAATACAGTTAACAATCTCTCTGCCTAATAGATTCAAATTCCTTTTTTCGTCCCGCTTTAAAAATCCTTCATTAATAGTATTAATGCCCGTTAATGCAATCATCAAAAACATCCAGATTGCAACAACCCATGCAACCAGCTGATGCATATTACCACCTACGCAATTATCGAAACCTTAACACCTGCAGGTCTTAAGACCACTCCGGTAACCTTTTCGAAAATGGAAGGCTCCAGGCTGTACGCCACAATCGTAAGCCTGTCGCCTGGATCAAGCTTTCTATTCAATATGTCTTCAATTTTGTAATATGTATCTGTCTGACCGGCCATAACACAGACCTCCAGCTTCATTTCAACACAAAAGTCTCCCATTTTTGACAGGTCTTCGTTCAGATACGCCCAAACCTCGTCCGACAACATTCCTTTTGTGCTGACAGTTTCAGCCACATCAAACAAAAGATCGTTGGTTCTTTCATTGACACCCGCATATATGCAAAATGATACGCCCGACAATATCAAATACACAAATACGAATATCGAAAGAAAGTTAGCAATAACCTTGCCGGCCATCCAGACACCTCCCTAAAAAAATCGCCTACGCAGTTGCCTGTGATTCAATCACAAACAGTATTTCCTTCAACGAACCGTCTTCCTTGTAGGTTTTGGTCATCCTGTACAGAGCGGTATCACTGACCTTATCAATGTCATCCATTGTCGCTTCCTGCTGGCTATCATCAAGATACACCTTTATGCCAAGCAATGCGGCATTCTTGATATAATATTTTACAGTATTCTTTGACACCAGCGAGCTGTCATTAATCATCATGTTTAGCCTTGTCTGATCCGCACTCACAATGTCGGATGTGTCCCTAAAACCACTCATCTGTCCAATAACTGCATAACTTATCAAACCCAAAGTTAGAACAATAATAACTATGGAAGCAATTACCTTCTCCATCAATATTCCCCTTTCAATTTGATTGATCAATCATGGTTACCTGGACACGAATCACTTTTCCATCATGTCCGGTTTGCTTGTTCAACTTGAACATTGCTCTTGAAGACAGCGACTCCATGTCTTTTGCTATCACTTGCTTGAATTCATTGTTTATCACCGAGTCTGTGTTCGGTACTACAAAACACTTGATATTATTTGATTCATACACAAATTCATATTCAAGCTTGTCCATATTATCAAAATATCTTTGAACTTCCTCTTTACCGATTATGCTCCCATCTTTTACTCTTAAATTTAGTGCAGATGCGTCACTGCCTATGTGGTCTGAAATGTCCTTGTACTGACTGTTGACCTGGAACAAGCCATATCCAATCAGGCCAACAGTAACAACCAGTAAAACACATAAAGCAATTACCTTTTCCAATTAGTACATCCCCCCGTATGTTTTTATCAGGTTTGGGATATACTTGCCAAGGACAAAGCTTCCCCCCAACAACTTCGCCTTCAGGCAAGCATCTCCAACAACCTTTTCATTTCATGGATGTAAACTCAATTTCGACAATGCCGGCACTTTCATCAGAGCGCATTATCCTTACTTCAAACACACCCTGCGGGTCTATTGGATAAGTATCAGGATCGTATGCCTCCCCCTCATAAACACAAGATCCGTTTATCATATCCCAAACCCTTATAACCGCACCTCCTTTTAATTCATAATACCGGATTGCCGCTATTACATCCGTGCCCAGACATTTTGAGCCATCCCGTAGATTGGGCAGCATCACCTCCTTTATCTTTTCACTGTAATCGGCCTTTTCAGCCATGGTATTCAGAAGGGCGCTGTTCTGCTGGTATAAAGGTATGATAAATATTAATAAAGACAAAACCAGCGCACCTATTACCACCTCTGCCACAACCTTGTCCATAACATCACCATCCAAAACCGCTAATTTCCAGCATCTCTATCCAAGGTGCCAGCAAATATAATACAAGCACCGTTAAGGCAACAAACAATCCCAACACTCCAACTATATTGATTATCTCAACTTTCTTCTTTACTTTCCTTATGCTCTCCCTTTTCTCCCTAGCAAAATCATCCTTTATAGTTTTTACTGACAAATCAAAATCATAGTTGCATGCCATGTCAAGTTTTTCATAAAAAAGCTTGACTTCCAAATCCTTTGCACTGGCCTTAAGTTCCTGGTAGAATATTTCAGTGTCAGTACTGCTTTTCTGGTGAGCTTCATATATCGCCACAAGATCCTTTTTAAAATGCTCCGACCTTGCTATCAGTGATTTCATGAGTTTTCCAAAGTCTACTGGTTTTACACTGCCGCATATAACAAACAGCTTTTTTAGAAAGTACAGCTCTTTTGCAAGTTTCGTCTTTAGATATACCTTTTTTAAAGACCTGTAGACCTCGGGCAAAAAGTAGCCAACACAGCTTGCAATAATGATTCTGTATATGTAAAGTAACTTGTTAATACCATTATCCACCATCAAATCTGTAAAAAACATGGACAAGCCAAATATGAGACATACTCCCATACAAACAACATTCGCCTTTATACTTCTCATTCTCTACGACCTCTCTATAACAAATATGAGAAAAGCAAACCCAACAAGAATCGCATAGTACACAAGTCCAAGCATTATGCCTCCCCTGCCTGAATAAAACTGAATCGACTCCGCTCCTAATACCTTTTCATTAAAAATCCTCGCTGCAGGCACTGCAAAGGCAAAGGCAAGTCCCATTCCAATATACCCAAGAGCTGCAGCACTCAAGTCTTTACTGTTTTCTATGTCATCTATGATGTCTTCAAGCATGTCGTTGAACTGTCCCTTAACAACCTCGTCCCCGCCGTTGTAATATGCATGCCAGATAAGCTCCAGTAGAAGAGACATATGTATGTTGGAATACTTTCCATCAATAGCGCTGAAGGTGTCCTTTATCCTATCCATATCATTCTGCTTCAGTGCATCGTATATCCTAATCATATCGCCCCTGATGCTCTTGTGGAAATCCTCGATGCTGACACCTATACACTTCACAATATTATTTAGGCTTGCATATCTTGCACTCAAAATCCTCAAGGTTTCAGGCATATGGCTTAAAAACCTTTTGTTGGCATACGACGCAAGGAATATAAGGCCGAGACAGACAATGGATGCAAATAGAAGAAGGTAAAACATTGCAATATACCATAGAGGAAAGAACACCACTGTCAAAACGCCTGCAAGTATCAGAAAAACCAAGACAAACAGAATCAAAAACAACGTAGCATATCTCATGTTCACTGCATAGGATTTGGCATTGAATATGGAGAGTTTTAGAGACAGATCTTTCATCAGCCTTGCCAGGAATCTCGATCTGGCAAGAAAAGTACACATACTGTCAACTCTCTTTTCAAACAGGAGTTTTGAATCAACATTTCCATATTTTACTCTGTCTTTGAACTTGACTGCATGATATACACCATATGAAATTACCATCACTCCACTTGTGGTGCATATGAATACCAAAGGCAAATACTCAACCATTCACATGACTCCCTTCAAATATACTCAACCCTTCTTCCATTACTTCTGAACTTGCATACCTTGCCAGCTTGTCAAGATAGAAGTCTGATGGAGGCTCCACAAACACCCAATCCTCCCTTTCCATGTCATAACAAACTATCTCCCTAAGGTGGTACCTTCTTCCAAGAACCAGATCCTTTAACGCCTTTATACCAAGAATGTACAACTTTTTCTCCATCTCCCGCATGTCATCCACATTTGAGCCGAACTCGCAGTCCTCTCTGTCTATACATATCTCATGTATGCTCATTACCTTAATCCTCCCATCCTTCAGCCTTCCCAGATGAATAATCAAATCAATACTGCCCGCAATATCCTCTTCCGCTGTATTCTTGTCGTTGTACATGGATGTCCTAAGCATGAGATTCCGTAGGTTTGGAACAACCTCTTGCGGTGAAAAAGAATGCATTGTGGCACAAACGCCAGCATTCAACCTCAATGCACTGTTTACAAGCTCCGCCACCTCTTCAGGCATTGTAATCTCACTGACACAAAGGACATCTCTAGATGTCTTTAAAAGATACGCAAAGCATTCGGAGAGGTTCTTTTTGTCATTCTCCACAAGAGTAATTACATTCTTTGACGGATATTTCCTGCTTACCTGCAGCTCATTCTGTGGGTCCAGTATTCCAATTCCCCAGGAATCCGGGTACTTTTCCAGCATGGAAAGTAGAAAAGTGCTCTTTCCCACTCCCATGTCTGAGCCGGTGACAAAAAAGCTGCCTCTTCCCGCCTGATTCATAATAAGGAACCTGTAAATCCCATCATTGATTGTGTTATACTTGTCCCTCATTTCTTCAAGAGTAATATTCTTCAAATTGAATATTCTCTCATTGTAGTACGCATCATCCGTACTGGGAGTTACTTCGTATCCTGCCACACTTATTCTGTTAAAATTGTTCTTGGAAGTTACAACAATTGGATTTTGTCTGTCGTAGTTCAGTGATGAGTTCTGCGTTGTTTTCTTCTGAATGTTCAGTATGGTTCCGACACTGTCAAAGGACAAAAACACAAGTCTTATCTTTCTACCCTTGTATGTAATATAAACATAATCCTTGTTAAGGACACCTATTTCGTTAATATCCTGGTTCTGCAAACTGTCTATGCAGTCCTGTCCATAGGCAAACGCATACAAAAGAATGGATAAAAATATGCATCTTTCCCTTTTGCTTTTGTATCTCCTTGTTATTGTGTCATCTTTATCCTCATTCCTTACTATCTCCCTTAGCTCCACCCAGGTAAGAACGTTTTCCACATGGTATTTGTCAATCATTTCTCCCAATCTTCTATTCTCCAGGAGGAACTCAAACACTATCTGCGGTTCGTTGTCCAGAATGTTATCAAAGTTAATTATCCCCACCGTTTCCTTGTCCACATCAAATAGTTTACCGGATGACAACACCCTCACGTAATAGTCTATTATATTGTTCCTTGCGTCCGCATCTCCTCTTGCAGCCATATCCTTAAGCTCTGTCATCATATTTATGGCAGACTCCGCCTGTTTCAAATCTACATGGTAAACGGACATATACAACTCCACATCCGTAAGTATTCCCGAAACCTTGTTAAGAAGCCTTGTCCACTTTATATCCCTTGAAAGACTCATGGACCACTCACCTTGTTTACAAGATGCAGCCTTGTATCCAAATATCCTGTTAAAAGAGCATTGTTCAGCGTCCTGAACTCCTCTTCATTCACTGCAAGAATTATGGTGTAAAATCCGTCACTGTCCTTCAAATACTCACATTTGCCATTTACATTGGTACACAATATGTCATAAATCCTAATCCTGCTTATGACTTCCTGGTAGGAACCGTCCGGGAATCTTGCAATTATGTCCACATAGGTTCCCTTCATTGCAAGTTCTCCCACCAGACTTTTAACTTTGAATTCCTTAAGTCTTCTAGTGCTTGAGAACTCCTCCTCATCCTGTCCTACAAGGTCAAAAGATATCTGCTGCCCTTTAACAACCGTATACTTCAGCATCCTGTCTTTTATCAAATCAAAATCACAAACAGCATTCTCAACGATCAGGTTTGCGGGCACTTTAACAACCTCAAAATTATTCCTGTTCACATCAGTTAGAACCACTCCTGACATAAGAGGGGTTTCTCCCTTGTATGTCAACACATCAACAAATGCGCCCGTACTCTTTTTATACATCTCCTCGTACACAAGGGATGTTTTCTTCTTAACCTGAGGAATTATCAAAAAGGTGTACAACGCCGCCAAAAGAGCAAGAGATGCAAGATAAATTGCCACGGTAAAGAAAGCACTCTTCTTCATACAATCAACCTCCCACCCGCATAAGCTTTGAAATTACAGTATCATAGCTTGACGCAATGTCGCATACATCATCATTTACATAATAGCTTCCCTTGACATTTCTTGAAACAAGTCTTCTTCTGTCATATGGAATTGCGCCCAAATACTTGCTCCTACCCACAATCATGGAAATACCCGACTCAGGAAGACTTACCTTGTCTATGTAATCCCAGGCCACATACCTTAAATTTTCCTCCGATATGTATCCCTTTTGGGACAACCTGTGGTAATATGCACAGCACAATTGTATGTCGTCAACATTGGCATAAGGAACTGCAATTACATAGTCTGAATTTAGCATCATTGCATTCTTTACTGGTGACATTAGTCTTTCTTCTGCCGCCACTATTACAAGGTCGAAATTGTTGTATGCCCAGTGACAGAAATTCCTCACATCCCTGACATCGTGAATTTCAAGTTCATCAAATATGCCACTTCGTGCAATATATAAATTACTGTTTGCGTCAAAGCTTTTTAAAAGGCCACGCCTTACCCATTCTCTTGCGCTTCTGCCAAGATACGTCTTCATCCCATAATTCAGGCTGAAGATATCGCTCTCCGATACATAGGATGCATTTGATGTGCCGGAAAGATAATATGTAATAATATTATCCGTATCTGCAAGTTCGAATATGGCTGTTTTGTAATTCAGGAAAGTAGCCGCCACATACGCAAGCTCGCAGGCAAAACCCATGTTCCCATCCACTGTAACAACAATTCTCTTGTACCGGTTTACATATCTCACACTATTTATTTTTGCATTCACAGAAGTACGGGCATTTTTCTCCCCTTCTTTAAGGAGTTTAATCTCCCTCTTAAGCTCTTTCACATCAGCAAACCTGTCTTCTGGCTCAAACTTCATGCATTTCTCAAGAACTTTTCCAAACTTCCCATATTCCTTAAGTCTCTTTCTGTTTACAGGAGGTTTTCCGGACATTGAATAAAGAAGCACTGCGCCTATTGAGTAAATGTCACTTGACAGCATGGGCTTGCCATACAAAACCTCCGGCGCTGAATATATTTCAGTCCCAAGAACCTTTGTCGTATATTCCTCAATATTCACCGCATTTTCTGATATGTGATAAGAAGCTTCAAAGTCGCAAATCCAGATTCTTTCAAGCTTTGAATCCACCAGGATATTGGACGGCTTCAAATCTACAAAAGCGTAGGGACCATCGGAGTGTTCATGCATTTTTTCAATTACGTCGCACAGAAGCAAACCAAAATCCATGCATTGTTTTCCATCAATGCATCCTTTTTCTTTTATGTACTCTTCCAAGGTAATGGCCTCAATCCATTCACGGACAAGATACCGAAAATCACCTTCTTCGAAGCTGCATATGAACTTCGGAACAAAATCAAAGGAGAATGAACTAACTACTTTAACCTCATTAACTCCACAAAGGTCATCACGGTCCCAACGCTTGATGCAAACTTCCTTGTCTGTTGCCATATCAATCGCCCGCTTAACCTTATCAGACGATGTATCGTCAATAACCCTAAAGCGCTCACTCAAGCATACTTTCAGCTCACTCACGAATAACCACCTGCTTCGGTTTTTAGTCACAAATTAATGATATCAGGTGTTTTTTTCTAAGTCCAGCTTGGGCTTATTTCCCAAAAGTGATTTTTAGTTTTGCATTGTATGTAAATAAAAAAACACCGTATCCTCCAAGAAATACGGTGAAAAGGCTTTGGATTATTTCCCAAAACGCCATATTTTGTTTTTTATGAGTAAAAATTTTTATTAATTTGGTTTGGAAGTTGCATTTGGCTTTGATGAGGGACCTGGTTTTGGTACATTAACTGTAAAATATTTGTCTATACCCAGCTTTATAGCATTTGCAAGCTTGGTCTGATATGCCTCGTCTATTAACTTCTTCTCTTCCGCCTCATTAGACAGGAAGCCGCATTCAACTATAACTGTTGTAACCTTGCAATCCTTTGTGATGATAATGTCCTCGCTCTTCATAAGCGCTTCCCTCTTGTTGGAGGGATCCACATTCTCCCTCAAGGCATCCTGTATGCTAATTGCAAGCTTTTTGCTGGCAGGAGAATTCTTTGTATAGAAGACTTGTGCTCCGGAATACTTCGTCTGCTTGAACCCATTCATATGAATACTTATAACAATATCGGCATTGGACTCATCCATTAATTTCTTCCTATGCAGCAAATCCTGCCTTCTTTTTGCAGTATTGGACAGATTATCCCCTTCATAAACCAGAACATCTTCCGTCCTTGTCATAATTACGGTATACCCTGCTTTCTCAAGCAATTCCTTGAGCTTGAAAGCAATTGCAAGATTCAAATCCTTTTCCTTGGCCCCGCTGTACATGCTTGTGGCACCAGGATCTTCACCACCATGCCCCGGATCCAGAACAACCACTTTTCCTTTAGTGTTTAATGTAGGTATTGTGGATGCTTCCACGCCATCCTTCTTGTTGCTTAGTCCCAAATTAACACCAACAATACCGAGTACAAGTACAAATATCAGAACACTCAGCATTATGTTGCTTCTTTTCAATATTACTATCAATGATGACACCCCCTGTCATACCTTTTGATAAAGCATATTCATAAGGGAGTGTAAATATACTAGAAAATTTTCAAATCTTCAACATTTCCGCCCATTTGCTCTATGGTGTTAACCACACTGAAAAAGTACCAATTCTGTTCTTTCCTTTCCTCTTCGCTCATCTCGGTACTATTCACAATTCTATCTCTAAGATCTATGGCATACTTCCTTAAAAGAGGAACGGCTCTGGAATCACCGTAATCAGCTAACATATAGACAACGATATGTTTTACACTATCATCGTTTATACTCTTGAAGCATCTTCTCAGACATCTGTATGTATCATCACTTTTATGTTTTGTTATTGCATGTAGAAGATTCAGATACTTCATATCAATTTCATCAATATCATTTAGAAAACCAATCACCTTGTCAAAAGCCTGCATTGTAACAAGGCTTTCAACAATATATTCCAGAATATTGTCATTGGCAGGATGGCACTTCTTGATACCTTCCAAAAGGTCATCCACCAAATCCTCATAAGCCTGGCTTAAAACCACCGCCTGCCTATATATTTCAAAAGCCTCATATTCATCCTTATCATTGTAAACCTCATTATATGGCTTTGCAATCACATCATCTTGCAGTATATTTTTCACACAGGGCTTGGTATACTCAATTTCACTCAAGTAGTCAACAAAAAACCTGGGGGCCAGAATAATAAGATTTAGAGAGACAAGCTTTATAACTTCATATGTCTCTTCCTCGTTTTCAGGTTTCTTTATACTGTACAAGTACTCCTTAGGAATACCACCCAATTCTTCATTAAAAGTATTAAACCATTTTTCCGTAATTTCATCGAAATATTCGGTGTAATCGTCAAGACTGCCATCAAAACTTTCCAGCATTTCACTATTATGATACGGATTAATATCAGATATATATTTCGCATACTGCTTTACAAGTGTTTCCATCGTTCTGTTATCTTCCATCTTAGTCTCCTTTGTAAACAAGCTTCTTCTTAATGTCATCAAAATTCTTATTTAAGAATTTCTTACCCCTGTATCCTCTCAAGTAACCAAAACCTGCCGTAGGAATTACCAAAAGACCAGGCACAATGCTGGTTAGATAATTGACCCTTGGTACAACATTCGGGTCAAAAATCTGGTACAGCCAGTAAAACGGCATGTACAGTATGATTCTTACATAGTTGTTTACGTTGTTTATAACGAGGTGGGGATGCTGTACAATAAAGTACTTGTCAGCTATAAGTATCATAATAACTTCAGCCAGCACCACCAACACGAATCCAACAGAAGCACATACAAAACCTTTGCCTTCGTAAGTTGCACCAATATCCGGGCTTCTGTCCTTCTCTCCCAAATCATAGAGATTGATGTATATGAAGGAAAGAAGCACCAAGGTTGTTATTATCGAATATATTGACTGTGAAATCGCAAGAGGCACTGCAAATGTGAGGTGTATAAGCACCGGGTATGAAGCCCAACTCAGAAAAACACCTAACAGGTAGCAGTATATAAACATTTTTACACCTCGAATATGACCTTTCATAAAACCACCAGTTAATCTTCCATTTTAATACTATAGTATTCCTAATATACAGGAATATATTTACCTTATTACCACTTTACCTCTCTCGTCCATGTACAAAAGCTTTCTGGCAGTTAGATAAATGGGTATTCCGTTTAGAATGACGCCTTCTTTCTTGAGCCAGTTCCTTACTTCAACAAGAGACTTGAAAGGCTTTTGTTCGTGTTGCAGCTTGATAATCCATCTTACTATTTCCTTGTAGTCATCGGCATATGGATTGTCGGACTTTACAAAGATACAGTTTGGCAAATTGAAATTTCTCGTAGGTATTTCCACAATGTTGATGTACTGCATGTAGTTTTGCACTATCGATATCAACAAAAACGGAGTCCACTCAACACCCAAATCAGGAAACGCGGAAAAATCCTTAATGCCTATCAAAGCCATATACTTCTTTTCCTCGAGTATGTTCAACACTTCCAGCTTAATGGCAGTAAGCTTGTCCTCTGTCAAACCAAGTTTTGAAACATGGACAAGTTTGTTTACATCACTTCTTAAAAACTCATCAGACAAACGACTTATAAGTTTTGCCTTCTTCACAATCTTTATCTGATTATCCTCGCAAAACTCGAAAAGTTCGTTTATCTTAATTTCCTGCTTATCCCTCAAATATCTTTTCACTATTGTATAATTGCATGCATCATCCGTGCCTTTTGCACCTATGTTTGGTCTTGAAAATTCATATTCTTCCTCAAACATATACTTAAGTATACCATAAAGTTTTGAATAGTTGGTAATACTATTTCTTTTTATAAAATCCGCAAAAGCAGATTCTTTTCGTATGACCCCGTATACCTTTCTGCAGGATACCGGTATCCCTTTGATAAGCTCGTCCAGCTTCTCACGAAGATTGATATAATCTTCCTGAGTTATGTTCAACCTGTCTGAATGCATGTATGTGTTGTAGTCTATTGTAATAATGTCCTTGCATCTTGCCATGGTCTGGGCCATCATGGAATCGGAAGTTCCCATGAAGTAGCTTTTTAGATCCTTCTTGGTCACCTCTCCATTTTTCCTTATGAACTCCTTCAACTCATATGCAAAATCTATGCCCCGGTCTTTGGATATCAAATCCTTGGTAAAGTAATACTTGTTTTTGAGCTTGTACTTCAAAAACCCTTGCAGGAAATATCTGTTGCCAATATTCGACCTTGCGAGAAGCTCTTCCTTGAAGGCTTCAAATACCTCAAGATATGACAGCGCAACCCTGTCGCTTTCATCAATAAACTCCTCTATCCTCTGAACAAGGTCGTCGGGTATGTATATGTAATCAGGATGAATGTAGGTACTCCTGTCACACAATACCGTAATTTCTACAATGCGTGCCTCCACAGCCTTGTTGGACTGCGGCAGTTTTATATTCCCAAAGATATCCGTAATTCTTCTTCTAAATATCTCCATTTCCTCTTCATCCGAAACCTTGATTCCAAGAGGATAATATTTCTTCATGACAACCTCGTACTTGTCAGCAAGACTCATCTGGTTGTTGCAGTAAACCGTATCAAAGCATGTGTAGTTCTTTTCAATAACTTTTTCAACCAGAAGTGCAGGAATTTCAAGCTCTTTCGAAGTCTCTTCCACTACTTCATACAGCTCATCGCTCTTGAAATACGGAAGTGCCTCCGACATGTATTTTTCAATATTGATATAGCTGAAATCGCCCGTCATTGAAAACAGACCGTACTTCTTGTTGTAACTCTGATGAGGCTTTAATGTGCTTTTGAGCAGGTATATGAATATGTCAACAATACTGTCATCAACCATATTGGTTATGACATTCTCAAGAGCAATATCAGTATTGTCTGAAATAGCTGCAAAAAGGTTAAGAAACCTCTTTCTTTTGTCGCATTGTACAAAACCCTTGAACATAATCTCTTCCAGCTGTCTTACCCTCTCTCTAGTAATACCGCTGTCCCTGCCAACATCCTCCAATGGTCTGCCCTGAGAGCGACTTTGCAGTATGTACATACACCTTTCAGTACCTGCAATCTTTTCCAGAGCATCACTTACCATGTCGTTGACATCAACACTCAAATACCTGACAAAGCTTTTTACAACAAGCATCTCTTTCTCATCGCACTCAAATTCCTTTATGACTTTTTCAATATCTGACACGTACTCAAGCTCACCAAAATATCTGTTAAGAACTTCCAGCGAATGGATGTTGTCAGTATATGCGATAATATACGGCTTGAGTTTTCTCTGTTTAACATGGTCGGGAATTGTTTCGAAATGACTCAAAAGAAAATGGGTATCCCCCATGCCTTGATCATTCAATAGTTTCTGGGAATTCCTGTCTATAGCATTGACCTTTTCCCTGATTTCCTTCAAACTACCCTTCCCCAGTCTGCTGATAGACAAAAGATCTTCGTCAGGCATTTCCTTAATATCATTTACAATTATAATATTATTCTCAATCAAACAGTTGTACGCTCTAGTAGACAAAAAAAGATCCTCAATGGTAAGTTCGCCTTTTGCATATATTTCCGCAATTTGTGGGTCGATATATTCTTCATTTCGTTTTATAGTTAGTTTTTTCAAAAACTTTCAACCTCTTTCTGGATTATGGAAAGAAAAAATACAAACAAATCAATTCTACCACAGGAGGTACCTTTTATCAAGAAAGATTAAGCAATTGAAATCAAACGTTTATATTGCATTTTCAATTTATTAATGGTATTATTAACTAAAATATGGAAGACAAGGTGGCTAATAATGAAAAGTAAAAAAACATTTATCCTTTTAATTGCTACAGTAGCAGTATTAATCGTATGCATAACAGCAGTTATATTTATTACACTTCCCAACGATAAAAATACAAACGATGATAACCCAAGCAAAACAGACAACAACAACAACAATGACGACGACAATAACAATGACAACGAGGATACCACTCTAGAAGGAACAAACATAGTCTATGTGAAGGACAATGAGATTCATTACCTGAATCTAGACTCAATGTTTACAAAACAGGTAACAGAAAATCTGTACGAAACCGAAGAATTGTACTATGACAGTGTTTCAACTGCATACTTGTTCTCACAAATAAGTTCCGACTTCAAATATCTTTTTTACACGGACCATGCACAAACAGGAACGGACAAATTCCCGCTGTACCGCCTTGACCTGTCAGACAAGAAAGCAAAACCCGAAAAAATTGCCGACAGTGTATATAGCTACAAAATTAACGAAAAGGGTACCATTGTTTACTACAGCGATGATGTTGATGTTGGATTAAACAGTCTATACAAGTACGATTTCAAGGAGACTGAGAAGATTGTTTCAAACATTATTGATTACCACATAAGCTCAGATGGTTCAAAACTCCTTTATTATGACGCTACAGGTGTTTACTTAAAAACCCAATCCGGCACCGAACAGATAACCGATTTGAACCTTGAAGCCATGGAAATACATAAAGTTACACCAAATCTTGATTTCTACATACAGATAAACTACGCACTGTATTATAAGCAGGATGGAAAGGACATGACCAAAATAGTTGATTCGGTTATTGGCATTGAAAAAATCTACGATACTGGAGAAATATATTATAAAAACACGGATTATCAGCTATGCTATTACGATAAAAAAAGTATCACAGTACTCACATCACCTTCTTGGAACAAGATAAGCATAAATGAATCATCTCCTGTCATTTCATACTACGAAGACGGAAATACTTATGTTGCAAAAGGAGATGAAAAAATCAGCATAGATGGTGTTGTTCCTGACGTAAGCATATCTTCTGATACCGCATACTATTTTGTCAACTACGACAACGGATCAGGAGAATTGATTGCTCTTAATCTATCTTCAATGGAAAAAACAATAATTGACGATGGAGTATACAAGATACTAACTGTTGAAGATAACACAGGCAAACTCTTTTATATGAAAAGCTCAACAGCTGCCGGTACCGGCGACTTGTACCATGACAAAAAGAAGATTGACTCCAATGTATCAGAAAGCCATTTGAGAATGGTTGGAGACAAACTTACATATATCACTCAAACTGGTGAAAACATGACATACAAGGCGTACGACATGTCAGAGGTTTCTACAATTGCCAATAAAGTAGACACTTATTGCATCTCACTCCCAGAAGGAATTGCTTTCCTTAAAGATTATTACGAAATTGGCGACATATACCTCTACGACGGAAACCAAGTAGTGAAAAAGCTGGTTTCAAAAGTACAATTCTTCAACATGTCTTTTCCCGTTTTCAACTACGAATACGAACCCTGGTTCTAATAAAAAATCCCATGCTTTAACGGCATGGGATTTTTTATTCCAAATTTCTTTTCCCTTCCTTTCGCCTAATCCTGCTTTCTCCCATATTTAAAGACTAATTTTCCTCGATTCGCATATGATAGTAATTCATTCATTATTTACGTTTTTAGATTTGCACGTATTGTCTGAGAACACCATTTGCATATATCGTCTCCTTCTTTGTGATATCTGTAAAACCTGGTATCACCATTTTGTGCCTTGTATGCCGAAGGAGTAATTATCCTGCGTTCAGTTAAAATACTACTTATCTTCTTTGCCCCTTTTTCTGACAAAGCTAACCTGAAGATTTTTTACAACCTCACCCGGTTCGTCATCCGAGAGAACTCATTTTCAAGATAATCTTCAAGGTTGAAATCATTATCCTTCGCTGTGTTTGGCAAGTATAAATCCGTGCAGTGCGGAAGTAGCAGACAAGGCGTAGCTAATCTGACTCAGATTGCCCATGACAGGCCCCATGATACCACCAAAGAATTGTGCTTTAATCTGCTTCTCCCTCAAGTCATCGCTGAGAATTTCAAACTCCTGCTTTGCTGTTTCTTCCTGGCAAAATACTTTCTCTGAGTAGTACCTTCTACTCATCTTTCCTAGCGTGTTGGCTGCATAGATCAATAAAGGCACCGTAACTATCGTAACTATTGCGAGTATCCAGTTGGTAACGAACATAAGTACAATCGTACCAATGAGAGTTATGGTTCCCGAGAAAATCTGTGACATGGTACTGTTGAGCATCACACCGACCGAGTCCAAATCATTTGTAAAACGGCTCATAAGGTCGCCATGAGTGTGAGTGTCCTGATATTTCACAGGCAGTCTCTGAATGCTTTTGAACAGTTCTCTTCTAATACGGGCAATGGCTTTCTGAGACACGCCAATCATTATTCTCTGCTGCAGGTACGAATATATTTGAATTCAGTTTTTCAAGCAGTTGTAAAAAGTTTTTCTTCTCTTCCTCAGAAAACCCTTTAAAACACTTTTCATCCGCCATTTTGAATATCTTCTTGCTCTTTTCAACCACGCAATATCCTTTTTCAGTAATGACAATCTGATTAAGCCGATTGTCCACATCATCAGTCTTTTTAATAATATATCCACCCTTCTCCAGCTTCTTTAAGGATACCGCAATGGTTGCGGAAGATACATCCATCTGTCTTTCCAGCTCAATCTGAGGCGCATTGGGGTTTCGTGATATTTCCATAAGCAGCCTGTGCTGCGCATGGTACACACCTGTGGCATCCAAATAGTTTTGCATTATTTTTCTGTGCTTAATCGCAAAAGTTATAAGCTGATGAATAATATGCTTATCCAAAGTCATTTTATCACCTCATGAAAATAAATGTTAGCAAGCTAATAATTGGCTAGCTAATTATTTAGTCTATCACTAAAACATTTCTTTGTATCAATCAGTGATATTTGACCAGAATAAATCAATTATGATAAACTTGTACAATAACAAATTGCAGGTGAGGTTATGGAAAATTATCAGCATGTAATATCATTGGGTCATTTCTGTGCTGTTGCTTCAGAGCTTGAAAGACTGGGATATAGGGACGCAAGCCTTCCTTTTGACTGGCTTATAACTCCCTTTGAAAGCGTTATGCACATGATAGAAACAAACTTTAATGATTTTCTTGTCCTTGAAAATCTTAAAAGAGATGAAAAACGTAAATATATAATCAAGGACACAAAATACAATATAGCCTTTTACCATGACTATAAACCGAATCAATCCATTGAAACACAGCATGAAATTGTAAAGGCAAAATACGATAGAAGAATAAAGAGGTTTTATGATTACATAACCGAAAAAACCCTGTTTATCCGCTACATTGAATCAAAAAAGGAATATGAATTCATTTGTGAAAACTACGACCACATAATGAGCGTGTTGCGGAAATACAATAAAGACAATGATCTTATGCTCGTGTCAAAGGATATTAAGGCTGTAGAACTGCCCATGCATACAATCTATCTTGACAATGTACCGTATAAAACTCCTCAGAAGTTTGCCAAGACCAATAAGGAGTTGTATAAGGTACTAACTTCTATTCCCTATCCGGATGAGAAAAGGATGTTGAATATAAATAGATACAGAAAAAGCTTTCCAAAGCGCTTTTTCAACAGCTTAAGAAAGCTTTATATCAAACTTATTTATAGCTAACAATATTTGAGAAATCAAAACTGAAGGTTGTATACTCATTTTCTTTGCTGTCCACAGTTACGGCAATATCATGTCTTAATGCTATCTGCTTTGCAATAGCTAGACCAAGGCCGGTTCCTTCCTTGTTTTTCTCATCACGCATTTTGTAGAATCTGTCGAAGATATACGGGAGGTCTTCTTCCCTTATACCTTCTCCATGGTCTGTTATTGACAAGATAAAATTTCTGTACGTAATGTCAATAGTGGATCCTGTACTTGAAAACTTAATCGCATTGTCAAGGATAATCAGTATCATCTGTCTTAACCTGTCAAAATCACCATTTATCACTTCCACATCCATATCGCTTTCAAAGTTAATTGATATATCCTTTTCGGTACAAAGCCTTCTTGCACTCCTGACAGACTCATGTACAATACTCAAGAGATTAACTTCTTCCTTGTTTAGTGAAAAATCAGCATTCTGTAGTCTTGAAAGGTCCAACAAATCATTAACAAGTCTTTGCAGATATATGCTTTCAGCAAGAAGATGAGAGTAGTATTCTTCCACCTGCTTTGGTTCCGTAACCACCTTGTCATGCAACGCTTCAACCGAACCTCTTATCACTGTAACAGGGGTCCTAAGTTCATGTGATATGTTGGCTACAAAATCCTTCCTCATCTTGTCAAGCTTTTCTCTTTCCCTGCTTGCCTCATTAAGCCTTTCACTTAATATATCTACAGCCTTTGCAACATCCCCTATTTCATCATCCTGGGATACATCCGTTTTAACCTCATAATTCCCTTTTGCCAGTTCCAGTGTAACATTCCGTATCTTGTCCATTGGTTTTGTAAAAGCCCAGGCAAAGGAAAAAGACAGAATCACAGACAAAACTAGTGCCAGCAGTATACTTATAACCAGCGTCTTGATACCCTGCTCTATCGCCTTCTGCATATAATCTATGGGACTGTGAAGCAGAACAACACCAATTACTTCTCCATTCTGAGAAACAATAGGAACACCCACGGTGAGGGTTGGTGTTTCGAAGAAGTTGCCAAACACTTCGCTGAAGGTGGTTTCACCTTCGAACACCTTTTGTATTACTTTCTCCGCATTATGCGGCAGCTCGCTGAATGTGTACACTCGGCTTCCATCGTAATATGATGTGCCTGTAGTGATAAAGTTGTAGTCCCTGTCAATTATCCATACATTCGCCATTGTGATACTGTTCAAAAAACTTATATACACTTGGGCATCATTGGAGAAATAAAAGTTGTTTCTGTTTGGAAAGTCAAACAAGGGAAATCTTGAATACTGCATTCTGAAAGTGAATTCCGATAGTGTCTCTGAAACACCTACTGCGCTGTTTACAAGATTTCTTTTGTATAGGTCAACAGTATGGTTTCTAAAAAGGATTGTAAACACAATCCCTATACCTATTGACAGTATTAAAAGCACAATTGTAAAGTAGAAAGTTAGTTTGAAGACAAGCTTTTTTCGCATGTTTATCCCTTGCCTTCCTTGTATTCGGTAAATCTGTATCCAACTCCCCATATCGTGGTAACATCCCACGATTCATGCGGAAACGCATCAATTTTTGCTCTCAGCCTCTTTATGTGAGAATCCACAGTCCTCATGTCTCCGTAATAATCGTAACCCCAGAGCTTGTCAAGAAGATTCTCTCTTGAAAAGACTTTTCCGCTGTTAGATGCAAGAAGCCAAAGTATCTCGGTCTCCTTTTTAGTCAAAGACACCTCTTCATCGTCAATCATGACCTCATAGCTATCCATATTTATGTAAAGGTTTGCAATTTTCAATTCATGGCCTTCCGTTCTTCCTTCATAAGAGCATCTTCTTAATATCGCCCTTATTCTCGCCATTACTTCTCCACCAGAAAAAGGCTTTACAATATAGTCATCCGCCCCTATTTCAAGACCCATTATCTTTTCAAAATCTTCCCCTCTTGCTGTAACCATGATAACTGGAACATTGGACTTCTTTCTGATTTCCTTGCAAACATAAAAGCCGTCAAGCTTTGGCATCATCACATCAAGAAGAATAATATCGGGCATAAAGGATGAAAAGAACTCAAGAGCCTCTTCGCCATCATAAGCAACTTTCACTTTATACCCTTCTCTCTTGCAATACTCTTCCAATATGGACGTAATCTGTCTATTGTCATCGCATATAAGCACTTTAATCATTAAACAACACCTCTTAGCTATACTACATCATTTCTGTGTCTTTTTTATGGCAAACCCTGTGAATATATTTTAATACAAAAACCGTATAAAAAGAAACCTTCGACCTGAAAAAGATCGAAGGCCTGTATCTATATATACCATTCACAACCTGACTAGACTTGTTTCGAGGCACCATTGGCTCCACCGTTACCACCAGGTGAGCCTTCCGGAGATGTACCTGGACCTCCGGCACCTGGACTGCCTCCTGCACCCGGACTTACATCAGGACTAAGGTCAGGACTCAAGTCTGGGCTCAGGTCAGGACTCATGTCACCATCACCATCATCAGTCACGTTAGGACTGATTGTTATACCTGGTGATGGATCCAACAGTCCTCCATTTCTACATGCAGCAAATGAAAATATCATCATAATTGCAAGTAAGAATACTAAGATATATTTTGCTTTCATTTGATATCCTCCCAAACTCTATTGAAAAAGATAAACTCTTTCTTTCATATTATTCTTAATATTGGCGATTTTAATACTTTTGTTTTTTTCCAATTTACTTTATAGAATCTGGGAATAAAAAAAGGCAGACAGTTTGCACCGTCCGCCAAAAATCATCTGATTCCAATTAGTCGATAATGGCTGTAACTGTACCGGAACCAACAGTCTTTCCACCTTCACGAATAGCGAAGCGGAGACCTTCTTCCATAGCGATTGGAGTAATAAGTTCAACAGTAATTTCTACGTGGTCGCCAGGCAAGCACATGTCTACGCCTTCTGGAAGCTGGATAATACCGGTAACGTCAGTTGTTCTGAAGTAGAACTGAGGTCTGTAGTTGCTGAAGAAAGGCTTGTGTCTTCCACCCTCGTTCTGAGTAAGAACGTAAACCTGGCCCTTAAACTTTGTGTATGACTTGATTGTACCAGGCTTGGCTATAACTTGTCCACGCTCGATATCTTCTCTTGTGATACCTCTCAAGAGAGCACCGATGTTGTCACCAGCATAAGCTTCATCAAGCTGCTTTCTGAACATCTCGATACCAGTAATAACTGTGCTCATGGTCTCATCTTTCAGACCAACGACTTCAGCCTGATCGCCAACCTTGATAGTTCCTCTCTCAAGTCTGCCAGTTGCAACTGTTCCACGACCTGTGATTGTGAACACGTCCTCAACAGGCATAAGGTAAGGCTTGTCAGTTTCACGCTCTGGCTCTGGAATGTAAGTGTCTACTGCTTCCATAAGCTCTTTGATTGGAGCGTAAGCAGAATCTGTTGGGTCGTCTCCAGCTTCGAGAGCCATCAAAGCAGAACCTCTGATAACTGGCACGTCGTCTCCTGGGAAGTCATACTTGCTGAGAAGCTCACGAACTTCCATTTCAACAAGGTCAAGAAGCTCTGGGTCGTCTACCATATCACACTTGTTCATGAAAACAACTATGTATGGTACGTTAACCTGACGAGCAAGCAGAATGTGTTCTCTTGTCTGAGCCTGTGGGCCGTCAGCGCCGGATACCAGCAAAATCGCACCATCCATTTGAGCAGCACCAGTAATCATGTTCTTAACATAGTCAGCGTGACCTGGGCAGTCAACGTGCGCATAGTGTCTGTTTTCTGTCTGATACTCAACGTGGGAAGTATTTATTGTGATACCTCTTTGTTTCTCCTCTGGAGCATTGTCAATTTGGTCATATGCCTTTACTTCCGCATTACCTACAAGAGACAAATATTTTGTAATTGCAGCAGTCAATGTTGTTTTACCATGGTCAACGTGTCCAATTGTACCAATGTTTACATGTGGCTTTGTTCTTTCAAACTTAGCTTTTGCCATTTTTATTTCCTCCTTAAAATTCTCATAATTATTAAAGTTTTTATTATTTTACATAATATTTAGAAAATAGGCAAGTTTTTTTTGTTACTATTTTATATTTCCCTATTTCCTTCAATTTTATACATAAATTATATTACTTTGACTTTCTTGAAAGCAAATCTTCCTGTATGTTCTTTGACACTTCCTCGTAGTGGCTTGGCTGCATTGTAAATGAGCCACGGCCTTGTGTCATTGAACGCAGTGATGTGGTATAGCCAAACAGTTCCGCAAGAGGAGCTACTGCCTGTATATCCTTGGAGCCAGCGTTGTCTTCCATGCCCTCAATGCGGCCTCTGCGGGCTGACACTGAGCTTATGACATCACCAAGGTAATCCTCAGGTGTGTTGATGCTAACCTTCATAATAGGTTCAAGCAAAACTGGTTCCGCATTTTTCAAAGCTTCCTTGATTGCCATGGAACCTGCAATCTTGAAGGCCATCTCCGATGAGTCAACCTCATGGTATGAACCGTCAACCAGTGCAACCTTTATGTCGACTACCGGATACCCACCCAGTATACCACTTTGCAAAGCTTCCTTGATTCCTGCATCCACTGCCGGGATATATTCTTTTGGAATTACACCGCCAACAATCTTGTTAACAAACTCGTAACCAGTTCCTCTTTCCTTGGGTTCAACCTCGATAACGCAGTGACCGTACTGGCCTCTACCGCCGGATTGACGGACAAACTTGCCTTCAACCTTGACAGCTTTTCTAATACCCTCTTTGTATGCAACCTGGGGATTTCCTACGTTTGCTTCAACCTTAAACTCCCGAAGCAGTCTGTCAACAATAATCTCAAGGTGCAGTTCACCCATACCCGAAATGATTGTCTGACCGGTTTCCACATTAGTATGAACCTTGAATGTTGGGTCCTCTTCAGCGAGCTTCTGCAGCGCAACTCCCATCTTGTCTTGTCCAGCCTTTGTCTTAGGCTCAACAGCAACAGAGATAACCGGCTCAGGGAACTCCATCTTCTCAAGGATAATCGGCGCTTTGTCTGAGCACAACGTGTCGCCTGTGGATGTATCCTTCAGACCAACTGCAGCGGCTATATCACCGGCATAGACCTTGTCAACCTCTTCCCTGTGATTCGCATGCATCAGAAGAATTCTTCCGATACGCTCCTTGCTTCCCTTGGTCATGTTCATGACATAGGAACCGGATTCAAGAACACCTGAATAAACTCTGAAGAAGCAGAGCTTTCCTACGTATGGGTCAGTCACGATCTTGAACGCAAGGGCTGAGAAGGGTTCGTCATCGCTAGGATGTCTTTCATCTTCCTCGCCATCCATATTGACTCCCTTGATAGCAGGGATATCCAACGGTGATGGCAGGTAGTCAATGACGGCATCGAGCAGTTGCTGAACACCCTTGTTTCTGTAGGAGGAGCCACACATTACAGGAATAATCTGTACAGCCAGTGTCGCATTTCTTATAGCAGCCTTGATTTCCTCTTCGGTAATTTCCTCGCCCTCCAGGTACTTCATCATTATATTTTCATCGAAATCCGCAAGTGCTTCAATCATTTTGTCCCTGTATTCAACAGCCAGGTCCATCATGTCCGCTGGGATATCGATTTCTTCAACGATTTCACCCTTGTCGCCCTTGTATTGAAGAGCGTCCATTTTAACGAGGTCGATTATACCTATAAAGGTATCTTCGCTGCCAATTGGCAACTGGATCGCAACAGGATTCGCACCAAGTCTAGTCCTAATCATGTCCAAAACCCTGAAAAAGTTTGCACCGGTTATGTCCATCTTGTTTACATAGGCAATTCTTGGTACCTTGTACTTGTCAGCCTGTCTCCAGACAGTTTCGGACTGAGGTTCTACACCTCCTTTTGCACAGAATAAGGTAACACTACCGTCCAATACTCTCAAGGATCTTTCTACTTCCACGGTGAAGTCCACGTGACCAGGTGTGTCAATTATGTTTACTCTGTAATTCTTCCAAATGGCTGTAGTAGCAGCGGAAGATATGGTGATACCTCTTTCCTGCTCCTGAACCATGAAGTCCATGGTTGCGTCACCTTCGTGGGTCTCACCCATTTTGTGTGTCTTTCCCGTGTAGTAGAGTATTCGTTCGGTTGTGGTTGTTTTTCCTGCATCAATGTGTGCCATGATGCCTATATTTCTTGTATTCTCAAGTGAATAACTTCTTGGCATTGGAGCCTCCTTCTTAAAATTCCAATTTCAAAAATACTAATTGTATGATAACCTTGATTCAATAAATTTATTAGCACAAAATTACCAGCGATAGTGAGCAAATGCACGGTTCGCCTCTGCCATTCTGTGCATTTCTTCCTTACGCTTGAATGCACCACCTGTTTGATTCAATGCATCAAGTATTTCATTCGCAAGTCTTTCAGCCATGGTTCTTTCACCACGATTTCTTGCATAAACAACAAGCCATCTGAGACCAAGAGTCTGCCTTCTTTCAGGCCTTACTTCTACTGGAACCTGATAAGTCGCACCACCAACTCTTCTGGCCTTTACTTCCAATTGTGGCATAATATTATTTAAAGCCTCTTTAAATACTTCAAGAGCGTCTCTTCCAGTCTTCTCCTGAACTATGTCAAAAGCTTTATAGCAAATCTTCTCTGCCGTACCTTTTTTTCCGTCAAGCATGATGTTGTTGATAAGTTTTGTAACGAGTTTTTCATTGTATCTTGCGTCGGGTAAAACTTCCCTTTTAGCAATGTATCCTTTTCTAGGCACTTTCCTTCCCTCCTTTTAATGAGATAAAAATTCATCGGTACTCATCAATGAATGATGTCAGTGCTGGTATCTATTCAATTATATATATATAAAAGACACCTAACACCTTCTGAGATGTCCCGTTTCATTTCTTCTGTTATTTCTTAGGTGCTTTGGCGCCGTATTTTGATCTTCCCTGTTTACGGTTTGCAACACCTGCGGTATCCAATGTACCTCTAATAATGTGATATCTTACACCTGGCAAATCTTTTACTCTTCCGCCTCTTATCAGAACAACGCTATGTTCCTGCAGGTTGTGTCCAATTCCTGGAATGTATGCTGTAACTTCCATTCCATTTGTAAGACGCACCCTCGCAATCTTACGCAGAGCGGAGTTGGGCTTCTTTGGAGAAGTTGTCCTAACAACAGTGCAAACACCCCTCTTCTGAGGACTGCTTACGTCCGTACTGCGCTTGTTAAGAATGTTGTAGCCCTTCTGCAATGCAGGCGCATGTGACTTTTGCTGAAATGTTTTTCTACCTTTCCTAACCAGCTGATTAAATGTTGGCATCTTGGCTTTCACCTCCCAGTTTTATATCCTTTATTAATTAAGCTTTGCAGGTGTCAAAAAAGCCACCTGCACAGCCAACTAATACTACACCAATATGATTATGTTGTCAAGTTATTTTCTTTATTCATCAAAATCATCGACATCAGGCATGCCCGAATCGTCTACGAGAACTTCCTCAAAAATATCCTCTTCGTCGGC
>DUPL01000007.1 GCA_012838385.1 Clostridiaceae bacterium
AACACAAAAAAAGCAAGATCCTATCCAGTTTGTATAACAATTTTAACCTTTTCAGCTTATTACTGAAAACCGCCTCATTTTTTGTCGAAAATAAGAGGTTTTCAGTTTCATTTTATCTATATTGTCGTTTCAGTTTATTTATATTGTCGTTTTAGCTTATTTCCCAATGCCTTGCTTCCGTGCGATTGCTCCTTTGCCGCTTGTGGCAAGGCTTTCAAGGTTATCCACTCTCTAAGCCGTATTGATTTTTCATAAAAAACATGGTAATATGTTTTTACTGGTATTCAGTCCTAGATAATGCACATATACAAATTTCTCATATGTATGTTTAAAGCAGCTGGCTGACATATAAGTTTTGGAATAATAATGAAAGGGTATAGATATATATATATATAGAAAAGATTGAACTTTTTGAGTTTAAGGAGAAATGGTATGAGGAAAATCCCTGTTCAAAAAGAAGGCTTTAACAGGTATGCTTTACTGGCAGGTCCCTTTTGGTACATTAGCCGGGGTATGACCGTTACCGGCCTACTGATGCTTTTTATAAGCCTGATGACCGCCGGGATTGGCATCATACCTGTATGGCTTTACTGCGGAAGGAACGCAAACCGCCATTTTTACAAGTATCTTAAAAGAAAGAACGTGTACATACGAAATTAGAGTTTTGATTTAAGCCAACCCATCAGCGGCAACGCCAGCGGGCGTTTCGGGCGGTGTTTTTTTATTTCGAATGCTTCTTCCGATATTTCTTCGTCCTTTATTACCGACAACCCGTTCTAAATAAAAATCTTATTGGTATATTCCAGGCCCAGTTCTTTTTTTACTGACTGGTAAAGATGCATCAGCAAAGGCTTTCGTCCTGTCAGCGAGTGCGCGTCGGTGGCGATGAAATGGACCAGCCCATTCTTTAAGAGCTGATATGCAGTAATCTTGCACTTTTTGCCGTAATATGTGCCGTGTTGTGCCAGGACAGAACAGGCTGTACCATGATTACGAGAGGCCAAAAACTGAGTTTATGAGAGAAAATCCCGAGTTTTATGAGCTGTTGAAACAGATGACATTATTCTTTGGAGACCATAATGAAAAGGTTGAAACAGTACAGCCTACCCCCGAAATGTTCAGGTTGCTTGTAAAGTGTGCAGAAGCGGCGGTAAGGGGAGAACTGGATTTCGGCCACATGGTTCCAAGGGGAATGTATAACCGGCTGGCAAGCGAGTTCCAGAGGATTAGTGGTGTCAGGGTCAAACGTTTGGAGGATTAACAGGTATCCATAGGGGTGCTTTCCGTAAAATACGGTATAACACTGAATTTTGCAGCAAAGAATGTAACTTAAAAGATTTGACATTTTGCTATTCATTTATACTGCGAAACAACCGTGGACAGCTTGTTGCTGGCATATGAATAATGAGTTAAAATATATTTATGGATGCAGCTAAAGCCGCTGGGACTTCAGTAAATGTTTGTGGTAATCTAAAAATACAATAAACGGCAATCAAAAGTACAAAAAGTAATTGCCAGTACAATCCTAACAATGTACCCTATTAAGTGAGAAAGCTTATAGGGGAGGAAAGGAAGTGCTGACAATTACTCAAGTCAATTATATCCGAGAACTGTTCTTTTTGGAAGGGAAAACTTACTCGGAAATTAGCAAAATGACTGGAAAGAATTATCGCACCATAAAGAAGTATATTGAACTGGATGATTTCAATCAAAGACACCACAGGGCCAGACGGCCAAATAAGTCTGACGTACTAAGACCTATTGTCAATAGGTGGTTAACAGAGGACAAGTCAAGACATCATAAGCAAAGACATACAGCAAAAAGAATCTATGACAGGTTAAAAGAAGAGCATGCTGATATTCTCAGGGTCTCCGAGAGAACAGTAAGAAACATTGTTAAGCAAGAAAGGGCAAAGGTATTTGGCTCAGATAATGCCTACCTCCTCCTTGAACACCCCGGAGGCGAAGCTCAGGTCGATTTTGGAAGCTTTGAGGCCTTTGAAAATGGCTCCATTAAGAGATTTCACGAGCTCATACTTTCATTTCCGAAGTCAAATGCAGGTTTTGCAGTGGTAACGAGAAGTGAAACAAGAGAAGCGCTCCTTGAAGGGCTAGTTACATTATTTAATTTCATTGGTTATGTTCCAAACAGCATATGGTTTGACCAGATGTCATCAGCAGCCCTTAGAACCAGAGATGAAAAAGGAATCATTAAAGTGTCCGACTTCGTAAATCGTTTCTCCACCCACTACGGATTTTGCATTAAGTTTTGCAATCCGGACAGTGGTAATGAAAAGGGCAATGTTGAAAACAAGGTAGGAACGATCAGACGTAATCTATTTGTCCCGGAGCCGACGATTACTGATCTTGATTCATTTAATGTGCAGCTTCTGGAGAAGTGTCTTGAGATGAACAAGGAAGTCCATTATCGCCTTAAAGAACCAATAGAGAAGCTCTTAGAAGCAGAAAAGTCATTGATGAAACCAGTCAACAAAGTTCCATTTGATACAGCGAGGTATGAGACACGAAAGGTAAACAAGTATGGACTTATTGAATATTCATCATGCCGTTACTCAGTTAGTCCTAAGTACGTTGGGCAAGCAGTGACCCTGAAGGTAATGGCTAATGAGATAGAGATACTATCAAGAGACCTATCAAAAACTATTACAACGCATCAAAGGTTATTCAAAAAGGGCGCTGAGTCAATCAACTATATCGACTTTATCGACATCATCAAAGTGAGACCAAAAGCATTGAAATACTCAGGGATCTACACGTTATTGCCGGAGTCCTGGCAGACTTACCTTAAGTCCTTAGAGAAGGATCCCTTTAGACAGGCTTTTAATATCTTAAAAATGATACTCATTGAAGACGATATGGATTATGCTGATAAAGTTCTAAGGGAAACATTAAAGCATAATTCCAAATCACCGGAAGCCATAGCTGTTACATACAGGAGGCTTAAGGAAAACAACATACTCTATGACAGTTCAATCCATTTTCCCTCTGATTTGCCCACATATGACGTTGACACATCACAATACGACATGTTTATGGGAGGGGCTTATCAATGAGGGAAGAGATCAGCAGATACCAAAGGAAGCTAAAGTTGTCAACAAATCTCATGGATATCTATCCGGCAATCAATGCCCAAAGTCATGAGGAATTCCTTCTTGAGTTGCTAAAGAAACTCTGTGAAGACCGTGAGGAAAAGAGACGGATCAGAAATCTAAACAACGCCGGATTTCAAGTACTCAAATCCCTTGAGGGGTATGATTTTTCGCAAATCAGATTTCCAGAATCACTGCTGCTCCACAATCTTGAGTCCTTAGAATTTCTTGAGAAAAAGGAGAATTTGATACTATATGGAGCAGTCGGGACAGGAAAGACACATCTATCTGTAGCTCTCGGTGTTCAAGCAATCAATCAGGGCAAGAAGGCAGTGTTTTATCGTGTTCATAACCTAATCAATCAACTCGAAACTGGAGATGTGAAGGAAGTTAACAAAGTACACAAGAAAATCAAGCAAGCTGACTTATTGATCCTTGATGAGTGGGGATACCTTCCTCTTCATCAGGAGGGCGCAAGATTATTGTTCGATATCATCTCATCATGCTATGAGACCAAAAGCGTCATCATCACAACCAATATTGAATTTGGTAAGTGGAAAGGCTTCCTGTTTGATGAGAAGTTGACTGCGGCAATAGTCGACAGACTTGTTCATCATTCGCACATCTTGATATTTACAGGTAAAAGCTATCGTATGACAAACTCATTAATGAAATGATTTAGGGTTGGTACTGGCAGTTGTACTTTTGATTGCCAAAACGTGTATTTTCTAATTGCCAAACACAAATATACGAAGACCTTGAAAAACTTCATACAAAAAAAGAGTCTCTCATTGAGAAACTCAGTCAATCTCGCCAAGAGCAAG
>DUPL01000122.1 GCA_012838385.1 Clostridiaceae bacterium
GATGCAACACCATCCGGTTTCTTTACTACATCATCCATATCAAGACATACACCCTGCATACATATTTTATCACAGTTTTCTTATCAATGCAGTATTCTTTTCACACGAAAACTGCCAACCATCAAAAAAGACAACAAAATTGTCTGCAATACAAATACAAGGACAAACATATTTGAAAATTCCTGTGAAACAAAACTATGTATGAAAAGCGTGCTTGCAGTTATGAAACCTGCAGCTGTAATCGGGAGCCCTTTGAAGAACCTGTAATCATCCTGAAGGTTGTATCTTGCAAGACGAAAAGCACCTGCCAGAGGATACATGACAAGTACAAAAAGGACATACCAGGAAGGTTCCTCTATACGCGACATGAATATTGAAATTGGCGCAACACCAAAAGTTACAAAGTCAGCAAAACTATCAAGCTGCCTTCCCAATTCCGATGTGGCATTCAAATGTCTGGCAAGAAAACCATCCAAGGAATCAAAAATTACTGCCAAATAAATCAAAAGACAGGCAAGTCTTGTGCCTGTAACAGAATTACTGCGCATCATAGTAAGTATGACAAGTACACCCACTGCCATATTCGAAAATGTAAGCATGTTAGGAACATGTTTGGTTTTTTGGAACATTCTTTTTTCTTTCTCCAATTTTCCATCCTCCAATATACAGAAGACTCAGCAATATAACGAACCAGAAGGTGATAAACCTGAAAATAAGCGTAATTGCCAAAGCTTCGTTTTTCTCAATTTGCATTAATACAAGCAGGCTTGTCATTGCAGTTTCAAACCCACCCAATCCTCCCGGCATCAGCGGTATCATTCCTACCATGTAGGAAATGAAAGTAATCTCGGTTAGGAATACCCAATTATATTCCGCTGTAAATAAATTTACAAGCAATATCATTTTCAAAGGGTAAATAATCCATATTGCAAAGGAAAGAAGAAACTGTTTATACATCTCCCCCTTTATGCTTTTTAAAACCTTGATATTCCTCAAAAGAACCATCATATATTTATGCAGTGCAATGCTTGCTTTTCTCTTTGGTTTTCTTTTCTTAACCTTGTTTTCCAGTATATTGGTTCCAACAAACATAATTACAAGAAGTCCAAGGAATGTTAACAAGAAGAGAAACACGACAACTCTGACAAAACCTTGAAATATTGCCACTTTGCCTGACAAATGGGCAAATGCAAAAAGGTTTATCACAAAGAAACTGAAAAAACTGACCATTTTCTGAATTGTAACCAGTGTTGCGGCTTCCTGATAAGAATAGTTCATCTCGCTCTTCAAAAGATAAGCCCTTGTAACTTCTCCTCCAAGCTTTACTCCAGGAGTAATACTCTCCATTATCATGCCTCTTGCATTAATATAAAGCATCTTAAAGAAGTCGTTTTCCTTATTCATCACCTTTCCAATCCTGCACCACTGGTAATTAACAAGAATCTGACTAACAACCTGAATTAAAAGAAGACCAATAATTCCTAAAACAGGTACTTTCCTAATACTATCTACAAAACTTTTTAAATCAAATGTCAGAATCAATATGACAAATAAAAAAAGGAGTACGACATACCCTGTTCTTCTTACTACCCTCATCCAAATACTCTCCTTAATAGATGATGAAAAGCGCCGTACTGTCAATATTTCTAAAAAGATGATTTGCCCTGCTGTTAAAGGCATTGAACACCGTCAGGTCATGCACATTGTAAGTATGGGACAAATGTTTTTTAGGTATGCGTACCAGTATCTTTGAGCCAAGTTTGCATTTTTGTTTCATGCAGCTGAACACCTTGTCAAGAGGACTTACCTGCACCGCCATGTGAATAACAGTGTAGTCTTCAGGACAGATGTCGCTACCATCGCCATGATAAATCTTAATGGAATCCTCATATCCCAGTTTCCTGACAAGCTGTTTCGAAACTTCTACACAGCACTCGTCATTATCTATGATTGTTACATGAGCTTTTGTATGCTCATGCAACAATATTCCGCTAAAAGGACAAGGTCCTCCTCCAACACACAAAATCCTGTCATTCTCATTTATATCAGCAAGCCTTATCTCCTTGTTCACAATCCTTTTGTAATACAAGGCAAGGACATTGTATACAACTTTGTTTCTTGCAGCCAGGCATTCAAGTTTCTTTGTGGTTCTTTGTATCAAGCCTGCCATAACAATCCCTCATTTATATAATCAGTTGTGCTACTTGATTGATAAGTCCGGCGACTGTAAATGCACTTACAACTGTAGACAGCCCTATGGTTATAGCCACCTTTGGACCAAACTCTTTTGTCAGGATTCCAAACACCGACAAGCAGGGCAGGTACAATAGCGCAACCGTTCCGCCTACAAAGGCTTGAAGTGCTGTCAAACCTTCAATAGCCAGCAGTGGTGCAACAGCCATTTCCCTGCGGACTATACCAAGGATCAGTGCAATAACAGCATCCTTTGGAAGACCAAGCCATCCACTTACAATTGGCTCTAGATATACCGCTATAAAATCAAGAAGTCCTGTTTCCTTAAGCAGCGCTGCAATAACTATGGATATGAGCATGGGGACTTCCGCATCTACAAGGAAGCCTTTCATTCTTATCATGAGTTTCTTTCCAAAAGCCTTGCCGTTTGGCATAAGCAGGTTCGGTATCTCAATTACCATCGGATCTACTTTTCCTTTAAGCGTGCGGCTTAAAATAAAGGATACTACAAACATAATAAAAAACGACAAAAGGAGCATGAGTATAAGCAGTATGGGCGAAAAGTTCGCAAACAGACTGATTAGCGCTCCGGTTTGGGAGATGCATGGTACTGCAAAACACACAACAGTGGAAATTATAAGGCGTTCCTTCTTCGTTGTGGCGGTTCTTGAACCGATAATTGCAGGCACCGCACACCCATATCCAAGAAGGATTGTAATCATGCTGCCACCCTGTATGCCCATCTTCCTCATAATATTGTCAAAGAGAACACTGAGTCTTGGCAATACACCCGAATCCTCAAGAAAAGAAAACACCACATAAAACAAAAAGACATAAGGAAGAATCAGGGCAATAATCCACTCAAAGGCAATCTTGAATATTCCAAAGTCTCCAACCAGCACATTTAGAAGTATTCCTTCAGGCACAAAAGCCGAGAAGAGTTTGTGAAACAAGGGAACAAGCACATTGTTTACCAAAGGAAGCAAAGCTACTGCCCTAAGAGCTTTTCCTCCACCAACAATGGCTCCCAAAGACGCAACAATTACAATCAGCGCAATGGGTATACCCGGCCAGGGCTTTATCATGTTGTCTCCCAGTCTGTCAAGAAAGCTTGGTTTGCCGTTTGTTTTCGTCCTAACTTTCGAAGTTATTTCCTTTGCCCTGTCCCATTCATTCAGACTTTCACCTATGCAATTTGGACAAACTTCACAACCTCCGCAATCAAAAGCCTTTTCGGGATCCTTTATAACCTTCTTCAACTCATCTATAAGTTTGTCAATACCTTCACCCTTAACAGCAACCGTAGGGACTACGGGAGCCCCAAGCTCCTGGGACAAAAGATTCACATTAACTTCAGTACCATGGCGTTTTGCCACATCCAAAAGGTTTAGCGCATATACTATGGGTACATTGTATTTTTTAATCTCAAGACCCAGTTTAATATTCCTCTCAAGGTTCGTAGCATCAAGAACACAAATGACAGCAACAGGATTGCTGCACATAAAACCTACAGCTACAGCTTCCGCTTCGCTTGTTGCTTCCAATGAATATGTTCCTGGTACGTCTATCAGGGTATAAGTTTCATCATCAAGTTTGATTGTTCCTTCAGTATATGTAACCGTTGTGCCGGCATAGTTTGAACTTACTACATTGATTCCAGTGAGATGTGAAAAGAATACGCTCTTTCCTACATTAGGGTTGCCCATTAAAAGAATTTTATTGGGCTTGTTATACACATTTACATCCTCATTAATATCATGACAACTTGCCAAGTAAACTACCTCCTTACCATTATTCTCTCTGCTATGTCCTTGCCAAGGGCAATATCGCTGGAGTCCACCTTGATAAGTACCGGGCCTCCAAGTCTGTGAGTCATAACTTTGTAAACCGATGCATTCTCAACTATACCCAAGCTTTTTAGAATAGCAAGCCCGGGTGCCTTCGTAATGGTATATTGGTAATTATCCGGGGCATGGTAAATACTTTGATTCTGCAAATCCGGCTTCTGTCCATGTCCATGTCTGCGCCTAAACCTGTTTCTCATTCGTCATCTTCCCTTCACATTAGCACATTAAAAAAGTTAGGTTCTTCTAACATGTATATTATTAGCACAGAGCGTATAAGATGTCAATATGAAAAAGGGCATAATTCACAATATTTTTAGATTTGTCTAACAAATCTTCTCAAAAGAACACAATAGTATTTTTCACAAAAATATAATATAATTGACATACATTACAGGAAGGAAGGTGAAACAATGAAAACTAAAGCATTGGCATGCATGGCTCTTGCATTAATGTACCTGACCCTACTTTTTTCAGGTATTAATGCTGCAGTTTTAGATATTGATGGTGAAGAGGCTACCATTAACATATCGAGTAAAAATCTGAAACCGCTTAAAGAAGAAACAATCTCAATAACGATCCCAAACTATTCCGACAAACTTACAGTCACCGTTACCGACGCAGTAGGCGTAGAGTACGTAAACGAAGAAGTTCTGTCAGAGAATGGAGTTTACACATTGAAATTTTTGCCAAGAGGCAAGGCAGGAACACATACTATCACTATTACAAAGACAAATGGAGCATCCGCCAGCTATACTATAAAAATGCTGGCTGACACAACTGTCGAGACAGAAAATGATTACTTCAACAAATTGTTTGAACACTATAAAACGACAATAACACAAGGCCAGTCCAGACATAATTTGCAGAAAATGAATTTCAAAGTAAACAACATATGGTTAAGAGACCACATTCATATGATGAAAGCTGCCAAGTATTTTGACAATGATGTACAATCTGGACTTGACTTCTTCATCATGAACCAGACCGAGGAAGGCTTCTACTACGAGATTATTGTAAACAGTCAGGATATACACACCACTTTTGTAAAAGGTGACTGCCTCAAACCAATAAATGCATCAACCACGTTGATAAGGCTTGAGATTGAAGCGGATATTGAATACTTGATGGCCGAAGCCATTTACCAGGCATGGAAAGCAACCGATGATCTTGAATGGCTGAAAGAAGTTTTGCCAAGCCTTGAAAAAGCACTTAATTACTATCTTGTAAGCGACAAGCGATTTGACCCAGGCACAGGCCTTATCAAACGAGGAGTATCCATTGATACATGGGACTGGATTTACGGCCAAAAGGGGCTGGACCGCAACAGAATGATAGAAGAAGACTCACCAATGGCAATATTCCACGGAGACAATACCGGATTCTATCAGGCATGCATCATGATTTCGGAAATGTACCGTGCAGCAGGCGATGAATCAAATGCAGAAAAGTGGGAAAACACCGCAAAAGACATACGCAAAAAGCTCATGGACATTGCATGGAACGGAAACTTCTTTTCCCATATGGTACATATACGGCCGACAGTGGAAGAGGTAACCGATGCTTTGTGGAAAGTAGACTTTGAAGGAGATAAAGACAGGCTCAGCCTAAGCAATGCTTATGCACTAAACAGAGGAATTTTGACACAGCAGGAAGCAAGCAAGATAATTGAGACATACCTTGAACTAAGGAACAACCCTCCTCCAACGGAAACAAATCCAGACAAGAAGTATTATGCTGAATGGGTTACTCTCTACCCTTCCTACCTGAAACTCTGCGTGGCTAAAGCCAGCAGGTTCTAACGTACTTTCCAACTTCTGCACTAACCCGAAAGTATAGTGCCACTAATTGGTTTCCGTTAGACTTTTACCACCAATTGTTCCTACGAACAA
>DUPL01000123.1 GCA_012838385.1 Clostridiaceae bacterium
AAGGAGGGAATACATCATATTTCTGCATATATTAAAGTAGAAACTTCAGATGACTATCTTACTCATAATCATCCTGATAATTACTTAAAAAGCCTTTGCTATCAGGATAAATGTCCTTTCTGCGGGATTGATGCCATATTACCTGAAACCTGTGGTCAAAAGTTAGATGAAGACTTTTTGATAAAAATGAAGGAATACTGGTTTGAAAGTGATAAACTCATTCAGATCAATTCTAAACTTCAGACATATGAAACATACTACTCCTTCATATTACTGGATACCGACTCTCTAAATATAATTTTAAACGGTATACAGTGTTATCTGGATGGCAAATATATTTTATGCATGAATAAAAGTGATGTAATTCAGGAAATATCAGGCAGGTATACTGTTATGAATCTTTCCTTTTCACCCTTTGTACTGAACCTTAATATAAACAAGGAAAACAATATTAATGCTTGCGATTTATATCTTTTTAGTCAGAGGAATGAAAAGTATAAGGGGATAATATCCCTGAATAATGATGAATACGATACAATTATCCTGTATTTCAAGCGTATTGAAAGGTTTATGGATCATAAAGAATATTTATGGGTCTGCAAAGTAAGCAAGGATATGAGTTCGATCCTCAATGTGGCAGAATGTGCATTCAGTAACAGAAGGGCACCGGAAGGTAATGAAATAATCAGGTATATTAAGGATCATATAAGGGACAATCTTACTTTAACGAAATTATGTGAGCAGTTTCATATGAGCAGGACAACGCTTGCAAAAATAATATATGATCTGACAGGAACATCACCAATGTCCTATGTACTTGAAGAGAGGCTTACACAGGTGTTGCCTGAGCTTGTTTTCACAGATATACCTGTTAATGTACTGGCAGAAAAATATGGTTTTTCAGGTGATAATTATTTTATTCGATGCTCTAGAAAAAGGTATGGAAAATCACCGCTACAATATCGCCTAGAAAGAAGAAATTAAATTTAAATTTATACCGAGTCCCGTTTTTGCAACTTATTATATGAAAACCTAAAGGGGATGAAACAACTGGATCCGATAGCCAGGACAAGCAACTATTGGGACTAAATTAGCAGAATGTTAAAAAGACCACACAGGAGTATAAAAACTCTTATGTGGTCTTTTTTGTCCCTGTTGAAGCTGTTGTAAACGCGCCATCCCATTATTTGTCAACATCACTATACGGTCTGAAATCAACGTCATTTTTGGGCTTTTTGTCGAAATCAAATGGAAAAACAATATACTCTGTACCGTAAAGACCTGATATGTAATGGTGTTTTACCTCCAACTCTTCAAACATCCATTTTTTTGTATAGTCCGTTGCATATCTCTGGTTCTTGTTCTCCCATACCCAAATGGGTATTGGCCACAGACATACTTTTGGATTAATCTTTTCATAATGTCTTTTCTCAAGCCCTGCCTGGCCGTGATGGGCCATTTGGACAATATCGCTTTGTATGGAATCCCCATAAGTTATTACAAGTCTGTTGCCGGCTTCCACTCCGGCATCACCGGTAAACAGGACTGTTTGATTTTCAACAGTCATTCTGAATATTATGGATGAGTTGTTTATGGCATTTGAGGTAATACTTTCATCGGGGATTTGAAGAATTTCAAAAGAAACATTGTCTACTTCTATAATTTCGCCTACTTGAACGCCTTCGTAGTTATCATAAGCATTTTCCCCATAAAGTTTGTTGTATGCTTTTTTGAATCTGTCCAAAAAGGCTTTTCCGCTAGGCGCGTATTTATCCAGAAATTCCTGAGATGGGAAATTGAAATACACATTATTTACAGTGAAATATTTGCTTTTTTCCTCAACCATTTTTACAAACTCAAAAAAATGATCGTGGTGAGCGTGAGTTATGAACCAGGCATCTACAACAGGATGCTCCTCGCCACTAATTTTTCTTAACTCTTCCAACAAATATGGCGGCTTATAAAGGCCATGACCGTCTATTCCTCCGTCAATTACTATAAGTTTGTTGTTGTTAGTCTTTATAACATAACACATCATAAGACTAAGGTTTTCTCGAATCACCTGATACAATACAGTCTTTCCCTCTAATTCTTCTTTTTGCTCTCCGTTATCCGATGTGCAGGAAGTAACGGGCAGCATTAACGACAGGCATAAAAGTGTAACCAATTTCTTCTTTAACATGAGGCCACCTCCTAATGTGGTAAAAAGCTGTTTATTGATTAAATAAACAATTTCCATTATAATGTCTACCACAACATTATACCAAAAAAGAAGGATGTGTGAATATCCGATTGGAAAATCAATTTGAAAGACTGGAACTAATATTTGGAAAAGAAGCAATAGAGCAGCTGCAAAAGAAAAGAGTGGCGGTATTTGGTGTTGGAGGCGTTGGAGGATTTACCGTGGAAGCTCTTGCAAGAAGCGGCATTGGCACACTTGATATCATAGACAATGACAAGATTGTTTTGTCCAATTTAAACAGGCAGATAATTGCAACCCACAGTACTCTGGGAAGAGACAAGGTAGATGTTTTGGAAGAAAGAATACATGACATAAATCCAAAGGCAAAAGTCAACAAATACAAACTCTTTTATTTGCCTGACACTGCCCAAATGTTTGATTTTAACGAATACGACTATATTGTTGATGCAGTTGACACCATTACTGCAAAGATAGATCTTGCATACAATGCATACAAGTCAAACACACCAATAATATCCTCCATGGGTGCAGGCAACAAGATAGATCCAACTCTATTCAAGGTGGACGATATTTTCAATACAACAATAGATCCCATAGCCAGGGTCATGCGATACAAGCTGCGCAAGCTGGGTGTTGACAGGCTCAAGGTTGTGTATTCAACTGAAACACCCAAACGAATCAGCAATGATGGCGACAAACGCACACCGGGTAGTACCGCTTTTGTTCCAAGTGTTGTTGGTTTGATAATTGCAGGGGAAGTTATCAAGGATTTGATTAAAGGTGCATAAGACTATGGAAAAATACAAACTTATTGAAAGAAGCATATTGAAAGAGTTTAGAAGAAGCATCTGGTCTCCTTTTGTCAAAGGAGTCAAGGAGTACAAGCTTTTGAAGGAAAATGACAAGGTTGCAGTCTGCATATCAGGAGGCAAGGACTCCATGCTGCTTGCAAAGCTGATGCAGATGCTTAATCGTATCAGCGATTTTCCATTTGATGTGGTTTATCTTGTTATGGACCCGGGGTACACTAAAGAAAACAGGGAGAATATTGTAAAGAATGCCCAGCTTTTAAACATACCCATTACCATATTTGAGTCCAACATATTTGAAGTGGTGGAGTATGTGGATAAATCACCCTGCTACCTTTGTGCAAGGATGAGAAGAGGTAATCTATATGCCAAGGCAAAGGAACTGGGTTGCAACAAAATTGCTTTGGGACATCACATGTCCGATGTTATTGAAACCACAATGATGGGAATGCTTTATGGTGCCCAAATTCAAGCCATGCTGCCAAGATTGAAAAGTACCAACTTTGAAGGCATGGAACTTATTAGACCGATGTATAAAATAAATGAGGAGGCAGTACTTGAATGGAGAGATTACAACAAACTTGATTTTCTTAGATGTGCCTGCAAGATTACCAAGAAAGTTGAAGAGGAAAGAGGGGTTTCCAAAAGAGCTGAAACAAAAGCATTAATAAAAGAGCTTAAGAAGACAAATCCATTGGTTGAAAGAAATATATTTAATGCAATTCACAATGTACAATTAGACACTCTGGTAAGATACAAAACGAAAAACAAGGAATGTTCATTCCTTGACAGGCTTGAATAAAAATAGAGGCTGTTGCTACAGCCTCTTAATTATCGATTCGAGTTTTGGCAATATTCCTTGTAGTCCTTAAGTATTTTGTTCAAGTCATCGGATGGATCGTATTGAAATCCATCTGTTTCATCCAGCCACCATAATCTGTCGTTTATCTCATTATTGCTTTCGGTGTTAAGTTTGTCATTTGTATTTAACAGCACTATGCTATTGGCCAGATATGTATTTATTTTCCCCATAAATTTTGCAATATCCTCGGGGCTGAATGATTTGTGTTCTGATGTACCAAATTTCGTATCAAATTCAACGGATTCGGTCTCAACTATCTGCTCCTGGCCATCTTCACCAATAGTGAACAAACTGAATTCGTATACGAAGTTTCCGTCCGCCGTATATGGTGTGTATTCCAGGAGATAGTCGTTACCCTCCATCTGGCAGTAGAAGACTGAAAACCAGCCCACATGTTCCTTTGTTGCTTTTGTCTTCCACAGGATGTTTCCATCAGGGCCACATACTTGAAGTTCAAAGTGTTGTCCGTTAAAATCCACTATTCTTACTGTTTCGTTATCGCCATCTTTGTTAAAATCTGCAAGGGATTTCAACTCTTTTACAACTTTTATTTCCTCGCCATTGGGTGTTTCTACAATACCGGTTCCTAATGTATTCAATGGAGTTTCTTGCATGTAATCGTCTTGGCTGCAGGCAAACAAAAGTAGTATAAAGACTATGCAGACAGCGCTTAATACAAGCGTACGTTTCATAATATTTACTCCTTACGGAAGATATGTATATATTTTTGTTTGTCATTACTCATGTCCATTGTATCCCTTAGTTTTCTCTCTTATGTCTATTATCCACTGTATGAAATATTGTGTTCAGAATTAATGTATGCTGAAAATATATAGAAAATACAAATCAAAAGAGGATCTGTAATTTCGTCAGACTTCACATCTCTGGAAAATGCACGAACACAAACTGTTGCAACAATATTATCATTATTAAATACGTTAAATTCATTAGCAAATTTATTTTAAGATTTAATAACATAATGTTTGTTATTATAGTCAAACGCACAAGAAGTTATATTTTCAAATACACTAAATCTCACGGTTGCGGTTGTTATTGATTTGCTATCTTGCTTTATACTGTATTGGTGAAAAATATGTTTTTTATCCTTCTCGCCTGAATCAGTAACAAATAAATCAAAATGTGAAGTATACTTTTGGTCAGTTAAAGGAATATAAAGCTGAGTATCTTTTGTCAGGAAATTGTGCCTTATTAGTGAAATAAATTTACCGTCTTCATTCAATGTTTTCTTTTAAAAAAGTCCTTTAACACGAAAAACCATATCCTCACCAACTCATAAATCTGTGGGACACATTCTATTCATTTTACAAGGAACAAATATTATTGCAAAAAGCGAACCAATCCGGTTGCTTTTTGCAATGAATGGTGGAGCATATGGGATTCGAACCCACGACCCCCACACTGCCAGTGTGGTGCGCTCCCAACTGCGCTAATGCCCCCTGTCTCAAACGAGTATAACACATTTGAGACGAATTGTAAACATATTTAGTCTTCGATATCGAAGTTTTCTATCAAATCCTTTTTTCTCACAGGTTTTGAATCTCCGTGTTTTACGAAGGTGAATGTAATAAATGCCAGCACCATGAAGACAGCTGCATAGGGGAACAGGGTCCTGTAACTTACCTCCAGGAAAAAGCCTGAAAGTATGGGGGTGAAAATCTGTGCAGCCATTGAGAAGGTATAGTAATATCCTGTGTATTTGCCAATGTTTGAGCCCTTGCTCATCTCAACAACCATCGGATAGGAGTTAACATTGATGGCAGCCCAGCCAATACCTGTCAGCACAAACACAATGTATATTACCGGGGATACTTTGGTTATGAAGAATCCTGTGCTGAAAGCGACAAACATCATGCATATTCCTGCAAGGATAGTGCGTTTTCTTCCAAAGCGGGTTGCAATAAATCCAATTGGAATGTAGCTTACAACCGCAGCTCCTGTTGCTATCATCAATGAGTCTGCAAAAGCTCCACCGGTTATGCCCCAGACTTCTTTGGCGTATCTTGAATATGCTGTTATAACCGCATTATATGCACAGAACCAAAGGAATATTGAAGAAAGGATGAGTATGAGACTTTTTCGTACTTCTTTAGGAAGAGGAGCTGCTTTTTCGCCTGTTACTGGTTCGTCCTCGAAATCCGAATCTACAGCTTTTATCTGCTTTGAAAGCTTTTTCTCATTAATTGTGAGTTTCAGAATTGTAACAGAAACAACCATCAGTATGGCAACTGCCAGAAACACCAATGTATAGCTGGGATTTTCCTTATCTGGAACAAGAAGGCGTATGCACACAAGAGTGTATATGCCGCCCAGTGCACCCATTAGGTTGATTATTGCGTTGGCCTTGCTGCGGTGCCTTTTTGGTGTAAGATCTGGCATCAGGGCAACAGCAGGGGACCTGTAGGAGCCCATCGCCAACAATACAAGACCTAGAGCAATGAAGAACATAATGAGGCTGTTTTTGTTGCTGGCAACAGGCAGAAACATCATGAGAATTACTGCAAACACTGTTCCCAATATTATGTAAGGTGTTCTTTTGCCATAGCGGGTGTTGGTTCTGTCAGAGAGGGAACCAAAAAAGGGCAACAGGAACAGAGCAAGTATGTTGTCCAATGCCATGATTGAATTTGTAGCAGCATCGCGCAGGCCGAATGATTCCTTTAGCATGAGTGGAATGATGTTGTCGAAAACCTGCCAGAACGCACATATGGAGAAAAATGCAAGCCCTATTAAAATCGTCCGTCCATAGTTAAGCTTTTTCATGATTTACCTCCGGATGTTTAATATCGGAAGTATATAATATTTGATTCAAAATGGCAAGTTGTGTTTAATATTCACACTACATCCTTGTTGTTCCTAAGTTTTCTCTTCTTGAAAAGAAAATACACTACAACGGAACCTATTGTTACAAAGCCTGTGAACACCAGCGCAGTTATAAATGCTGGGGAATCAGGATTATCCATATGCGCTCCTACAAAGGTTACAGATACAAGATATGGAATTGCTGCTACCAGTGAGCTTGATATGTATGTTTTAAAAGGGACGCCAACTGCGCCAAGAAGCATGCTTCTCATGTCTCCCGGAAGAACATTGACGGTACGAACCAAAAAAGAATACATCCATGAATCGCTCTTGTCCGGGGCTATGTATCTTTTGGATTTTGGGTATTTGGTTATTATTTTGTCAATAATCTCCTGGCCCGATAGTTTTCCAAGGAAATAGGGGATAGAAACGCATACTCCGATTCCTATGAAATTGATAATAAGGGCCAGGTGTGGAGGATATATTGCCCCCACGCTTAGATACAGTATGGTAACCGGGAAGAATATCACCAATGATTTCAGCGCAAAAAGCACCATAAGTACAAAGAATGCCGTTAATGGATTGTCTGGTGTAAATGAAAGTATGTCATCTATTGTAAGGTGTCTGAAATCGGTGTACCAAATTACTGCCAGCAATATAATTGCAACAAAAGGTGTTATTCTTGTCAGCCATAAGGATATGGAAGCCATTACTTTACGGTTGAACTTCATTACAATCTCCTTTATAGAAACATTACAATACTTAATTATATCATATTCATATTAATAAACAATAACCCGTGCAAACAAAAGATATTTGCACGGGCTGTAACAAGGAGATGTAATAAAAAACCAGCTAATTTTTTGGTTTGGTTTTTATCTTCTTAATGATTAGTACAATGGCAATTATAACTACCACCGGTATAAGGAAAGGTAACAGCCAAACCAGAACCACAATTGCATATTTAACAAGGTTTAAAGCAGCATTGATAGATGATTTGAATGTCTTTGTCAACAATGCTCCAAAACCTGTTTCCATGCTGTCAACCTCTTCAAGAGAGACCTCTATAGTAGCAAAGTTTACTAGATTGTTTAGTTGGTTCAACCTGGTGGTTAGTTTTTCAATCTTGGTTCTTATGGTGCCTAATTGTTCTTCGAGTTTCAGTATGTCATCGAGCGACTGAGCCTGCTCTAATAGATCAAGAAGCCTCTCCTCCTGAGTTCTCAGAGCGTTCAGTTCGGCCTGGGTGTCGTAGTACTCGATGGTTACGTCCTTTCCGTGTTGACTTGAGTAAGTCACCCTGCCGGAATCCTTTGCAAAATTGACAAAAGTATCAAGCTTTCCGACAGGTATGCGTATTGTAAAATCTGCACTATCCTTGCGAATACTGGAGTATTCTATATATCCTCCCAGCTCGGAAACTTGTTTTGTGAATGATTCCACCGTTTTGTCAAGGTCTTCGGTTTCTATATCGTATCTTGCCTTGACAATAATTTTACGCTCGGTAGAATTTCCTGTAGTGTTTTCAATTATTTCTTCATCTGCGAAATAATCGCCGGTACTTTTGCTGTTTGCACAAGCAGCGGCAGAAACGGCAAGAAGCAAGGTCAATAAAACTAGCGTTGCTCTCTTTATCATAATTAAGACCCCATTTTTTTTTGATTATATCAGACCATGGAAAAAAATAAAGATGCTTTATGTAAATTATATGTGAAAATTTAACAGTTTGACGATCGAGCGGAATGAAGTATAATGTAAAAGAACTTAAGTATTGGAGGAAGCAAGTTGAGAGAATTTGACCAACTGGCCTCTTTGGCAAAAGATGACGAAGAAAAACTGGAACAACTTATACATAAATGCGAGTTTTTCATAATGAAAACGGCATCCAAAGTTTCGAAAAGGTACATAAGCAAAGAGGATGACGAGTTTCAGATTGCCCTTTTGGGGTTTTCCGAGGCTGTCCAGGAATACGAAATGGATAAAGGTAGTTTCTTTTCATATGCCGAGCTGGTAATGAGAAGACGACTCATCGACTATTTCAGATCTCAGACAAAATATACAGCGGAGTTTAGTGTAAGCCCGTATGTCTTTTCTTCCGATGTGGAAGAAACGGATATGCAGGTATACAAGGCTGTAAACGAATCCCTTGTTTATGAGGAGGATAATACTTCTCATGATATAAAAGACGAGATTGCATCTCTGAAGGAAGTTTTAAAGAAATACGGTTTTTCCTTCATGGACCTGGCAGATTGTTCCCCGAAGGCGGAAAAGACTAAAAAGCAGTGTGCGCTTGCATGCATATTCATGCTGGATAATCCGATGTTGGTAGAGAATTTGCGCACAACAAAGCAGTTTCCATTAAAAATTATTCAAAATAACTGCAATGTATCCCGAAAAACATTGGAGCGGCATCGAAAATACTTAATAGCCGCAGTAGAGATATTGTCCGGGAATTTCCCATATATGAAAGAATACCTGAGGTATATAGAAGAGGTGCGAAGAAATGAAAGCGGTCGTTCTTGATATAGAAGAGAAGCATGCTATATTGTTAAACCAGGATGGAACGTTTGTCAGGGTTGAAAATAAAGAATATGAAATAGGTCAGTCTGTGGAATTTAGACCAAGGACAATGAGGTTCAGATACGGACTTGTTGCCTGCATTGCATTATTTGTAATTGTTTTTGGACTGGGTACCTTTGCATATTTTGACCCTTACACTTATGTGAGTTTTGACGTGAATCCTTCTGTTGAGTTTACAGTCAACAGATTTGACAGGGTAATCAAAGTCCGAGTTATAAATGAAGAAAACGAGCAGTCTTTAGACAAAGCAGTATTTAAAGATATAAATCATAAAAGAATTGATACTGCAATAAAGAAAACCCTTGAAGAAGTCAAGGAAAGTGGCTATTTGTCTGAAGAAAGCAAAGTGGTTATTGCAACTTCAAATCCTAACAAAAACAAGGCGCAAAGTCTTGCAAACCGTCTGGAAGAGGTTGTTTCAAAAGAGGAAAGAGAAGTAGCAGTTGAAACAGTGTGTGTGGACAAAAACAAATTGGATGATGCCCGCGAATATGGAATTACTCCAGGCAAGCTCACGCTTATTGAAAAGCTTAAGGATGCACTTGGAAACGAGGAGTTTGACATAAACGATTGGACAAAGAAGTCTGTCAAGGAAATTGTAAATGCGACTAATGAAGTCAAAAAGAATGAGAAAGAAAAGAGAATCAAACCAGGCGATGATCCAAAAAATGCTGACGATCTTGAGGATGAGAAGGAAGAAGTAAAAGAGGAAAAGAAGGATATAAAAGACGCAAAAAAAGAAGAGGAAAAGCAAGAAAAAGAAGAGGAAAAGAAACAGGAGAAAGAAGAAAAGGAAAGGGAAAAGCAGGAAAGAAAAGAAGAGAAAGAGAAACAGAAGCAGGAAAAGAAGGAAGAAAAAGAAAAGGAAAAGCAGGAAAAGAAGGAAGAAAAAGAAGAGAAAGAAAGACAGAAACAGGAGGAAAAGGAAGAGAAAGAAAGACAAAAGCAGGAAGAGAAAGAGAAGAAAGAGGAAAGGAAACGGGAAAATAAGGAAGAGATAAAAGAAAAGATTTTGAAGAAAGCCAAGGGGAAGAATAAAGAAATTAAGTAAAAAGGGTGTTAAACCTTAAGAAAAGGGTGGTTTAGGCTCTTTTTCTTTTGTGCTTGATTTCTGTGAATATATATGTTGCGATAATGATTAGTACTTGTACAATCAGGTTTAAATATACTGTATAGCGCAGTGAGTCGAACATGTCCAAGGTATCTTCAAAGACTACTCCTGAGTAAAATATGGTGAACAAAGCCACAGGCAGCAGATGTATTTTATAATCATCTGATTTTGTCAGTTTGCGCAAGGCCTTTGCGGCTGACAGCATGCATATGGATATTTTTAGCACAATACAAAAGATATAGTTTATTGTTACTACTACCTCAATTCTTGTGACAAATTCGGCAATGTCAATGAGACTTATTGTAATATATGAGGGGTAGTAGAGGTTGCTTATTAATTCCGAACCAAGAACCAAAAGATTTCTAAGGAAAAGAAGCAAAAGAAGAGCACCTGATATAAAGTGGCTGGTAAGAAAGGTCTTGTACGGGCTGTCCTTTTTATTCAATGATGGTGTAATGCTTAAAAAGAATATTGGTTCCAGGTAAGGAAAGGACAGAAGTGTTACTGCTTCCCTTGCCATGTTCTTTACTGGACATGTAAATACTGGCAAAAAGTTTTCAAAATCCATTTCCTCAAGCGATAGAATAATCGTACCTGCAAGAATTACAATAATAATGAATACAACAAAAGAAACACCTCTTGCCATGGTTTCTATGCCTTCTCTTATACTGTAATAAGCTGTCAAACCTGCCATGATTGCCACAATATATTTTGGCGTGAGAGGGAAGAAGGCAACTTGTATGAACTCTGTCAGGTTTCTTAAAACCGCACAAGATATGAATATGGAAAAGTTGAATAAAAGGATTGTGAAGATGGTTCCAAAAGTTTTTCCAACCGAGTCGAAAAACACATCGTATATGTCTTTGTCGCGATTTAGAGCAGCTATTCTTGCATACATTAGAAGTATGGGGACGGCGGTAATAATTGCAATAATGTCTGCAAGCCAGCGGTCGTTTTTGGTATAATTCGCACCACCGGCCAGGAGGGAGCTTCCCAGTATGAACATTATCATCATGTTTCTAAATTCTCTACCAGATACTCTTTCACTATTCATGCGTTCTTCTCCTTGGATAAACTTCTGTTTTTCTTTCCATACTTTTTTTCTGCAGCAATCCAGGTAATCAAAGGTATCAGAAACTGGACAAGGAAAACTGGAACCCTTCCCTTGATTATTGTGCCAAACAAAGCCTGCGTGCTTTTAAACATGGTTTTGGACAGATATAGACCCAGCAGGCA
>DUPL01000124.1 GCA_012838385.1 Clostridiaceae bacterium
TATTATCTCATAAAAAAATATTTGTGTCAAGTTTTTACGCATAAAAAAACCCTATATTTGGGCGTTTGTTGATGATTATTATCTATTTTTGTCCTAATTATTCATGGTGCGAACTACGAAACAAGGGTACTATACATAGTAAAGCTCACTCCTTGTTTTATTTTCACAAATATATTATAACATATTGAGGGGCTTTACTTTTTTTGTCACAAACCTAGAGAATCTTTACGCTAACGCAGTAGATTACACATTTACAATCACCATATAATTTGGTATAATTTATGAGCCCTCCAAGGGTAAAATAAGGAAGAGGGGAATACCGTGAGTTACACTAAGGAAGATATTCTAAGAAAAATCAAGGAAGATGACATAAGATTCATCAGATTACAATTCGTGGACATCTTTGGAATTCAGAAAAATGTTGCAATAATGTCAAGTCAGGCGGAAAGAGCATTAAACAATTCATGCATGTTTGACGGATCCTCCATAGAAGGTTTTGTAAGGGTGGAAGAGTCCGATATGTATTTGTGGCCTGATTTGAATTCGTATGTTCGTTTTCCCTGGTGTACAGGTGGTAATGTGGCCAGGTTCATATGCGATATATATAAATCAGATAGAACTCCGTTTGAAGGAGACCCCAGATATGTTTTGAAAAAGGTAGTTAAAGAAGCTGAAAGCATGGGCTATACTTTCAATGTGGGTCCCGAACTTGAGTTTTTCTTGTTCCACAAGGATGAAAACGGATCTCCAACAACAAAAACTCATGATGATGCAGGCTATTTTGACTTGGGACCTGTGGATTTGGGCGAAAATGCAAGGCGGGATATATGCCTAACCTTGGAGGATATGGGATTTGAGATTGAGGGATCGCATCATGAAGTGGCTAGGGGTCAGCATGAGATTGATTTCAAGTATGCTGATGCTATTACTGCTGCAGACAACATAATGACATTCAAGCTGGTAGTCAAAACCATAGCTCAGAAGTATGGACTGCACGCAACTTTCATGCCGAAACCCATATACGGTATTGCAGGTTCTGGCATGCATACCAACATGTCCCTGCTCAAAAACGGCAAGAATGCTTTTGCGGACGAGAATGACAAGCTGGGGCTAAGCAAGGATGCATATCATTTTATTGCTGGAATACTCAAGCACATAAAGGGCTTTACAGCCATTGCAAACCCTATTATCAATTCATACAAGAGACTAGTACCCGGATACGAAGCACCCTGCTATATAACCTGGTCCGCACAAAACAGAAGCACGCTTATTAGAATACCTTCATCAAGAGGTGAAGGCACTAGAATAGAATTGAGAAGTCCTGACCCTTCCGCAAATCCGTATCTTTTGTTTGCGGTGCTGCTGGCAGCAGGTCTTGACGGCATTAAAAAGGAACTTATGCCGAATGAAAGCAACAATGGATGCATCTATGACCTTAGCGATGACGAACTTGAGAATATGGGGATTGATAAACTTCCCGAAACGCTTGACAGGGCAGTTGAATGCATGATTGAAGATCCATTGATTAGACAAACTCTTGGCGACCATATATTCAACAAGTATGTTGAAGCCAAAAAGGCGGAAATATATGAGTACAGGACGAGAGTGTCTTCGTGGGAAATTGACAGGTATCTGTCAAAGTATTGACGGTGGGTTCATAAGATATATTGAAGCTAATTTGCAAGGGGGCATCTGAGTTGAATTTCGTAAAAATGCATGGTCTTGGAAACGACTATATTTATGTCGACCTAATGAAGGAGAACGTGGAAGATCCTGTTAATCTTGCCAGGAAAGTGAGTGACAGGCATTTTGGAGTTGGTTCTGACGGTCTGATCCTAATAGATAAATCCATAGTTGCTGATTTTAGAATGGATATCTACAATGCGGACGGTTCAAGGGCTGAAATGTGTGGAAACGGTATCAGGTGTGTGGGCAAATACTTGTACGACAAGGGTTATGCCAAGAGGAAGAATATAAAGATTGAGACACTGGCGGGCATAAAGGAGCTGGAACTCATAATTGAGGATGGTGTTTGTACAGGTGCCAGAGTTGATATTGGCGAGCCTGAATTGAACGTAAGGAAGATTCCAGTTATATGGAATGACGATACCATGATAGACCAGGAAATTCTTGTAGGAGGTAAACCTTACGGTGTTACATGCGTTTCCATGGGTAATCCTCATTGTGTTGTTTTTGTGGACGATGTTGAAAATATCACCCTTGAGGCCATTGGTCCATTGTTTGAAAACCATCATCTTTTCCCGGCTAGAATCAACACGGAGTTTGCAAAAGTTTTGGATAGAAAAACAATCAGAATGAGGGTTTGGGAAAGAGGTTCAGGTGAGACCTTTGCCTGTGGAACCGGTGCCAGTGCAACAGTGGTGGCTGGAGTATTGAATGGCCTTTGCGACAGGGAGGCAACTGTAATTCTTAACGGAGGAGAGCTCAAGATTCTTTGGGATGAAGCATCAAACCGTGTCTACATGGAAGGTCCTGCCGTTACAATATGCGAGGGTAAATACTTTTTGGATTGATTGTGGTATAATAGCCTTAGCATAAGCAAAGGACGTGTTGGTGATGCTTAAAAGAGCGGTAATTTTTTCATTTGCTTTGGTGGCTCTTTTTGCAATTGCCGGGTGCAATGGCGACAAAAAGCCAAAGAGAGGAAAGAATGAGGTAGTTGTAATCAGCTACAGTGTGGATGCTGACGAGTCAACCCTGATAAATAGAGGACCTTTGATGACAGATTTGATAAACACCCTCTATCCCGATTCGGTAGGTTTTCAGGAGGCAAGGCCGGGTTGGCTGCATCTTCTTACTAAAAATCTTAAAGCTTATTCTTACGTGGGAGTGTCTGCGGATGGGTCTAACCCTCATCCGGGATCTTTCGGGAATTATATTTTCTATTTGAAAGACAAATATGAAGTGGTTTTATCTGGAAACTACTGGCATTCCGACACTCCTTTGATTCCTTCAATATATCCCGGAGCGGACTGCAACAGGTACTGCGTGTGGGCAATATTCAAGAACAAGAAGACCGGGACAATGTACGCCCATATCAACACTCACCTAAACTGGCTTCCGAACAAAAAGGCAACTGAAGCAGGAGCAAGAATGGTGCGCAGCATGGCGGATGCTCTTTCGGAAATGGGGATTCCGGTTTTTGTTACAGGCGACTTCAATGACGGGGAAAACAGCAATACCTACAAGATTATGACGGAAGGAATCTTTGGAGATTCAAAATTCCTCACAGAGGATACCATGAATGTGGGAACATATCCTCATTATGGTGATTACGATCCATACAAGGAAAATCCCAATGTCATCGACTATATTTTCGTTACCGAGGAAAAGGTTGAGGTGCTTCAGTACAGGGTTTTGGATGAAAGACCTGGTGGGGAATACATATCGGACCATTTCGGCATCTATGTAATGGCAAGAATTCCTGAGGATAAAGTGCAAAACAGGTTTACATTAAAGGAAAAACCTTCGTTTCCAGAGGATTCGTACATCAAGATATCAAGAATAACCAAGAGTGATGCTGTCATTACCTTTTCAAAGGCTGTTGATGATTTTTATGTTGACTACTACGAAGTGAAAGTTATGAATGAGGAAGGCAAGGTTGTTTACAAAAACCAGGTTTCTTCAGGTCTTTATCACGGTGATATTCTTGATGAATTGGAGATTAAGATTACAAAAGGAAGGCTTGATCCTGGAAAGAAGTATTATGTAGAGGTTTATGCAACAAATCTGTTTGGAAATACTTGTGACAAGCCGCTTAAAACAGAGTTTGCAAGTGCGGAAGACGCATAAGATTTGATGTTTGCAGATTACAAAAAAGATGATATAATATATGGCGAACGACGAATAGGAGGGTTAATTGTAATGAAGCATGTAAAAACATTAGCTGGTGCAAGCCTTAAAAAGAATTTGAAACACATGGGCTGTGGAGAATGTCAAACTTCATGCCAGTCTGCATGCAAGACTTCTTGTACTGTTGCAAACCAGGCATGCCGCAATAAGAGCAAGTAAGTATTTGACAAAGTGGCATTAATACATCTTGTGAATGGGAAAAGTCCAGCGGCTTTTCTCTTTTTATTTGATAGGGGATTAATATGATACATAAATATTCACTTTACGGAACCAATATAGTTTTGGATACAGCCAGTGGGGCTGTTCATATTGTTGATGATATAGCTTACAATTTAATAGATGAGAATGATACGTCCTTGAAGGA
>DUPL01000125.1 GCA_012838385.1 Clostridiaceae bacterium
CAATGTATACAAGGCAACCTACTATGACCAAATACTAAAAGATTTGGGTGAGGATTTGAATTTGAGACTGGATAGACGCTTCCTAAAAGCAGGCGACATCAGGCAACTAATTGCAAATACCAAAAAGCGACCATAAATACACAACATTTTTCTGAAATAAACAAAACCTCACAAACCCACTAATTACAAGGGTTTATGGAGGTTTTTTTAATTCTAACTGTTAAACTCAAGTTATTTTACCATAAATTCTGGACTTGTAAAGCCCTTTTTAGTCTTTATTATGAAGAATATTAAATTTTGTGTTGCAAACATCAAAAAAACCTGATAACATATAGAAAAAATTACGATGCAAAATTAGTAAGAGGAAGACGAAAATGGATAAAATACGTAGTTTTTTCAAGAAACACAAAAAGCTAACAATATTTTTTTCATTTGCTCTCATGCTATTGCTAGGTTACATGTTAGGCAGTATGAACAGGAAAATACATAATAATGACAAAAACCCAATTGACGAAAATGCAGTAAGCATAAGTCCGTCACCTGTTAATCTAAAAGATCAGAAAATAAAAATCCCCGCAGTTGAAAAAATTTACTTTGACTCAGAAAAGGACGTCCAGGTCGTATCCTTTGTAAATCCCCCGGAAAATTTCTGCAACTTCATAGTTACACTGAAACTACCGAATAAAGAAGTTATCTATCAGTCTGCTCAAATCCCTCCCAACAAGGCAATTTATAATATAACACTAGACAAATGCCTTGAAAAGGGAGAATACAAAAACTCAATCATCACTTATCACTGTTATGCACCCGATGGAACAAAACTGAATAGCGCTGAATTTCTTGTAGATATTGTTGTCAGCTAAAGAAGGCACAATAAATACCAAGAAAGGAGTAATAAAAATTGAAGTACAACTATTTAAGATTAATTTACACAATTTTCGTATTCATATTTGTACTAACATCAATACCAGCCTTAAATGCAAAACTTATTGATAGCGATGACGGAAATGTAACAACAAACATACCAGTAGAAATCCACACTCATCTTAACAACGCAACCTACACAGTGGAAATACCTGCTGCACTGCAATTCAATTTCACTTGGGATGAAGTAGAACCTGTAGTGTCAGACATATTTGAAATAACAGTTGCTGATATTAAAAACCTTAGAGACAAGAGGATATCTGTCAGTATTATGGGAAGTAGCAATAAATTCGTTCTTGTTGAAGATAATGGTGTCAGAGAACTCCCATACACAATTAAGTACGAAGAGAACGAATTGAACTCAGGAGATTCTTTTACTTATATCCATGAACCTAAAACCATGGAGTTTCAAATAAGTGTTGACCCAAACAACATAAAAAACGAATCAGTATTTAAAGGAGAGCTACAATTCCTTTTCCATGTATTGGATTAATCTTCTTTACGCCTTCTTTAGTGACAATCATATATCTGCATACATCAAGACCAGGCCGCTGCCTGGTCTTCGTTGTTAATCAGTATATTTTTGCTGATATACATGTTCTACTTTAAAAGAATTGTCAGGGCATACTTCAATAAAAGTTCCTCCAAGCATTTCGACATCATATCTGTCATAGGTGCCTGTTTTAAGCCCAAATGTCCACCGTATACCATCATACAAAACACTTATACTGTTCAGATGACTGTGCCCAACGAACACTCCGTCAACATAGTGTTTCTTGAACAAATAAAGCAGCCCTGGAACTGGGTGCAGCCCTTTAAATATTTCTCCCCTTCTTCCAAAGTCACAATTGTTTGCAGGCACATCCACCCCTATCGTATAAGTAACATTCCCGCAAGGAGTTTGTTGATATCCCGCACATGTCGCTGCAAGGGCAAATTCCTGTGTTGGGATGTGGTAGCAGACAAAGCTCCTAACCTTGTTTCCTGCATAGCTTTCGATTCTACTTGCAGTCTCATCAAACCAAATTAACTGGTCCTCTGCAAACCCCACTGTTCTTTTTATCTTCGGGTCCTGGGTGTTGCCGCATCCGTTGGAGTCCATCATATATATGACTCTTTTAAGTTCATTGCTTTGTACAATCCCAATTGTGTAGTTGCTGTTGCCTGTAACGCTACCTCTTTTGAAAAGAGAGTGACTGGTCTTTTCAATTATCTCACACTGCCAGTCAACTCCCTTTATACTCTCATTATCATGATTTCCAAATATTGGAGCCCAGGGAATTTCAAAGCCATCCATGAACTTCACATACTTTTTTAAGGAAGTACCCAAGTCATCAAATTCACCATAAACCAAATCCCCTGTAATTAGGATAAGGTCCGGGTTTGTCTTTTTAACAAGATCCTTTATGTAATTGAAACAATTTGCTTCCATCGTATTGGTCGCCCAGTTTATCTTTTCAAGACTGTTTAATCTGTCTTCATACCTTGACTGAGACGCATCAATAACCTGGGTATCAGTAATTTGAAGAATCCTTAGACTTCGTTGTTCCTCAACTTCCAATACAAAATCAACCAAACCATCTATCATTTGAAAGCATCACTTCTTTATTCCAGTACAAGATTCTCCGCTATAAATTCTGCATCAGATATATAAACTTCATACTTGTCGATAGTTGAAGCAAAGGTGATTATATATACATTGTCATTCTCCATAAAGAACACCTGTGCCCATGCAAGCTCGTATTCTGAATATGTACCTGTGTAGATTATATAATACCCTTTCCAGTTGTCTGTCTCAAATTCATCAAAATCTATCTGCTCAAAATTCTCGATAAAACTGGACAGTTCTTCTATAGCCAGATCTGCATACTCATCAAGAGTAAAATGCTCGCCAATGCCTCCATCCACCAATATGTTTACATTGGACCTGAATCCTTCATCATCAGGTGAGAAGAAGGTAACCAATGCGCCTGGTACGTCATATGTGACTGACCAATCGCTGGGATACCTGGTTTTGAATGAATACTCCTCATTAACATACTCCTTGGAGTTCTCGTCATCCGGTTCTTCTGTAACCTCAGGGGTTGGTGTGGGTGTAGTACCATTATCCTTTATGGTTGTAAAACATCCGGATAATACAACCAGACTTAATAACTATGCCAAAAATACAATATACCTCTTCATTGTTTATACCTACTTTCTTATATAGTTTAGCTATTATACAACCTTTGGGAACAATAAACAATACACAAAAACGAGATGAAGATGCAAGACAAGGAAGCTGGAAGTGGCGCGTCTTGGATAAGAGACCCTAATTCACTTGATTTGAGAATGTAAGATAGTTAATGTAGTCTTGGATTCAATTGGAATTGCCGCTTCCAACTTCCTTGAAAGCAAGGAGAGAAAATATAATTTAAAGATATTTGGCTATCATGTCTAGAAAAATTCCCATTTATCCACCATCATTATGGATTCTTCAAGGTATGTATCAAAGTTTTCCTCATCTGCGGCAAAAGTGAACAGGTAAGCATTATTGTCCTTTACGAAAACCACCTGATAAAAAATTAAATTAAATCCTGCCATTTTACCTGAATACTTCATGTACTTTCCTTTCCAGTTTGCCTCATTTTCCCTGTCGCCGGTCTCAATCAGCTCAAACTCTGAAATAAATTCCGCCAAGACTTCAATTGCATTTTCCACGTACTCCTCTGCCGTTTTGTCTCTTGCAGTACCTTTCTCAATCTTCAGGTTTGCATTTGGTTTAAATATTGCTGAAGCATCACTTGTAAAGGTAACAATGTCCTCATCATCTGAGGTAATTTCCCAGTTCTTTGGATATCTGGTTTTGTAGAAGTACTTGTTGTTTACATATGATTTGGATACATCATCATCAGGCTCCGGCGTAACATTTCCAGGAGTTCTTTCACCATTATCAGTGTCTGACACATCGTCAGTTTTCTCTCCCCCGTCTTTTGGAGGTGCATCACATCCAACAAATACGGATAGCGTTAGTATTAACGCAAGAATCGTAATTAAAATCTTTTTCATCCTGATACCTTCTTTCCTTTTATCTCGCCTTCCCTTCATCAATGAATCCTGAATACTTGACGGGCATATACATACTTCATAAATACGTCTTGCGTTCATCAATGCCAAGAAATTCATAAAAAGATTCACATCAACTCTATTAAACTAAAAACCTCTTACAAAAATGAGAGTTCCTGTCTCTTTTTTGTAAATCTTGTCATCTTATATTGTATTATAATTTACAAACAATATGTATACAATATGAAATACAAAATTTACAATAATTTAACAATATATGCAGGCCCTAAATACAGCGTTTTCAAACTGTCAAAACAGTATAGTATATGGTAAAATAGTAACATACCAATATTGGAGGGACACTTGATGCTTTTCAACATTTTATTCTGGTCAAGTATAATCTGGGTTGCACCCCTTGTGTATTACATGCTTGCAAACGAAACCAAATTCAAAAAGAATATCGCCGTTGGAGTCACCATACCTTTGGAAGGAAGAAGTGATGAGGAAGTTATAAAAAGGCTGGAAAAGTTCAAGAAAGAACTTCGTTTTGCATGTATTATTCTTGTTGTTGTCGCAATAGCATGTCTTTTTGTATCCGACATTTATACAACCATATCTCTTTATGGCATATGGATAGTTTTTTGTATTATTCTTTCGTATATTCCCTATGTGAGATGCAACAAAGACTTGAAGGAAATAAAGAGAAAAAGAAACTGGCAGGCGGACACACCAAAGGCCATTACCGTTACGAAATTGCCTGAGATAAAAAGGTTCCCTTTATATACCTTCATACCTGCCTTTTTAATCAGCATAGTCCCTGTCTTTTTTGACACAACCCTTTTCGTGGTTTATTTACTCAACACCATTTCTATTCTTCTTTTCTGGCTTTTGTACCGCCACGCCTATGAAAACAAACCGGAAATGGTTAATGACAATCTGGAACTGACAAAAGCCTTGACCCAGGTAAGGAAGCAAAACTGGAGCATCATGTGGCTTGTTTCTTCCTACCTTATGTCTTTTCTGAGTCTTGTCATATTCTTGACTCAAAATCACCCCTTTCCAATGCTGTTTTCAATACTCTTAATAACAGCAATATTTATCATTGCGATTATGAGAATAGAATTCAAAACAAGGAAAATACAAGAAGACCTCACAAAAGATACCGGTCAGGACCTTTATATAGATGAGGACGACGCCTGGATAGGAGGCATAATCTACTACAACCCCAATAACAAGAAATTGTTTGTAAACTACAGGGTGGGTACAAATGTAACAGTGAATGTGGCAAGACCTGCAGGAAAAGTTTTTCTTGCCATAACAATCCTTTTACTTATCGCCATACCCTTCACAGGTCCAATTTTAAGCCAGATAGGAAAAGCACCTATTGAACTGTATGTAAAGGACAATTACATTACAGCAAAAAATGGCGGTACGGAATATTCTATCAAACTGGATAATATAGAGAGCGTTGAATTATTTGAAGAGAAACCTGATATATCTAGAATTAATGGGACGGGATTGGAGAATCTTGCAAAAGGAACCTTCACTTTAAAAGGCGTTGGAGTGATTAAAGTGATTCTTGACCCAAACCACACACCTTTTATCCTTGTGACAACAAAAGATAATAAAAGATATCTGTTTGGGTCAAGAGATGAAGAGCATACAAGAAATGTATACGAAGAGATTAGTAAGAGTCTGCAAGCCTCTCCAAATCTTCAACCTTGATATGCATGAAATTAGCCTTTGAATATCTTGGAAGGTCTTCTTCCACCACCATGGAGTAGAAGATGTACAAAATCTTCTCTCCATTTACTTCTTCTACAAAGGTTTGTGGAAGATGGGTTCCATACATCTTGTCTTCAGGGAGTATCCTCCCTATAACCTTCCACTCATAACCATTGGTTGAATACGCCATAACAATCTGTCTGTCGTTCTGAGGTCCCAAAGCAGTACCAAAACCGGTACAGTCTGAAAAAGAATAGTACCTGTTATTAATCTTTACAATTTCGGGATTTGGCCAGTCTCTAAGCTGTGGATTCTCATCCGCATGCAGCACCTGCCAATGCGTCGGGTCCATAAACTCTCCATTATTGACAGCATACCCCATGGAAACAAAGGTCCCTGGCAGAAAGTAGTCAAACCAGATCTTCCACTTGTCCTCTTCCTCGTCCCATATAAGCGAGGGTCTGTGGTATCCTCCCATGCTGGGCGGATGAGGCTCTCTTGCATCCCAGCCTTCTTCATATTCCTTGTCCCATATAAGTATTGGGCCTTCAGTTTTTGTCCAGTTGATACCATCTTTTGATATGGCTCCCATTACACAGTTTACAATATAAGTAATACCATCCCTGTTATCAAATCCTACTGAGGAAAAAACCATGTAGTAGTTGCCATCCTTGTATACAACGGAAGGGTCTCCGTTGTGTATCGAATCGTAGGGTTTGCTATCCCTTGTCATAACAGGCTCCCACTTTGGAACATCCATCGTATCGTCCCAATTACCATTACCACAATACACTTCCCATTCAGCAAGGCTCCTGCCACGGGCAAGATAGATGGAGTCGTAACCAAGATACTTGCTTTCCTTGTGGCTTTCTCCAAAGAAGAACATCCTGTATGGGTACTCCTTGTCATTTACCTTTACAACCTCAAAGTTGTAAAGGTTATAAAAGCCGTAGAGGATGGGACTGTCATTGACAGTAAAATGTTCTGTCAGCTTTCTGTTTCTAAATCTGGGACTGTCTTCAGTGTAATTAATCTCAGGAATCTCCTCTTTTTTACTCTCTCTTTTCGGTGTTTTGTCAATATCATTAATTTTCCCGTTATCGCACCCGGTTATAAATGCCACAAGAACAATTAATTTTACAAGAAAAAGTAAAGTCTTACGCATGAATTACCCCTTTCTCCTCTTTATAACTACAAAAACAACAGCCAAAGTCACCAGTACCACACCTACTCCAATCACTATATAAATTATGCTATTATTTCCTTTCATCCTTTTCTTCCTCTTTTTGGCTTGGTTCAGGACTTTGTGTTTCTGCTGGTTTTTCAGTCTCAACAGGTTCCGTTTCCTCCGGTTCATCAATCTCCTCATACTTTGCACTCAGCACCCTTACATTTCCCTCATGTACAAACACGCCCAAATATCCAATAACAGACTCCGGATCATCAATAACAAAAAAATCAATGTCGTTCAGATACAAAATTGCCATTTCTTTACACCTAGTAGTATTCCAGCACCGTATCCACTTTCCTTTTCAAACTCTACACTATAGAAAAAACTTTTGCTTCCATCAACGGCAGTATCACTGACACAAAAGTCATATACAGTCTGCTCACTTCCATCCTTCAGACCTTTGTCGGTTATCTCCCATGTAGATTCAACACCCTTCAAATTCTCCATATTTGTTTCAAAGCCTTGTCCCATTACAGAAACTAACGGCAAGCATTCAATAAGTATGACAAACAAATTCTTTTCAGCATTATAGCACCTCCAAACATGTTGGATATATTATACAGCACTTGAAAGAGTTACACCATAGGGACAAATCATCTGTACAACAATCAATCACGGTTTAAAGTGTCGTTTGATAAAGTCATTGCAAAAAAGAAGAAATAGAGTAAGATATAGAAAACTGGCAACTTTCGTTGCCAGAAAGCAATAAGAGGTATTTTTTCTTCTGTGAAGGGGTGTTATATGACTCTTTTACGGGTACAGTATAGAGTATGCTGTATGTAAAAAATATGTGCACTACAATTGGGAGGTTTTTATGAAAAAAATAATATACACAACATTTATATTGCTACTTGCCTTACTCATACCTACAGCATGTGTAAGCGACAAAAAGATAGAACATAAGGAGCCGGAGATGAAACTTGAAGATATTGTTGATTTTATTCTTGAAATAGAAGAGGATAGAGAAATTAGGATACTGCAGCTTACCGACACACAAATAATCGATGCAGGGCAATGCAGGACTGAAGACAGATTGAACTCCACTGCAAAACAAAGGTGGGCAACCAATACAATCGAATCTAACTGCTTCAACTATATAAGGGACACCATTGAAATGACAAACCCTGATTTGATTCTAATTACCGGCGATATCATATACGGTGAATTTGACGATACTGGGGAATCGCTTTTGAAGTTAACAAGATTCATGGACTCTTTTAAAATACCCTGGGCTCCCATCTTTGGCAACCATGAGAATGAAAGTACCAAGGGTGTTGACTGGCAGTGCGAAGTACTCGAAAATGCTGAATACTCCTTTTTCAAAAGAGGAAATGTAACAGGCAACAGCAACTACACAATAGGCATTGTACAGAACGATGACCTTAAGAGAATCATATATATGATGGATTCAAACGGATGCAGCAATACAAACGACCCCAGCGTTAAAAAGACGGTTGGTTTTGCAGAAGATCAGCTTGCATGGTTTGAGGAAACAGCAGAAAAGGCAGAACAGTTTGCAGGTGACAAGGTGAAAAGCTTTGTCGGTTACCACATACCAACCATAGAGTTTGGGCAGGCTGCGGTTGCTGCAGGTTATCAGGAGAGTCCCACCCAGACCAAGTCCTATGTCATAGGAAAGCATGTGGAAGCAAAGAATGGCGACTTTGGCAAGAAGAGCGAGCCCTTTGCAGGAATGCATGAAGTACCCGGCCTTCTTGACATGTTCAAGGAACACGGTGTGGATGGCGTGTTTGTGGGCCACTGCCACCAAATCAGCACAAGCGTGCTTTATGAAGGTATCAGGTGGACATTTGGGCTTAAAACAGGCACCTATGACAGCCATGACACCAAATACGTTGGCGGCACATACATTGAGGTCAAAACGGACAACTCCTTTACAGTTGAGCACAAGCATGTGGATATCTACACGATAGAACCCGACACATACCAGCACATATATATGGACTAAAAATTAATAAATCGACATATTTTGTACCTCGAATATGGTATAATATACAAAAAGCAAATAGAAATGGAGGTACATAGTCATGAAAAGAGTAATAGCCATACTGCTGGTCATGGTTTTGGCTCTCGGTGTTTTTGCAGCATGTAAAAAGGAAGGAGAAGACTCTCCTACTCCAACACCAGAGCCTACAGATACACCTGTTCCGACTGCGACACCAACACCTACACCAGAACCCACGCCGGAACCTACTGCAGAGCCGGGTTCAAATGTAGCACTCAATAAACCCTTTGAGGTATCTTCAGAGACGGATTCCACATATGTACAATGGGGATGGGCTGCTGAATTTATTAACGACGGACTTGTTGAAGCAGATCACAGCATCCCTCATGTAGGTTGGACATCACAGGTCAAGCAGTACATTGCCCTTGAGGATTTTGAGGAAGAGTGGATATGGTTCGACCTTAAGGCAGTATACAAGATTGACAAAGTGGTACTCTGGCCAAGACAGGACCAAGTGGAAAACTTCCCGATGGACTACCACATTGAAGTATCCACCGATGACAAGAACTTTACCAAAGTTGCTGAAGTGACGGGAGATACAAGGTCCAAAGACGGGAGCATGGATCCTGCCACTATTACCTTTGACCCTGTGGATGCAAGGTACGTGAGGATTGTAATTACAAAACCCAGCGACCTGCCATCAGGAAGTGACGGATATCTTGTACAGTTTGCAGAAATTGAAATCTATTCCTACAAGGAGGAATAATGCAAGTTAAACAAGCCATTTCATAACCGAAGTGGCTTGTTTTATAATTTTAATTTTAATTACAACAGGGAGGTAATGGACATGAAAAGAGCAATATCCATTTTACTGGTTATGGTTATGGTTCTTGGTGTTTTTACAGCGTGTAAAAAGGAAGGAGAAGACTCTCCTACACCAAAGCCTACAAACACCCCAGCTTCGACAGCTGAACCTACTCCCACAGAGGAACCTACACCCTCGCCATCACCTGCCCCAGGCACAAATGTGGCACTTAACAAGCCCTTTGAGGTTTCTTCAGAAACCGATGCTACATTTGTTCAATGGGGATGGTATTCAGAATACATAAACGATGGTGTAATCGAACACGATCCAAGCGCTCATGCCGGCTGGACATCACAGATCAAGCAGTACATGTCACTGGAGGATTTCGGAGAAGAATGGGTATGGATTGACCTGCAGGGAGTAATATCCATCGACAAGGTTATGCTATATCCAAGGCAGGATAACGGCGGCTGCTTCCCAATGGACTACTACATTGAAGTGTCCACGGATAATGAAAATTTTGAAAAGGTTGCAGAAGTCACAGGAGACGACAGATCAAGAGAAGGAATCAAAGAACCGGCTATATTGACTTTCGAACCGGTAGATGCAAGGTATGTAAGACTTGTGGTCACAAAGCCCTTTGAAGTACCTTCAGGCAATGACGGATACCTTGTACAACTGGCAGAGTTTGAAATCTACGCAGCTCCCAGCAGTTAAAAAAATAACGCCACTTCGGAAACGAAGTGGTCTTTTTTTATGTTTTACTTCTTTAAACCTAAATTGGATGATATAATAAGGGGGATAAAAAACACAAAGGAGAAAACAGATGAATAAAATTGTCATATTCTCTCTATTAATAATGCTGTTTGTGACAGGCTGCCAGGCAGGCAACAAAAATGCAAAAGGCTACATTAGAGAAGATATTGATTCCTACGGCAAAGTGGCCTGGAAGGATGAGATTGAGTACAAGGTTGAAAAGCAAGGCAAAATATACTCTGTTGTTGATTTCAACACTGTCCACGAAGCAATTGACAAGACAATTGAGGAAGGTGGCGGCACCGTATACTTCCCTCCCGGCAGTTACTCAATCGACAAGCCAATCGAGCTTGATTTGCCCGAAGGCGTCAAAATAACCTTGTTGGGAGAAACCAATGGCCACTGCATATTAAAAGGAGAAAAGGATATCGAAGGCCCTGTCGTCTCAATTCTATCAGAAGGAGTAAGCCTTGGTAATCTTGTATTTCAGTCCTACGCTCAAGAGCAACCTGCAGTGCTTGTAAAAGGTGACGGGACCAGGATATACAAGTGTTTCTTCCAAGGGATGAACGTAAGGAATTTGGAAAGCACTGCAATCGTTGCAGCAAGCAATGTAAGTGTAACTTCCTGTACTTTCTCAAATGTCAACAAGGAAGCCTACACTCTTGAAATTACCAAATTTCCTGACAAGGAAGCAAAAAATATATACATAATTGATTTCTTTTTGAACGGAGAATTCAATGGCTTTGTAATAAACTCCGATGACGAAAATGGTTGTCCTGAAAACGTACTAATTCAAAGAGGCGTTTTCCTTAACTACAACACAGAGCAACTGACGATAAAGTCTGTCAAGAATCTTGTTGTGGACAACAACATGCTTGACCAAAGCGCCCTGTACTGTATTACCATGAACCCTGTATACAAAGGTATTGACAATGTTACAATAAAGGAAAACTACATTGCCGCATCCTACAGGTTTGGCGAGCTTGCAGACACAACAGCAATTCTTGTGGACGGCACAAAGGATTCCAAGATAACCAATGTAGTTATAACCAACAACATGATTGCATACTCTGTAAACGGTATGATAGTAAACGGCAATAACTTTGCAGACAGCAAAGTTATAGACAATGTATTTCAGTCCACACTAAGCTATGGTTTGAAGATAGAGGAAGCAATCAATTTATCCATTCAAAGAAACTCTTTCAAACCCGATGCTTCAAGCATTGGTCTCCAGATCGACAAACAGAATGACAAAACAATTGTTAAGGACAACTTTTAGGAGGTGTGGACATATGAAAAGAACAGCTTTAATAATTACTATGTTTCTTCTTTTGAACACGTCATTTGCCTTTGCCCATCCAATAGATGAGAGCAATCACATATACATAAATGTAAAAGACTTTGGAGCAGTAGGAGACGGCAGTACGGACGATACGGAAGCTGTAAAGAATGCTGCGAAGAAAGCATATGCTGAGAGCAAGGTATTGTATTTCCCTACCGGTACATATGTGATATCGGATGCTATTAAGTTTGGTTTTGACAATTCAAAAACACTAACACTGCAAGGCGGAAATGATGCAGTCATTACCACACCCGAAGATTATGAAGGCGACATTTTTGTTTCAAACATGGAGTTTAATTTCTATGTAAAGGATCTTAAATTCATCCACAAAGGAACAAAGGGACAGATATTAAATACCCACTACCTGAATGCATACAACTGCATTTTTGAAGGAAACAGTACAAACAGAAGCACTCTTGTAAGCTTTGCCGGTTCCAACTGCAAGGTACAAGACAGCACCTTCATAACTAAAAATGAAAACTCATATGCTCTTGAGTATGTAAGAAGGCCTGACAAAATTTCCATAAACGACTATATCATCGACAACACCTTTACAGGTGTTGGAAACGGTCTAAGGATAGCTGCTTCCTCAATGGACGGAAGACCTGAAGGACTGAAAGTAAATGGCTGTACCTTTGAGAATTCAGGAAAGCTGCAGATTCTTGTGGAATGCATCCTTCACCTGGACATATCCGACAATACATTTAAAAACTCCACAGGCACAGCCATAAAGGTCATGCCAAGAGATTTGGGAGTGCACGGCCTCTTCATTACAGGAAACAGCATTCAGTCTCGAGAGTACTGTATTGAAGCCCAAGACAATGGCCTTGCCACAATCCACATAGCTGACAATTACATATATGACTCTAAAATGGGTGTATACATGAATAAAAGCTATTCCGATGTTCATGTACACAACAACTACTTTAAAAACATTACCGATACCCCAATAAAACTCCTAAGCGCATATGAAATATATGTTGCAAAAAACGTTATTGAAGACTCCAACAAATCCTTGCATATAACGGGCGCGAAAGGAAGCTTCGTTATTGAAAACAATGCATATGCCAAAAAAGCTACTATAGACATAGAAAATTTTACATACAAGGAACCTGCAAAACAAGTCAACATATATGTGGTCTTGTCAATCGTCTTCTCTATAGCGATTATTGCTCTGATTGTGGTATTGGTATTTCTTTTGAAAAAGAAAGCATGAGAAAGGAGTATATTCCATGTTAAGAAAACTTGTATCGTTTTTAGTTGTATTTTTAATACTTTTTGCATTTACCGCCTCTTCTGAAGAGGACCCTAATGCAAATGTATTTGAGACAAACATTGAGGAATGGACCTTTGCAGGAGAAGGTATCTTCGGAAAAAAGACAAACTATTACGATAAAAGCGGCTTATTCATGTCAGACAGGACAGTGCAGTATGTATATGCCCTGTCTAAAATGCAATTAAGCAGTGATAAATCCTTCACCTTTGAAGTGGAGTTTGATGTACCCAGCTACGATGCGACAGGAGCGGAAATGGGCTGGTGCTGGCAGAACATTTTTATCGGTGTCAAGGATCCTGACGAACCCGGATCGGATGAGTTTGTGTCTTTAAGGTTTCAACACTATCCAGAAGGAAATGAAAACATTCAGTTTACCTCCACCGTTTCCAGCTTCAGCGACACAGTTCCTCTGCCTGAAGAGAAGGTTGGAGACATGACCCACACGGTGCTTTTCTACTACAGCATTGTAGATGAAAGTCTTACGGTAACAGTAGACGGGGAAGAACTTTTCAGGATAGAAGATGCAAGCGAAGACATTGAAGGACACCTGGGTTTTGGTGCCACCTGGTGTGCAATGAGGATTTTAAAAGCAGTGTACACGGAGTTGGATGAAACCCCTGCTCCTGATACACCAACACCTGAGCAAAAGGACACGCCAACACCTGCAAAAACACCTAGTCCAACTCCCAAAGCAGAGAAAGAGGTTGATTTAGGAAAAACCCTTGCCTTTTCTTTAGGCGCTGTCATGGTGGTGCTGCTTGTTATTGTGGTGATTGTTGCGATAAAGAAAAAGAGATGAATAAAGAGGCTTCAAGCCTCTTTTATTCATCCTCAAGCTTTCCAAACAAATTATATATCCTTTATCCACACGTCTCTGCTTCCTCACCGAAATAGAAGTAGCCGTAGTGTTCTGTATGTATAGGCACAATGGTCGATACATCCGTGTCAAATACTTTTGTATCTGCTCCGTTATATACATACAAATCATTCTGGTCTAGATAAAATACAGTCTTGGGATTGTAATTTTCCGTCTGCTGCAACACCGAATCCATAGATATCTTTTCCCTGTTCTGCAGCTTTGGCACCTTCCGAAACATCGCAAAGATACAAATTCCCGTTGGACTTCAATAGATAGACCTTGCTTCCGAAAAAAGCAGCTCCTATGTAAGGGAATGTTGAACGGCCCAGATTAAATATCTCATCACCAGATATCATGCTTGAGTACCACCATCTGGTTTACCACATCACAAGCAATTACTTCTTCCACTTGACACTCCCTATTCCTCTTCAAATAAATTATAGATATTGAGCCCATAATTGGCACTATATCCGAAATCATAGTATCCGTAAGTTTCTCCTCTTAAGGGAATTATGGAAGTCACGTCCTCCTCGAAAACCCTTATATCCTTTCCATCAAAGAAAAACAAAGCCATGGTTGTGGTGTTCGGAATACTTCTTGTATGGAAAACTATTGTTGGACTGTAGTAAAAGAAAGACCTGTAATATGGTGCTATCTGCTTTGTAGAGCCCGACTCATCCCTTAAGTACATCGCACCTTCATTTTCTATAGTCTGGTATATGATGTTTCCTTGAAAGTCGGCATAAACTTTGTCCTTGTAGGCAGATCTGGAAATTATCTCTCCATTAACGTAAAGTTCACCGTGTTTTTGGTATGCAGTCCTTATGTATACAAGCTCTCCTTTTACTGTAATTCCAAAGTTGCTTACACCATCCTCAACCTTCTCCCACTTGTGCGTCTCAGTGTCATACAGAAACAAATTACCTCCTGTAATCAAAACAACAACCGACCTGCCATAGGAGAGAGCCTTGACAGGAGTGCCGTATATTTCTTCATTGGTATTCACAATCCCATCAACAACTACATAAGTCTTACCACTTGAAGTCAACACAACTATTGGCTCTATTACATCCGCATAGAGAACCTGACCTTCATTCATGCTCACTTCTTTTACTTTCTCCAGGTTATAGTAGCAGAGTTTGTTCTCCTTGCTCCAAAAGTATGCTCTTCCATCCTCAAGGCAGCTTACAAGATCCTTTGCGCCATCATATATTTCTTTTACTTCGCCATGTTTATACAAGTATACCTTTTCATCTTTCATGTATAACACATGATTTAAATTAAAGTCAGCAAGAATTGGCGTTGCAGCTTTTCTAGATAGTTTAGAAGAAAACTCCAATTTGTCATTCTTGTATAGGTATACCTGAGTGTCGGTCAGGCATATCAGCTTTTTGCCATCAGGAGATATTCTAAAATCCTGAACACCTTCTGCCACAAGTTTTGAAGATTTCAAATCACTTTTGTATAAATACCCTTTGCTGGTGTTGCCCTTTATGTAATAGACTATATTTCCTGATTGGTTTATCATGAAGTTCCTGACACTTTTGTCCACTACCCCAGTTTTCCATCCAAAAGACAATTCTACGTAATTTAAGGAATTATCAGTATCATCCAGATAAAAGAATCTCTTGCCATCCTGACTGATTCTTGTACCATGATTAGATATTTGTGCATCCAGTTTCGTAGTTTTTCCTTTGCCAAAGTTCGTCATGTATATGCCATCTTCTTTTCTGTACAAAAGAAGATTTGGATATTCTCCAGACATGTCTTTGAAAATGAAAGCTATTGCAAAGATAGCGAATACAAAAATCACAACTGAAAGCACTGCAACAAGTTTTAATTTGGACTCACTTTTCATGTTTTTTGATATAGAAATACTTTCACAACCTTTACACACCTGCATGTCCTTTTCAATATATGAACCGCAATACACGCACTCTGAATACTCCTTGCCACAATTAGGGCAGATATTCACACTTCCATCCATATCAAACCCGCATGCCGTACATTTCATTCTGCTACCAACCTCTCCTTTATTCTTTATTAATCCCAAATCTCCGTTTGTTTTTGTAAATAATACCATTATTCTATAATTTTTACTACATAAAAAATTCAAAAAGCGAATACAAGGTATCATGATCAAAGATATCGTCCGATTGGTAATGCTCATAGCTGGCTGTAAGCTTGCTTTTGTTCTTTCCGTCAAAGAAGCACAAATCCTTGCTGCTGTTTCTGTAAACAATGGCCTTGTCGTGGAAGTATGCATAATCCATGACCGTTTCTCCCACCAAAAGCGGTTTGTCTTCTTTGAAGATGTATAAATCATGATATACCCCGTCAGAATCAGCAAGCATTGATTTCTTGGTGTAGATTAAGTTGCCTTTTGCATCGACTTTAATGCTGTCTATCCTTACATTGTCATACATCACAAGGTCTCCTAATCCTCCTATATCGTTTGCACGATAGATAATTTATGTACCTGCACTGTTTATGACATAATCTGATGAATCAAGACCTGTTAGCTTTTGTACCTTGTCCTTTACTGCCATATGCAAGCCATGGCTGTTATCTTCGAAGACAAGAATTGTTTGTCTCTTTCAGTCCGATACATATAAAAGAAGTCTACAACCTTAATCCAGTTCATGACCACAATTAGTGCAAATCAATTATCTCACTCACTTACTAGCGGAATATGTATAAGGGTTTACTGTCAAAATAATCGTCGGTCCAGTATTCTTCCAGCCTTGCTTCAATTATCCCCAAAACTTCTTCATCTATCTTTACACTCTCATTTCCATTATAGAAAAACAGTTCATTACCACTCTCCTTATATACTATGGCATCTTCTTGATAATAGATGTACTCCTTTACAATTTTCCCTATTCTTTTTGGTTTCCATCCACTGTATATGTACAAAGTCATATCTATGAGGCTGATACTTTCACCCTCATCCCTTGCATACTTTTGATATATTATGTTTCCTTCTTTATCTGCCCGTATGCTTTGTATATACACTTTAGAGTCAAAATATTTACCGTTTAGAAAAGTGTCATTTTTGTGGGTTTTTGCGTTCTTTATGATAAGTACCTCATCCTTGTTGGGAAGGGGATAGAAATAGGATACGTTTTTCTCATAGGGTTTGCTTTCCCCATTCCCCACATCATACACCATCAATGTTCCGCCGTTTTCACTGTAATCCATCATGTAATATATTTTTGTACCTGTGTGGTTTAATCTATACCAGTCAACACCGTCAAACACGTCCGCCCTTTTTACATCCTTGCCTCTTGCCACATATGCGTCTCCTGCCTTATCTGTAAAGATTACAGTAGGACCACTCTGAGCAATTGCAAGAAGATGGCTGATTGTTACCTTATCAAGCACATGCACTTTATTGTCATACCAACAAAGTTTCGAATCATTATTCAAGTAATACATGCCTGAATTAAAAGAAGCACACACCTCTTGTATGCCATCTGTTATAAATTTGGATTTGCCGGCTTTGTATACGTACATCTTGCTGCCTTGTTTGTAGTAGATTTCTTTTAAATCCTCCCCAATTGACACAACCTCGTTTGATTCAAATTCCTTTTTAGTTCCATTATACAAATATGTAATTCCGTCTTTTTCAAAACATACATTTTTCCCGTCTCTTGAGATTGCAAAGTAAATCACATTAGTTGCAACTTCCTCCTTGCCCTCCATCGTCCACATATAAAGTTTGTTCGATGCCATGGTTCCTTTTATATAGTAAACTATGGTGCCCTTCTCGTTTATGCGGTAATTGTATACATCCTGGTCAATGGTCCTCGGGCCTTCTTTTAAGGTAAAATCCAAAATCTTAAGTGCATTTTCATCTGTGATATAAAAAAGCTTTTTGTTATCTCTTGTTCTTTTTACCTGTACCATCTTTCCATCTATGGTCCATCTTTGCTTGAAGTTATAGATGTGTATAACGTCCTCTTTCTTATAGATTATTATATCAGGATACTTGCTATTCAGGATGAATTTATACACAAATATTCCTGCAGCAACAAACAGAATTACAATAACAGCTGCGGCAATTCTTTTGATTGCATCCTTGCTGTCCCTATCCTCTTTCTCCTTCTTTTCCCCCAAGGTTTTGCATTTGTCGCATATCCTTTTGTCCGATTCTATCAAACTACCGCATTTTTCACACTCGGAATACTCCCTGCCACATCCAGGACAAATGCTTACACTAGGGTCCAATTCCTTTCCACAATTACTGCAAAACATGGCACTACTCCCAACTTTCATTATTCTACGATTCAAAATACACTGTAAAGATTAAGTCCATGATTCTCACTTTGCTCTTCTTCATAGTGTCCGTATTTTTCCTCTCTTACAGCAATTAAAGAGTACACTTTGTCATCAACAATACTTTCATACTCTCCATCATACAAATACAAATCGGTATATGAAGAACCCTGGGTACGCTTTATGAAATAGATTTTGTTTTTATTGTAATAGAAGAAGGACTCAAAATTGTCGGTTATCTTTTTTGTTTCTTCTTCTGTTTTTATATACAGCGCCTTTTCGTCACCCAATGTCTGGTATATGACGTTTCCATCTATGTCAGAAAAAATCGTATTTTTATCCACTCTCTCTATTATCTTTTTCTTGTTTATATATAGCACAACAGAACCTCTTTGGTCATACTTCAGAGCCACAACGTCACCTTTTGCAGTGAGGCCAAAGTCTACCACAGAGGTGTCATAGGACTCCCAACTCTTCAATTCCAAATCTCTCACATAAAGGTTTCTATCCCAACATAAAACATATATCTTCCTATCGCATACTTTTGCTTTCTCAGGGATATCAGCATACGGGTTTGTACTTGTCGTTCCTTCATACACAACAGTCACCTTATCATTGTTTTTAACCACCACTATAGGTTCTTTTGTGTCCGCATGTAGTATCGAACTGTAAAAGAGGTTTAATACTTTTACTTCCTGCAGGTCATAATAGCAGAGAGAATTAAACGTGTTGCAAAAATACAATCTCCCATCCTGAAGACAGGTTACCATTTCCTTTACCCCGTCATATATCTCCACTACTTTCCCGTCTTTGTATGTACATAATTTTCTATCGGTTATGAAGTAAACATTGTCAAGATTTATGTCGTAAAGAAGGGAGTGATTGCTGTCATAGGAAGAAGAAAATGCAAGAGTGTCATTTTTGTAATAGAAAACCTCATTTTCTGTTGTGCAAAGCAGGTTGCTCCCATCAGGGGAGATAACGAAATCCACGGCGCCTTCGGCTATCAGCTTTGCTGATTTCAAATCGCTTTTGTACAGTTTTCTCTCTTGAGTACTTCCTTTTAAATAATAGACTATGTCACCTGTTTTGCTTATCTTGAACTCCCTAACATCTTCGTCCACCACTCCGCCCTTTCTTTGAGATGGCAATTCTACATACATTAAAGTATTGTCACTCTCATCCATGTAAAAAAACCTGCTTCCATCCTGGCTTATTCTTGTATTTTGGGATTTTATCAGGGCATTAACTTTGGTTGCTCTTGTGAGATCGAAGTTTGTCATGTACACATTGCCATCTTTGTTGTACAAAACAAGATTTGGATACTCACCAGGGTTCACATAACTCCAAAATACAGCAACACCTATAATTGCAAGCATGTACACCAACACTGTTGCAATTGACGCAAATGTCAAGTTCTTTTTACTCTTTTGGATACTAACACTGCAAGACCCATTCATCGAAAACTCCTGCCCACAGTTCTGACAAAACCTTACACCGCTTTCCAGTTCAAAACCACACAAGTCACATCTCATATTCCCATCGGCCTTTCTTGATTTCTTTTTATGAAAATTATAGTATACAATAATGTACAGTCAACTCAGGCTGTACTTTGCTCTTTCAGGTATTTCCATGGTTGATACTCCCTTATCAAGGAGCTTTGCACCTTCTCCATCATATATATACAGCTTGTCATAAACATCCTTGTAAGCTATGGTATTAAGCTAAAGAAAAGCATGTTATCCACGTTGTCTGCTATCTTTCTTTACCACAGTTTTTACAACATATAATCATTAGTTTTCTCCATCTTAAGTCGAACTCAGAATCACGATACAATAAACAGATTTTTCTCTGTCAAAACTTTCTCACATATGACCTCGGTCAAATATTAATTTATACATAATTATACCATCCAGTGATGTATTTTTCAATATTTTTACATAAGGAGAGCCCATGACTTTTCATGAACTCCCAAGTTCCCATATTAGAAATGACTTCGCAGAGATTCTCTTTTATAAATATCAGTGGTCCAGATAAATTCTCTTTCCGGAGTCCACACGTAAGGCTCTCTTCCCTTGAACTATGTAGACTTTTTATCAAGATCCCGGAATTATCAAAGGGCCCACATTGCTGTGAGCCCTTTGTCAGTTACCTGTTTTATTAACCCTTTTTCTTTTTAAGTACAACCACTATCGCTGTTGCAATCACAGCAGCAATTGTAACCGAAACTGCAATAGTTATGATTAATGAACTTGAATCCTTGTCGTTATTTTCGTCTTGTTTTTTATCAGGTGCTTTTGTTTGTACAGGTGAGCTTGTAGAGGGATTGTCATTTGGCTTTTCAGTTTCCTCAGGCTTCTCGGTAGGTTCCGGGGTCTTCTTTATTTCCGCCTCGTAGACAAGCTCCAAGTATTCAAGATACGCCTTTTTAATATTTCTTGCCCCAACTCCCATGCGGCTGTACTCTGCGCATACCAAGGTATCTTCAGCTTTCAGTATCTCTTCTCCTGATGCATTCTTGATTGTAACGGCACTATAGTACTCAGCTTCGCTTGGCGACTGGTTGTTCATGAGGAAATCGGGATAGAAGTTGGTTTCTTCCGAGAATTCCGCTGTCATTACAAACTTGTCGTTTACATACAGCTTGACATCGGAGCCATTGTCTTCGAATCTAAACACTGCATAATCTGTAAGTATTGTCTTGTCTCCGTAAGCTTCAGACACATCAATATCAACCGTGTAGTTTTTAATATAGTTTTTGGCTTCCTCATCATACGCTTTTACAAACAACCTTATGGATGTCTCGCCTGCAAAAGGATATATGCAGATTCCTGTAGAGCCAATTCCAGCAGTGTCTGCGTTGTCGGCTTCAAAGTATTCCCCTTGACCTGAATTGTTTCTAATAAGGAAGTACTCTTCGGATGCCCTTACAAACAATCCTAGCCTGTCTGATGTGGATGTGCCTTTTAGTTTTGCTGAAAAGGTGTAAGGGTCCATAATTGACTCCACGCATGCAAACTGTGAATATTCAGCCAGTTCAAATATCCTTTTCCCACCTTCTTCAATAACTTTCGATTGTGGATTGTTTGTCGGCCAGAAAATTTGCCAGTAGTCACCGTAAAAGTCGGCGTCAACAAATCCCGGTTCAAACTCGTCAAACTCTAATTTGTCCGTTATTGTTTCCGTTTCGGTAGAAGAAACAACAAACCCAAAAACACAAACAAGCGCAATAAGAGATAGCAGTATTTTTCGCATTTGGATTTCCCCCTGTTTATTTTTTCTTGAACGTTTTAACCAGCATTAATCCACATCCCAAAATCACAAGTCCGCAAAGTGCAAGCACTATTGGCAAAGTGTAATTGACTTTCGCTGTACTTTTCGTCGTTGAATATGAGGATGTGTATGAGTAGGCCAGTCTTCCCAAAGGAACACTGCATCCTGATACGTAATAATCCATTATGTCGGATTCCTTTTCTATAGAGTCCGCCACTTTAAAGTAGATTGTGAAGGAGCCCTTTTCAATACCCAAGTCTTTAAGAGGCACCTTTATCTGCATAGTGTTTTTTGATACCGAGTAATCTACATCAGCTTTCTTACCAAAGTCATAGCCACCGTTTGAAACCTCAAGGGAGGTCTTCGTTTCAGAAACAGGATTCCTGTTTACCACAAACTGAAACCTCTCCCATGACTTTTCACTGCTGCCTTCCACACCTATAAACAGATTCATCCAGTTTGTTTTGCCTGTTTTATACTGAGTTATGTCTTCATCGGTTTCTATCAAGAAATACAAATTCTCACTATCGTGTGCAACATGAATTTCCTTTACAAAGTTGTCTGGAGCCGCCTGTGTGTATGTTACCTGATTGGAAAAGCCTTTGTAATCCCTTTCCGTCTTTTGTGTAGCAACATTCCTGTATACAGGAGCACCTTCCCATTGCTCTTTCCCCAATGTTATATCAATGGTTCTTTCATCAATCTTCCTGTTCTTGTCAATTCCAATCCCTTTATACTCCCTTATCCTCCTTACAAGGGACATATAGAAGTTGTCGCCATAACCTTCCTGTATGTATTTGCCTTCATCGTCGACTATGTAGTTTGGATACTTGGTCATTTCAATATCCCTGGAAAACTCGGTATTGAAAGAGTCAACAAACCTTGCAAACAGATCCCCTTCCAGGACAATCTTTGGCGCTATCCATTCATTCCATCCGGTTACAAAGATAATTTCGGGATTCCCCTTTATCGCAAAATCCCACTGTTCATTGAAGTTGTCTCCTCTTTCTATGGCTTCGACATTTCCATTGTCGGGATTATTTGTGGTGTAGCCCCTTCCCCAGCTGGGCCTTAACGTTTTACCGTCATTAGGCTGAACAGACAGACTGAAGTTGCTTCCCGTATGCTGTGCCACGGATACATTCATCAGATTACCAAACAGTCTGAGAGGTCTTTCAAAGTCAACATACGGCCAGCCGTCACTCCTGAAATCATCTCTTGGCCAGAAGGGGTGTCTTAGCTCAAAGTAGTTCCAGTACTCCTTGGGCATGTCTTCTTTGACAGCTATTAGATAGGGTTTCTCTCCGCCTGCTCTAAACCACAATTCATCATACTTAGCATCCTGGTACAGTTCTTCATATAGTAGAGGAATCTGGTTTGCACAGTCCTTTTTGGTAAAGAACATGACTTTAGGCACATCCCAACCTGCTTCCTTGTACTCAAGAAGCAGTTCCAGCATCGTCCTTAGAGGGCTCCAGTAGATATGGTAGTTTGTAAAGTCGTAGGCAATAAAGTCTATGCCTGAGTACACAAACAACTCTATATGCTTCCTTATGACCCAAGGATCGGAAGAGTTATAGTATCCGTACAAAGGCTCGTTGAAATAGAACATCTTCCTTACATTCGTTTTTGTGTCAAAAAGAAACTCCCTATCTTCTCTTAGCAGTTTTGTTATGTCAAATATGTCTCTTTGAACTCCGCCGGAGTTATGGTATTGGCCATCATGCCATGCGAAGTAGAAGATTCCTACATACTTGTTTGATATAAAGTCCGATACTGGACCAATACTACGGCCAAATGCATCAGTACCGCTGATTAACGCCAGGCCCGCATCCAGATTTTCCAAGTTTGTCCCCTCTCCCGCCAGTATTGAAACTGTGTTTGCCATTATGCTAATGGTAACAATAACAGTTATCAGTAGTTTAATGTACATTTTTATCATTTAATTATCATCCTTGCTGCATTATTACTTGTACATTATAGACCAACGGTGAAAGTTAAATAAACTCACAAAATTAATTATTTTATATACTTTTCTTATCCTTCGAAGGGAAAAACAAAATCAAGGTTCAGCATATCTCTAACTCCAACAAGTTCTTTGCGAACCGATTCGTTTACAAACAAACCTTTGTCTATTCTCTCCATCCTGGCAAGATACTCCTTTTCCCCAGCCGTATAGATTCTGTCATGACCTTCCGCCTTTTTGGAATTCCTAAGTTCTCTTAGGATGTCTCCTGCAGTCTTCTTAAACACCTGAACCCCCATGAAAGCCTCAGGGTCAATGGCTATAAAGAAATGGCCCAGCGGATAAGGTATCTTTTCTCCCTTTTCGTTAACACCAGCAAGCATCTTTAAATAACTGCCCGCCTGAAGCGCTGCACTCAGTATTTCCACAACTGTGGCATAACCGTAACCCTTGTAGCCTCCTAGCTCCTCTCCAATTCCCCCCAACGGTGCCAAAGCGGCTCTTCCTTCATTAAGTGCCTTCAATATTTCGTTACTGTCCGTCATCGCCTTGCCATCCTCACCTATTACCATACCAAAAGGCGTATCCATGTTGCTTCTGGCAAAGTATTCAATCTTCCCTCTTTGGGTTATGCTTGTGGCACAGTCAAGGACAAAGGGGAACTCTTCATCCGTAGGCATTCCAAAGGTGAGGGGATTTGTACCCAGCATGTTTTCCACTCCAAAGGTAGGAGCAATAGATGGTCTTGCATTGGTGCCTGTTATGCCTATCATATCTGCGTCCGTTGCCATGGTAACATAATATCCTGCAAACCCATAGTGGGTTGAGTTTCTTACGGCAACCATGCCCATTCCATACTTTTTTGCCTTTTCCATACACATCTTCATTGCCTTGTATGCAATAACCATTCCCATGCCGTTATGTCCGTCAATAACCGCTGTGGTTTTGGTTTCCCTTACAACTTCAAATTCGGTAACGGGATTCAATATTCCGTCAATTATTCTGTCTACATATATGGGTTTGAAACGATTGACGCCATGACTCTCGATTCCTCTTTTATCACTTTCAATCAATATATCGGCACAAATTGCCGCATCTTCTTCAGGTACGCCAAGTTTTACAAATGCGCATATTATGAAGTCTTCAATCTTATCCCAGGATATGTACATATTCATCCGCTCCTTTTTAGGTTATAAACCATTACCTATTGTATATAAATGTATCATAATTATGACTGCAATGCAATTGAACAATAAAAATAACCGGTTGAGTGTTTCCCAACCAGTTATTTTTATCTAATTTCTTTATTTGGATTACATCAGGTTTATCTCACCAGTTTTTAGGTTGAATGAATATACACCTTCAAAATCATCGTCGTTTACTGTTGTCCACCTGAAATCGACAGCTATAGTCTCTTGATCTTCCCACCCTCTGATTTTGAATACAGGATCAGGCCGCGAATTTCTCGGCTTATTATCGTCTCCTACAAGAGCAGCAATCCCCGCCATGCTTGGAGTAGGTCTTTCTTCTTTTTTCTCTATATCCACTATGGTACTGTCTGCATAGGTTCTTGCCGCATAGTTTATTGCCAGGTAACTACTATCGGAAGACCAAAGGAATTCCACCATCAAATATCCAGGAGTCATGGACCATACAATTTCCTCATCTTCCAGACGAATTATGCGGATGCCATCATAGGATTCAAAGATACCATCCACCAAAGTTGCGTATGCTTCAGCACGATATTTACCATCAGGAGAGCTGGATGAAAATATTTTGCTGGTTGGCACTTCATATACCCTTGTTTCGTAGTTCGCACCATGAATAATTAGGACAAAAATAGATAATAATCATCAACAAACGCCCAAATATAGCAATGTCATTAACTTAAGAAACTCGTTTTAAAGAACCCTAACTTATTCGGTTAGGGTCTTTTTATTACATTTTCAGTTTACATTTTAAAACAGATATGATAAAATAATACAGAATACTATTACCATTACCATCTGTAATGCTGATAAGATTGCCCCAACTGTCATATGTATACTTGGCAACAACATTGTAGTTTTGGTCAATTACTCCAATAATATCACCCTACTCATCATAGAGTAAAATTACTGTTTTTCACTCCTTTATTTAATTCCGTACCGTTACATTCTATGAATTGTTTTATTGCTAACCTTGCTCCTTTTAAACCTAAAGAACCTCTCTTTTACCTGTGTTTTATAAACGTTCCGTTACTCAGTTCCTCGAAAGCAAGGTCCAGTTCCTCTTTGGTGTTCATGACAATAGGACCTCCCCATGCTATAGGTTGTTTCAAAGGCCTTGCTGATAAAAGAATGAACCGTACATCCGTATCATGCGCCTTTATCCAGAACTTCTCACCCTTGTTAAAGAGTATGGCCTGCTTTGCATCGTATAATTCATTTTGATCGGAGGGGTTGAAAGTGGCTTGTCCATAAAACATGTATATGAACAAGGTATTTTCAGGGTTTGTAACGAAACTCCATTCCTTGTTTGCTTCCAAAGCCACATCAAAGTATGTAGCTTTTACGTATTTTCCTTCAAAAGCACCTTTTGTTCCATTGTATTCACCTGAAATTATGCGTATTTTAACACCGTCTTTCTCGATTTCAGGCACATCCTCGCACTTGATGTCCCCGTAAGCGGGTTTTGTCATCTTGTCTTTGGCGGGCAGATTCAGCCATATTTGTGCTCCAAGCATTCTTTTGCTCTCTTTTGGCATTTCCTGATGGATTATGCCCGAGCCTGCCGTCATCCACTGGCATTCGCCATCCAGAATAACTCCCTCATTTCCAAGGCTGTCACCATGTTCTACCTTCCCGCTTATTAAATAGGTGATAGTTTCAATTCCCCTGTGCGGATGCCATGGAAATCCTTTAATATAGTCTTGCGGGTCTGTTGAGTCAAAAGCGTCCAGCATGAGGAAGGGGTCGTAATCCTTTGTATCTCTGTAACCAATCACTCTTACCAGATTGACACCTGCCCCATCTACTGCTCTCTTCCCTGATGTAACCTTTGCTACCTTTCTGATTTTGTCCATAGCTTTAGGTCCTTTCATTGTATTTTATGGTAATTATACAATGAAAGATTAAGACGTTCAAGACAATTGTTAATTTTTATGAAAGTTTTCACATTTTTCTTATTCATCTGTTTATTTTCTTTACACTTTAATGTATACTTAGGTGTATAGTTACCTCAATTGTAAATACGTGTAACAAATGGTCCAAGGCTTAAAGTTCCAATGCATTTTATACGCAGAACAAGGGGGTAGGCACAAATGAAGGATAAAATATTAGTACTGAATGACAACCCACAAGAGCAAAACATTATCAAAAACGTACTTGGCGAGTATGAAATACTTGTTGCACAAAGCTACGATAAAGCCTTGGAGTTTCTTAAGAAATACAGCAATATCAAGCTCGTATTTGTAGATATAAGCAGTCGGCACTTAAACGGTTTCAAATTGCTTTCGGATATGTACCAGTATCCAGGTCCTCAATCTATAATTCTGGCAGAAACCACCGACATAGAAAATGTAAAAGAGGGAATGAAACTTGGTGCCTTAAGCTACATGTTCAGACCCCTTGATGGCGATGCCCTCAAATCTGTCATGGAAGTACATATAGAAAAGATTGACGAATATGGCTTTAAGATTTTCAATCCCAGAAGGGCTTTTGATGCTGTATTTGATACTGCACCTATCGGGATTGCAATGACTCTTGGAAAATGCCCCTTTGTTGATATCAACTATAAATTCCTGAGGACAAACTCTAAATTTGAGCAAATTACCGGTAGAAAGAAAGAGGAACTTTTAAGCCTTGGCTGGAAGGATATAATTACTCCTGAAGATTTCGACGAGGAAGTTGAAAACTGTTTGAAAATACATTCTGGCAACTGCACCATTGAAAAAAGAATCAGAAAAACAGACGGCAGCCTCGCATGGGTCAAGATGTTCGTGGTTTCCATATCCAACGTATTCAGCAGCATCCCAAGCCACATCTGCTTCGTACAGGATATTACTGCCGAGAAAATGATAGAATACAACCTTATCGAGAGTGAGCGCAGCAAGGAAGTTCTTCTAACCCATTTGCCCGGTCTTGCTTTCAGATGCCTTAATGATGAAAATTGGACGATGCTGTTTGTTTCAAACGGCTCTTATGAGCTTACGGGATACTATCCTGAAAGCCTGCTGAACAATAGAGATCTTTCATATAACGATCTGATTGCTCCTGAATACAGGGACAGACTCAGAAACGAGTGGGACCGCTGTATAAAAAATCACGAAACCTTCAAACATGAGTATGAAATAATCACAGCCAAAGGAGAAAGAAAGTGGGTTATTGAAATGGGGCAGCCCATCTACAATGACCAAGGCGAACCCGAAGCCCTGGAAGGCATAGTGCTTGACATAACCGACAGAAAGTCTGTTGAACTTAATCTCCGCTACTATTTCGAACACGACAGATGGACGCATTTAAAGAACAGAAATGTCCTGGAAAAACATCTGTACGAAGATTACATGAAAGGCGAGACGGTCAAGAGAGCTGTGGTTGGTGTAAACCTTGGCGCCATGTATTTCATAACATTGTCTCACGGTTTTCATTACACCCAGGAATATGTAAGAAACATAGCAAGAGCGCTGGAATCTCTCTGTACCGATAACATTACCCTTTACAACACTTATGAGTATCGCTTTGTGTTTTATATAAAGGGATACAAGGACAAGGATGAAATTGCCCTGTTTTGCGAAAAGATAAAGAGCACACTGGATTCCGTGCTTGGTGTTGAGAGAATAGGCGGCGGCATTGGCGTTGTGGAAATTGACAAGGATAACGAATACAATGTGGATCTGATTCTTAGAAACCTTCTCATAGCATCAGAAAGAGCTGTCAACGGAAAACCTACCGAGTTTGAGTACTGCTTCTTTGATGTGGAGATGGAAGTTCAGATGAACCGCGAAAAGGACATACAGAATGACCTGAACAAGATTGCAACTACCAACAGGAATGATGACAATCTGTTCCTTCTTTATCAACCCATTATTGACCTTTCTTCAAATAAAATCTATGGGTTTGAAGCACTGTCAAGGTTGAATACCAAAAAGTACGGAGTAGTTCCACCCCTGGAGTTCATTAATATTGCAGAAAAAACAAGATTGATTATCCCCATTGGCGTTAAGATAATCCGCAAGGCTTTTGGATTCCTTAAGAAGCTTGAGAATATGGGATATGGAAATGTTAATATTTCAATAAACATATCTGCAATCCAGCTTATATACAGTGATTTTGCACAAGTTGTAATGAACATTATTGATGAGATGGAGATTTCTCCTGACAATATTACTTTTGAAATAACAGAGTCAGTTTACGTTGCCAATTACGATAAGGTAAACGAAATAATTGGGCAGCTTAGATTGATAGGAATCCATATTGCCATTGATGATTTTGGCAAAGGATATTCCTCCCTTGCAGCAGAACTTGGTCTTCAGGCCAACTGTTTGAAAATAGACAAGTTCTTTATTGATTCCATCATGACAACGGATCCGGACAAGGCTATTACCAGCGATATAATTTCCATGGCTCATAAGCTTGGGCACTATGTTATAGCAGAAGGAGTTGAGCATGAATTACAAAAAAAGTATCTCGTTAACTGTGGTTGTGAAAAAGTTCAAGGATTTTTGTTCAGTAAACCTGTAAACAAGGATGAGGCGATTAGTCTTTTAATGGAGATGGGCACCGTTTAAGCGGTGCCCTTAACATTTATCCTATTACCTCTTTACCCCCCATGTACATTCTCAATGGCTCAGGTATTCTAATCGTACCGTCTTCGTTGAGGTTGTTCTCAAGAAATGCAATGAGCATTCTTGGTGGAGCAACAACAGTGTTATTCAAAGTATGGGCAAAATAGTTACCATCCTTGCCTCTTACACGAATTCCAAGCCTTCTTGCCTGAGCATCACTCAGATTGGAGCAGCTTCCAACCTCAAAGTATTTCTGCTGCCTTGGAGACCAGGCTTCCACGTCTACACTCTTAACTTTAAGGTCTGCAAGGTCGCCGGAGCAGCATTCCAGAACCCTTACAGGGATGTCTAGAGTTCTGAAGAACTCTACCGCATACTGCCAGAGTTTGTCAAACCACGCTTTACTGTCCTCAGGCTTGCAGACAACAACCATTTCCTGCTTTTCGAACTGATGGATTCTGTATACTCCCCTCTCCTCTATGCCATGAGCTCCTACTTCCTTTCTGAAGCAGGGTGAATAGCTGGTAAGCGTTTGAGGAAGGGATTCTTCATCAAGTATTGTGTCTATAAACTTGCCTATCATGGAGTGCTCGCTTGTACCTATTAAATACAAGTCTTCTCCTTCAATCTTGTACATCATGTTTTCCATCTCGGCAAAGCTCATGACTCCACTGACCACATTGCCGCGTATCATGAAGGGCGGAATGTAGTAGGTAAAGCCTTTGTCTATCATGAAGTCTCTTGCATAGGCAAGTACAGCTGAATGCAGTCTTGCAATATCTCCTTTTAGATAATAAAAGCCGCTGCCGGATGTCTTTCTTGAGCTGTCCAGGTCAATACCGTCAAGCCTCTCCATTATGTCCACATGGTATGGAATCTCAAAATCAGGCACAACCGGTTCGCCAAAACGCTCCACTTCCACATTCTCAGAATCATCCTTGCCTATGGGTACCGTATCATCTATGATATTGGGAATCTGAAGCATTATCTCCTGGACTTTTTCAAAGTATTCCTTCTCAAGTCTTTCCGACTCTTCCAATTGCTTTGCCATTTTTCCAATCTGGCTCTTTATCTTTTCTGCTTCTTCTCTTTTTCCTTCCCTCATCAATGTGCCTATTTGCTTGCTTATTGTGTTTCTTTCACTTCTTAAATTGTCGCTTCTTAATTTTGCTTCTCTGTATTTGGCGTCAAGTTCAATTACTTCATCTACCAGAGGAAGCTTTTCAAATTGGAACTTCTTTTTAATGTTTTCTCTTACCAAATCAGGATCTTTTCTTATCAATCTAATATCTATCATTTAAAAACCTCCTTGAGATAAAAATAACCTTCAATCCCGAAAATGGGACGGAAGGTTCCGCGTTGCCACCCAAATTGTCATAAATGTATTATGACCACTTGCACGGTACTTTAAAGGGTACCAACCTTCAGCTTTCACTGATTGCTCGAGAAGTGGAAAGGTTTGTGTTCTTTCCGACTTGCACCAACCGTCGGCTCTCTTTGAAGAAGGGACAAACCATTTTCTTCCGTCATAGCAAACAAACTTATTTCTTTTGGATGATTATATATCATTTTGGAGAAATAATCAAGTTAATAAAAAGGACCACATTAAGGGATAAGTTACTAGGATTTGATGGATCATACGTGCCTTTTGCATTGCTTACGTCCCCATACAGGGATAGATTGCGACTGACAAGGCCTACCACAAATGCCAGAACCAGTACATTACCGTCCCCGCGTGGGGATAGATTGCGACAGCTTACAAGCTTGTCAATCTGAGGTGCAGCCTCATTACCGTCCCCGCGTGGGGATAGATTGC
>DUPL01000126.1 GCA_012838385.1 Clostridiaceae bacterium
AAAAGGGCTTTTGTGGATTTTGGAAAGGTAAGACACTGCCTTGTTTTCTCACTTGATAAAAGAGTCCATCCTTTTGAGGAAGGTGAAAAAATTTCCTTTGCTCCTTTCAAGGCTGATTTGGGCAAGATAGAGGAAGGCAGGCATATTCTATACGTTTATGTACAAAACACTGTTGTAAATAGATATATTGGAACAAAAGACATGGAAAAAATGTTTGACATTCCGCAGCGCATAGATTCGGACAGAAAAATGCTAATGTCCGGATTGTTTGGCGAAATTCAATTGTTTGAGGAGGAAGATCTGGTTTGTCAAGGACAAAGATAGTACTTATTGCCGTTATCGTATTGTTGATTGCACTCTTGGTAGCGTGCAAGGATATAAAGGAGATACCAAAAGAGAACAATGGTACAGGCAACTATCCTGAGACCTTTGATTTGCAGCGACCTGTTTTTTCAGATGTGGGAGGATTTTACGAAAGGGACTTTACACTAAAGATCTATTTCCCCGACATGTATGCAGTCAAAGGCCATAGCATATACTACACAATGGACGGCAGCGAGCCTACGATGGAGAGGGGGATTCTGTACGACTCGACAAAAGGTGTCAGAATTCCAGGAAAACTTTACACCGAATCGAATGGTGACTTTGTGACTGTTGTCAGAGCGGCTGTCTTTAACATTAAGGGCGAGATGGTGGGCAAGATATCCACCGCTACATACATTAAAACGTATGACAAGGAATCAAGATACACCATGCCGGTAATTTCACTGGTAACTGAAGATAAACATCTTCATAACAACAGGAATGGAATATTTGTTAACTGGCAGAACAAAGGCAGGGAATGGGAAAGACCGGTTCATATTCAGTTCTTTGAAAATGACGGAACCTTGGGATTTTCCCAGGATGCGGGCATTAGACTGTTTGGTGGAAGCTCAAGGGGTCTGCCTCAGAAATCCTTGAGAATATCTGCTAGAGAAACCGGATATTTCAACACTGACAAATATGATGGTGCCAGGGAGTTCAGCTATGAAATATTCCCCGGCAGGAAGAAGGCAAATGGAGAAGTTCTTACTGTTTACAACAGCTTTATACTGCGTAATGGTGGAAATGATTCGCTGATTTCAGGTGTGGAGGGAGACAGGGCTACACATCTTAGGGATGGCTGGGCAGCCAGGATGTCTCAGGTTGCTACTCCAAATGTGGACACCATGTCTTACAGGCCTTGTGTTGTCTACCTGAATGGGGGATATTATGGTATTCTGAACATAAGGGAGAGACAGGACGAGGATTATATCAAGAATATTTATGATATTGAAGATGTGGAGAATATTGCAATAATCTCTTCCGAGCTGGATGTTACCAGGGGAGGAAGGTATGATGGATTGTGGTTCTACTACGTGCAGGACAGCGGCCCTGGGGATCAGGTTAGAGATTTTACCAACATTGGGTTTGATATTAGTAACCGATGGATTACGTACAGAGAGTTGACTGAACAGTTCGACATACAGAACATAATCGAGTTTTATGCCTTCAACCTGTTTATTTGCAATACCGACTGGCCTCATAATAATGTAAAGGTGTGGAGGTATGCAGGACCAAACAAGGAAGAAGGAACTGTCAGGGATGGAAGATGGAGGTTCATGTTCAAGGATCAGGACCTTGGCTTGGGAAGATACATTCTGGCTTCATACGAACCTAGTGCGCCTGTTGAGCTTTACACAAGGGCAGATTCCAAGAACTTCAGGTTTACTCTGGCAAACTTTATTAAAATCCAAGATCATTCTGGCTTCCCTTACGTGGAATGGGATAAGTATCCGGACTCTTTGATTACACAAAGGATATTTGATTTCTGTTTGAGGGAAGATGATTTCAGGGAGCAGTTTAGAGACTACTGCATAAAACTTGCAACAGAGCTTTTGCCGCCTAATGTTATGATTGAAGAGCTTGATGATATTTACAAGGCAGTAGCTCCTGAAATGAGATTTCATATGTTTAACAGAGGAAAATGGGAATGGACTGCCCATACGAATTTTGATATTTGGAAGAATGCTGTGTATGGTGATGATTCTCTTGCATCCTTTGCAAAAGAGCGCAGCGGAAGTAATGGGTATTTCATAAAATACATGGAAGAAGCCATGACATGGTATAAATGAATCGAATTAGTTAGGTGAGGTAGAAAAATGTTGAAAAGAGTTTTGTCTTTGGTTCTTAGTTTAGTATTCATATTTACATTAGCATCTTGCGATGTGAATAACAAAAAGAATGACAGTGATCCTGAGGCTACAGCAACACCGGAGCCAACCAGCGAGGCTGAAGGAAAGACCATCCTTTATCAGGTGGTGCCTGAAAAACTTAGTCTTATGATGTGTTACGTTATCAAGACCAAAAACAACAAACTTATTGTTATTGACGGGGGAATTGATGGTCATGGTCTTGAAGCACCTGCTTACCTTTTGGAAGAGCTGCAAGAGATAAGTGGTGAAGAGCATCCGGTTATTGATGCCTGGTTCATAACCCATGCCCATTACGACCATTACTATGAGTTTGTAAAGATGGTGGAACAAAAGAATGATAAGTTTACTGTAAACAATGTGTACTTCAATTTCCCGTCTGATGAGTTCATAGCCAAGTATGAACCCAATGGTGAACCATACATGGACAGATTCAGAGCTGCATATAACACTCTGTTCGGTGAAAATGCATATCAGGAATATGAGGGTGTCCAGGTTGGCGACATCATTGAAGTAGACAATGTTAAGTTTGAAATTCTTCAGGTGCCTGATGAGAAAATTACAGCCAATCCCATAAACAACTCATCCCTTATCTTCCGCATGGAAGTTGAGGGCCAGACAGTTCTGTTCACAGGTGATGCGGGTGCGGAAGCTGGCTCAAAGCTAATAAGGGAGTATAAAGATACCATACAAAGTGACATGGTGCAGATGTCCCACCATGGTCAGGCTGGTCTTCAGAAAGCACATTATGTGAAGATTAATCCAAAGGTATGTTTGTGGCCTATACCTGAATGGGTTTGGGCGAACACCAACAAACAGTTCAGAACAGATGAGACAAAGAAATGGATGTTTGAGGATTTGCAAGTCAAACACCATTATATCTCAGGACTATATGGTACGGAATATATTGAGTTCCCGTTTGATTTTGATATGGAACCAAAGAATAATGTGGATTACAGTTATTAATAAAGGGGCTGTTGCAATTGGCAACAGCTCTTTCTAATTTACTTCAGGTTCCTTCTCTAACTCCAATTTTGCATACTTATCTTTACTTTAATCTTTGAAATATTCAATCTTTTTCTGCAACTTTGCCATTTCTTTGGGGCTTAGTGCCGCACTTTTTGCGGAAAACGACGCAAGGGCAATTGCCGCTACAAAAGCCAACAACAAAACTCGTTCGATGGCTATACTTTGAATACAGTATATGTTTTTTTTAATTACCGTTAAACTTGTATTTATGGATAAAAATAAACAAGTAAATGCATTGAAATATTCCAGTATGTGGTATACAATTTGATTTAGAGGTAAAGAAACATTTGGAAACAGGAAAACAGAAATATGTAATGACGGAAGACGCTCAAGGGAGAAGAACAGAGTAATGAGATAATCACCATAACTTTAAGACTAGAAGTCAAATTCTTGATTTTTTGCTGAATTGAGCGTACAATAAAGAGACAGGTGGATTGTAGCCACCCAGTATATTTTAAAGAGGTTTCAATATGATAGACGTAACTTTGAAAGATGGATCTAAAATACAAGTAGAAAAAGGAACTAGTGTTATTGAAGTTGCTAAAATGATTAGTCATGGACTTGCAAGAAATGCAGTGCTTGCAGAAGTTGATGGAGTTGTTACTGAGCTTGGCACAGCTTTGGATAAGGACTGCACATTGAATATTTTAACGTTTGACAGCGAGGAAGGGAAAAAGGCATACAGACACACAACGTCCCACATATTGGCCCAGGCAGTTATGAGACTGTATAAAGATGTACGCTTGGCAATAGGTCCTGCTACGGAGAATGGATTTTATTACGACTTTGATATAGATGGAACATTTACGAGTGAAGATCTTGTTAAAATAGAAGAAGAAATGAAGAAGATTGTTTCCGAGAAGCTCCCTATTGAAAGGTTCGTTCTGCCTAGGGACAAGGCTATAGAGTATATGAACGAGCTAGGGGAAACATACAAAGTGGAGCTTATCAATGATTTGCCTGAGGATGCGGAAATATCCTTTTACAGACAGGGAGAGTTTGTGGATTTGTGTTCCGGGCCGCATCTTGATAATACAGGAAGAGTGAAGGCTTTCAAGCTTATCCAGACAGCAGGAGCTTACTGGAGAGGTGATGAAAAGAACAAGATGCTTAAGAGAATCTACGGAACAAGCTTTCCTGACAAGAAACTTTTGAAGGAGTATCTTGAGAAGCTTGAAGAGGCGAGAAAAAGAGACCACAACAGATTGGGACGTGAGTTGGAGCTGTTTACCACCGTAGATTATATTGGTCAAGGACTACCTATTATGCTGCCAAAGGGAGCTAAAATACTGCAGATTCTGCAGCGTTTTGTGGAAGACGAAGAAGAAAAGCGTGGTTACCAGATTACAAAAACACCATTTATGGCAAAGTCTGATTTATACAAGATATCACAGCATTGGTACCACTACCGTGATGGCATGTTCATTATTGGCGACCCTGAAAAGGCTGACGAAGAGGAAGTACTTGCACTAAGGCCAATGACTTGTCCATTCCAGTTTCAGGCTTACCTAACAAAGACTAGAAGTTACAGGGACCTTCCAATAAGGTATGCTGAGACTTCGACTTTGTTTAGAAACGAGTCTTCCGGTGAAATGCATGGACTTATCAGAGTAAGACAGTTTACCATTTCGGAGGGACATTTGATAGTTACTCCTTCGCAGCTTGAAGAGGAGTTCAGAGACTGTCTGGATCTTGCAACCTTCATGTTGAAGACACTTGGACTGCATGAGGATGTGTTCTTCAGGTTCTCAAAATGGGATCCTGAGAACAAGGAGAAATATATTGGAAGTCCTGAGGAGTGGGAGAATGTTCAAAGTGCAATGAAGACCATCCTTGACAATTCGGGCTTGGAGTATACTGAAGGCGTGGGTGAAGCTGCGTTCTATGGTCCGAAGCTTGACATTCAGATTAGGAACGTCCACGGCAAGGAAGATACCCTTATTACAATCCAGATCGACTTCCAGCTGGCAGAGAGATTCGGAATGGTCTATGTGGACAGGGATGGAACAAAGAAACACCCATATATCATTCACCGTACTTCAATTGGATGCTATGAAAGAACCCTTGCTCTCTTGATAGAGAAGTATGCAGGTGCTTTCCCGACATGGCTTGCTCCGGTGCAGGTAAGAGTCATGCCAATTGTTGAAAAGCAGGCGGACTACTGTGCAGAGGTTGTAAGGAAGCTTAAGGCGCTAGGTGTAAGAGCCGAGCTTGATGACAGGAATGAAAAGATTGGCTACAGGATAAGGGAAGCACAGGTGGAGAAGATTCCATACATGCTGGTAGCTGGGGATAGAGAGCTGGAGGAAGGAAAAGTTAGTGTAAGATCCAGAAAGCAAGGAGAAATGGGCAGTATTGCAGTTGATGAATTCTGCAGAATGATTAAAGAAGAAATAGATGAGAAGAGAATATAGGGGGTTGAAATGGGAATACTGGACAGGACATTCAAGGAAACATGCAGGGATATACTAGATAATGGAGTATGGGTAAAGGATGAGAATATTAGAGCCAGATGGGAAGACGGTACTCCTGCATATACGATAAAGAAGTTTGGAGTTGTAAATAGATACGATTTGTCAAAGGAATTCCCGCTAATTACTATCCGCCCTATTAGCTTCCACAAAGCTGTAGATGAAATACTTTGGATTTGGCAGAAGAAATCCAACAACATAAAGGATTTGAACAGCAGAATCTGGGACCAGTGGGCGGATGAAAACGGCTCCATTGGTAAAGCCTACGGATATCAGATGGGAATAAAGCACAAGTACAAAGAAGGGGAGTTCGACATGGTGGACAGGATTCTTTATGACCTTAAGAACAATCCCCACAGCCGCAGAATCATGACTAATATGTACAATTTTGCGGACCTTAATGAAATGGCACTTTACCCTTGTGCTTACTCCATGACTTTTAATGTGGTGGATGGAAGACTTTGTGCCATACTTAACCAGCGCTCCCAGGATATGCTGGCGGCCAATGCATGGAATGTAGCCCAGTATGCAGCACTGGTTCTTATGCTTGCACAGGTTTCCAACCTAAAGCCGGGAGAACTGGTACATGTAATTGCTGATGCTCACATTTATGATCGCCATATACCGATAATAGAGGATCTTCTTGCAAGAGAGGAGTATGAATCACCGACGGTTTTACTGGATGAATCCATAGACGATTTCTATAAATTCACGCCGGAGAGCTTTACGGTATTGAACTACATGCATGGTGAGAAGATAGGCAGGTTTCCTGTTGCTATTTAATGAAAGGACAGTTTTATGAATCTGATTGTGGCAGTAGACACGGACTGGGGTATAGGATACAAGGGAGATTTGCTTGCCAGGGTTAGGGAAGACCTCAGAAACTTTGCAAAGGTTACTTCTGGCAAGATTGTTGTGTATGGCACTAATACCTTGGCGACCTTTCCAGGCGGCAAGGTATTGAAAAACAGGATTAACATAATTTTAAATCCAAGCCCTGATTTCAAGGTCGAGGGTGCAATTGTTGCAAACTCTCTTGATGACTTGTTTAAGAAGCTTGAATCCTACAACAAAGAGGATATCTTTGTCATAGGCGGGGCAAGTGTGTACAACCAGCTCCTTCCTTATTGTACGAAAGCATATGTTACCAAATTTGACAAGTCGTTTGACAAGGACACGTATATTCCAAATCTGGACGAATCTGATGATTGGATATGCGTTTATGAAAGTGAAGAGTTTAGAACAAATCCCGAGACAGATACGGGAGGAGATTTTTCTTTCAAATTTACTATATATGAAAAGACAGGTAAAACCAAATGAAAGTGTGCCATGTTTGTTTGTGCGGACCGGTAACGGATAATTTCAGCTATCAGGAAAATCTGCTGACGAAATATCAGGCGAAGCTGGGCATGGATGTTTCCATGATAGCTTCGCCCTATTATTTCACCCAGGAAGGAACCATTGCAATATCAGACAAGAAAGAGTATGTAAACTCCGATGGTGTGAAATTATATCGTTTGAAAGTTAAAAAGGGAGATTACGAGGACAAGTTTAGAAGGTATGATGGCTTGTATGAAACAATTGAAAGGATAAACCCGGATGTATTGTTTGTTCATGGTGTTCAATTTCTGGATTTGACGGAGGTTGTCAAGTACAAGAAAAGGAATGACTATGTAAAGATGTATGTGGACAACCATGCTGACTTTTCAAACAGTGCCACGAACTTTCTGTCCAGATACATTCTTCACGGAGTTATTTGGAAGCGGTATGCAAAGCTTGCATACAAGCATGCTGAAAAGATTTATGGGGTAACACCCGGAAGAGTTAGATTTTTGAAAGAAGTATACAAGCTTAAGGACGACAAGCTTGGTCTTTTACTCATGGGTGCGGATACAGACAAGGTGGAAGAAGCTTTAAACAGCAATGCCCGAAAAGAGATAAGGACCAAATATGGCATTGGTGAAGATGATTTTTTAATAATGACTGGTGGAAAGATAGATTATGCAAAGAAGCAGACTCTTCTTTTGATGGATGCAGTATCTACTCTTGATAATGCAAAACTTATTGTTTTTGGCTCGGTGGAGGAAGATTTAAAGGAAGAAGTATTAAAAAGAGCACATGGTAATGTCCAGTATATTGGGTGGATAAATGCATTCGACTCATATAAATACTTTTCTTCGGCGGATTTGGTTGTTTTTCCGGGAAGACACTCGGTTTTCTGGGAACAGGTACTGGGTCTTGGAATACCTATGATAGTAAAGTACTGGGAAGGCAACGAGCATGTGGATATGGGAGGAAACTGCCTTTTTCTCTACGAAGACAACGTGGAGGAAATAAGGGAGAAGATAAGTTTGGTTTTGAAAGACAAGGAATTTTATGAGAATATGAAGATAATTGCAAAGGAAAAAGGCGCGAAAGAGTTTTCATACCTTGAGATAGCTAAAAAGAGCGTGGAATAAAATTTCTAGTAATGTGGGAGGGGATGTAATTGAAGAAGTACGATTTGGTGGTTATTGGTAGTGGGGCAGGACTGATGGTAGCAGAAGTTGCAATGCAGATAGGTGTGAAATGTGCATTGATTGAAAAGGATAAGTTCGGTGGGACATGCCTTACAAAGGGTTGCATACCTTCCAAGATGCTGGTTTATCCTGCGGATTTAATAAGGGAATCGGAAAGAGCTGACAGGGTTGGAGTCAAACTGTCAAAACCCCGCATAGATTGGGAAAAGATACAAGAGAGAATGTGGAAGCAGATTAACTACACCTACAGGATAGAGGATAATCTTGACAAGACCCCTGATATCGATGTTTATAAAGGTTTGGCAGAGTTTACAGGACCAAATACCTTGCTTGTAAGATACGAGAATGGCAATACCGAGGAGATTCATGGTGATAGAATAGTTGTCAGTGCAGGTGCAAGGTCGTTTGTTCCTGATATTGATGGATTGGAAGAGACAGGTTATGTTACCTATGAGACTTTCTTTGGAGAAAAGTTTCCAAAGAAGCTGTGGAAAAGTGTTACCATCCTGGGTGGAGGTATAATCAGTGCCGAGTTTGCCCATATTCTGTCCGCATTTGGCGTGGATGTCACAATTATTGCAAGAAGAGGTTTATTAAGACATGAGGAACCTGAGATAAGGGATTTTGTAAAAAGACAGTTTGAAAAGCAAGGTATTAAAATTCTTGCTAACATGGACTTGATGTCAGTAGAGAAGACGAAAAAAGGCAAGAGTGTGACTTTCAAGGATAGGGAAAGTGGTGAGATAAGCCTTGTTGAAAGTGAGGAGCTTTTCATTGCGATGGGGCTTCGGTCAAATTCCGATATATTAAAGGTGGAAAAGGCCGGTATTGAGGTGGATGAAAAGGGTTGGATAGTGACAAATGATTATCTTGAGACCAATGTGCCGCATATTTATGCCCTAGGTGATATTAACGGCAAGTATCAATTCAGGCATAAGGCTAATCATGAAGCTGAAGTTTTAATAACAAATTTGTTTGGAAGGGAAAAAAGGAAAGCAAACTACAACGCAGTTCCATGGACTATTTTTACTTATCCCCAGGTGTCCCATGTAGGACTTACTGAGGCGGAAGTCAAAGAGAAGGGTATTGAGTATGTTACCGCATTCAACTACTATTCCGAAGTAGTGGGAGGCATCTCAAGAGGATATTCGGATAAATCTGACGACAATGGTTTTGTAAAAGTGATAGTCTCCAAGGACAGAAAAATTCTTGGAGTACACGCTGTAGGGCCTCATTCATCCATGCTGGTTCAGCCCTTTGTATATGTCATGAACTCAAATGACGGCACATATGATGTGGTTAGCGAGTCCATGGTAATACATCCTTCACTGAATGAGCTTTCGGCGTGGGTGTTTGAAAAAATAGATTTGTGGTAAGAAAAAAGGCATCTCGTGGATGCCTTTTTTGCTATCTGTATTCTGGAAGCCAACCCTTGTGAGCTTCAATTAAATCATCACACATTGCTACAATATTATCTATTGTGAGTTCGCTCGATGTATGTGGATCAAGCATGGCTGCATGATAAATATGTTCTTTCTTGAGGGTAAGTGCAGCTTCTATTGTAAGGAGTTGGACATTTATGTTTGTCCTGTTGAGAGCTGCCAGCTGCGGTGGAAGATCTCCTATGTATATGGGTTGTATACCTGATGCGTCAACTATGCAGGGAACTTCAACGCATGCTTCTTTTGGAAGGTTGGTTATTAGTCCGGTATTCAAAACATTACCACCAAACTTGTATGGTTTGTTTGAAATAATGGCTTCAATTATGTATGAAGCGTATTCGCCGGAACGATTATGTTCAAGCGTATCTTTTGATACCAAAGTTTCTCTCAAGCTCTCCCAGCCCTTAATCTGGTTTTCGCATCTTCTCATGTACTCATCTATTGGTATGTTGTACCTTTCTATGAGTTCAGGATATTGGTTTTTTATAAAATACGGTAGATATTCAGATAAGTGCTCGCTGGATTCAGTTATGTAATAACCGAATCTGTGCATTATCTCATGTCTTACTCTGTCCCACTCAGGCGGCCCGTTTTTGAGTGACCTTTCCTTGATTTCAGGATACAGGTCTTTACCGTTCTTGGTAATTTCAAGAAGCCATGCCTGATGGTTTATACCCGCAATCTTCCATTGTACGGTTTCGTCGTACTGGTCGCCCATGCCTACACCGTTCATTAGAGTCATGGCACAAACCTGAACACTGTGGCAAAGGCCCAGTGCCTTTATGGATGTTGCCCTTTGAATTGCTCCTGTTACCATGGCCATTGGGTTTGTGTAGTTGATGAAAAGGGCTTTGGGGCATACTTCTTCCATTTCCCTTGCAAAGTCAAGTACAACGGGTATTGTACGCAATGATCTAAATATACCGCCAATACCCAGAGTGTCTGCAATGGTCTGCTTCAAACCATACTTCTTCGGTATCTCGAAGTCGGTTATAGTGCAAGGGTCGTATCCTCCGACCTGGATAGCATTTACTACAAAGTCTGCACCTCTTAGGGCTTCTTTGCGGTTCTCGACACCCAGGTACGACTTTATGCTGGCATGGTTCCCAAAATTTCTGTTGATTGCTTGAAGCATCATTTCGGAATCCTTGAGTCTTTGACCGTCAATGTCGTAGAGGGCAATTTCCATTCCTTTGAGCAGCGGTGAGGACATGCAATCTCCGAGAACATTCTTTGCAAATACCGTACTGCCTGCTCCCATAAATGTTACCTTAACCATAAAAATACCTCCTAGATATTATTTTATTTTTCTGCACTCCAGATAATATCTTTTTTCATTGGCTTCTCCCAATGAAAATGTTTTTCTTGGCATGGGTCCGTTTTTAACAATAGAGGTGAAGAAGTCTCTCTTGTCAAGATTGGGGAAGATAAATCCTATATTGCCTTTTCTTGTCCCAATTTGCTTCAATGAGTCAAGTCCATGGATGTAATCGATTTTCACATCCTCGTTGTATTCAAGGAACCTATCAAGAAAAGGCTGCAGTGCTCCTGTTGCAAGGGTGTGTACTTTTTCATCGATATAGATTATTCCTTTTTCATTTTCAGAAACAAACAAAATGGTATGAACGCCTTCCTGTTTTTCTGCTTTTGATTCATCAAAATCCTCTGGGATATTCACTATCGTTGCATTTTCCATGAAGTATCCTTGCAGTTCGTCAAGCAAATATCCTGTATCCACATTAAAAAGAACACGGTGTATAGGCTCAAATACTATACCTTGGTCGTGTATGTTCACAATCTCACACAATGCAAACCTTGCAGGATGATTTGCCTTTTCTTCTTCACTCAGTCCTTTTTTAATATTGTCCCAATGACACTTTGCAGAAGCCAGAGAATGGTTTCCATCTCCTACTGCAAACAGCATGGGTGATACATCAACGTCTGTATTGTACTTGTTTTTAAACACTTCCTTGTCAGCAAGTCTTAAAATTGAGGATTTCATTTTCTCAATTATCTCATTATCTGTTATCTCATAACCTTTTATATGGCCTCCATCTTTCATAAGTTCAAAGTCATAAATGGGTACAAGATTGTTTACCGCATATTCCTTTAATGGTTCTAAAACGGTTTTTTCAGGATCATCAATCAACACCATGATATGGGGCATTTCGATAGAAGCGTTCTCTCTTATCTTCATTCTAGGAGGTATTCTTTCCTCCACAGTGCCTTCGGTTGCCCTGATTAAAGATGTAGAGTCTTTATGGAAATCATAGTCTTCCAGATCCAAAGTCAGCATCATGCCGGTTCTTGTTGGCGCATTTGGAAATGAGCGTTCAACCACAATTATGCAAGGGCCTTTCTCTTCAAATATCCCATCGCTTATGTACTTATCCATCGTTTTGTTTATTTTTTCAATTCTTTCATCGACATCTTCTTCCTCAAGATAAATTTCGGGAAGCATTAGATGATACGTTGAAGGTTCGTTTTCTACTTCGCTTTCAACAGATTTCCAATATTCCAGTTCGGATGTGTATTGGTCGCATGCTATTGTGGACCATTTTGTCATGTTAATGTTTTTATTTGGCAAAAGAATCTTTGGTATTTTTATCACTTTACATCTTTACTCCTTCTTATTTACTCAACATCCCATATTGTACTTGTGTTTAGTATCATTTTCAAGCCTGTTTTTATCCCATATTTTGTATTGAATTAAAATTACAGATTATGAGCAAAATATTTTTGCCGTCCAAACGGTTTTATCTTTTTGCATATTTATTTCAATAAGGAGCGCTTTTTGTGGTTAAACTGATGGATGTAAAAGGAATTCCCATAGTATGTCTTAAAGATGAAAGCAGGGCAGGTTTCCTTATGGAACCTGTCTATGACGAGTCCAATTGCATTGTAGGCTTTCTAGTGGATCAAATAGGCCTGAGCTTTGGACGAAAGTTTGTTGCTTTGGAAGACTGTTTAAGAATTGATAAAAACAACTGTATTATCTACAGTTCCAGTGCAATCAGGAAGTTGCCCAGAAAGCGTAAGTACAAAAGGAACAACGATATGGAAAAACTGCTTGGGCGTAACGTTGTTACCAGAGACGGAAAAGGTCTTGGTGTTGTAAGGGATCTGGTGTTTGATATAGAGACTGGAAGTATAGAAGGCTTTGAATTGTCCCGCGGGTTTATGGAGGATGTTGTGCAAGGAAGAAATCTTCTGTTACTTAGGGACGGTGTGGAATTTGCTGAAGATCACATTATTGCCGGAAGGAGTGATTGGGATGAAAAAAACTAAATATCTTACAGGGTTAATTGTAGGTGCGGCTGCTGGAGGAGCTATTGGAATGATTGTTGAAAGCATGGCTAACAACAAGACATTAGGGAGAAACAGCAAAAAAGTTCTACGAAAAGCAGGTTCATTCATATCTGGAATGTTCTAATGAAAAGGGATACAAAATGCAGGGAGAAGATAATTTTTCTTCTTCCTGCCATCTTTTTGCTCATAATTGTCATAATATTACGAAAAAGGCTTATACACATCCTCGTCCCTGTAATTATTGCGCTTTTGTTATCGTACATGATGGAGCCTGTTGTTTCCATGTTTCAAAAGAAGGCCAATATGAAAAGAAATCATGCCATCATGCTTACTTTCATATTGGGCCTTGTCATGCTTACCATGGTAATGGTTTTCCTCATACCCGCAATTGCAGAAAACCTGAAGGAGATTGTCTTGAATATACCTGTGATCCAGGAGAGAGTGGATGAAATTGCAGAAAGAATAGCAGGCATGTTAGGGATGGGGAAAAACAGCGAGCGTTATGTAGTATTTGAGAAGTACTCTAAAGGCGCCATGGACGTTATTGAAAAGACCAGTGAAAAAATGCTTGATGCCATCTCAAGGTCCTACAAGAAAGTATTCAATTTAATACTGGACTTGGTAACCTCCATCATATTGACATATTATTTTCTCAAGGACAAGGAAGTTTTAAGCAGCTGGATTTTGTCTGTTTTTCCGTACGACTATAGAAACACAATAACCGACACCTTTTATGAGCTTGGTAAGATTTCTGCAAAGTTTCTTCAAGGGCAATTGCTAATAGCGGTAATAATCGGGGTGCTCGAAACCATTGGGCTTTATCTTCTAAAGGTTCCTTACGCTATTCTTTTAGGAATTATTGGAGGGTTTTCAAATCTCATACCATATTTTGGCCCCTTTATTGGTGCAGTGCCTGCAGTTATTGTTGCTCTTCTTGCTTCTCCCACAAAGGCGTTGTGGACTTTTCTGCTGTTTGTAGGCGTGCAGCAGTTTGACAATAACTTTCTGGGTCCCAAGATTATCGAAGGAAAACTGGGCATACATCCTGTCACCACCATTATTGTCGTGTTCCTGGGAGGAGAGTTCTTCGGAATTGCAGGAGTTTTTCTTGCTGTTCCTGTTTATGCAATGATAAGGGCTATTGCAATCAGGTGGTATAGAAGTTTGCTAAGTATTTGACACTCCCCTGGATTCTTCGGTGGTAGTCAGAAGTCCATTTCTGGCATCTGTAGTTCCCCGAAGTTTAGGGTGTGCCATCACCCCTCCCAAGACAGTGCATATAGCATCTTGGGCTGGTAGACTATCGCTTACGCTACACCATCCACCACAGGTGCTGATATTATATTTATAGCACCCACTATATCCCTGTGCTTTTCATAGCCACATAATTTACACACGTATTTTCTATCTTCCACCTTGTTAAAGGCTTTACAATTCGGACACTTTTGACTTGTATTTTGTGGATTAACATATTCAACCTTAATTCCCGCTAAACTTCCCTTGTATTGGATAAAACTAGCAAGTCTGTAGGAAGACCATTTATGCAGCTGTTTTTTGTTTTTACGACTTGTTCTTGTAGTGTTTCTGATGTTTGTCAATTTGGTGTTAGCACCAGAAAGGTCGATAACTTGGTAGAAAGCCTAGAGTTAAATATCGATAAGAGCAAGGTCTCAAGGTTATCCAAAGAGCTGGATGGCATCGTTGAAGAGTTCAGAAACAGAGAATTATCAGACAAAGGATATCCATACCTGTATCTGGATGCAACATTCCCCAGAGTAAGAGAAAATGGTCATATCAGGTCTATGGCAATGGTAATAGCAGTTGGAATTAACACCAATGGCACACGAGAGGTACTTGGCTATGATATTGGAATGAGCGAGACGTGTGAATACTGGATAAACTTCCTACAATCACTGGTTAACAGGGGATTGAAAGGTGTAAAGCTGGTGATCAGTGATTTTCATCAAGGGCTTAAGAACGCAATAAGTAAGGTATTAACAGGCTCCTCATGGCAACGTTGCCAGGTTCATTTCATGAGAAAAGTACTATGTGATGTTCCTAAGAAACAGAAAAGTCTGGTGGCATAAGAACAATATTTATGCAAGAAGATCTAAATAATGCAAAGCAAACACTGAAGTATGTCATTGAGCAGTTAAAAGGGAGATTTCCTAAAGCTGCTCAGACAGTTATGGACGCGGAAGAAGACATCCTGGAATATATGAGTTTTCCGGAAAAACATTGGAAACATATATACTCTTCAAACTTGATAGAGCGCTTAAATAAAGAGATTAGAAGGCGTTTTAATGTAGTAAGTGTTTTCCCGGACAGG
>DUPL01000127.1 GCA_012838385.1 Clostridiaceae bacterium
CTCTTTTTGCTTCTTCCTTGCCAAAATCAATCTTTACAACCCTCTTCTCAGGACGCAGCTTGTACGCAAACACCCATTTTGTTGCCTTTTCGCATGCTTCATCCGTATTCTCCATAAGCCTTAAAGAATCTTCAAGTATCTTTCTTGCTTCCGGATCACTTCTAAAAGGCTCGTCATATGGGGCGGAAAAATGCATGATATTCTCATGAGGCTTTGGTTTGAAAAACAGATTGTAGTTCCAGCAGTTGACGCCGAATATTACGGAAATCAGCTCCTCGGTTCTGTCATCATACAAAACCCTTATCCGACCTACCCTGTCTCCAAAGAAAAGCCTTGTGGAATAGTCATAATATACTTCCTGCTGTCCCCACCATTCACTGCACTGCCACGAATCAGTGGACATGCCAAGGAAAAACAACATCTCGCATCTGGCATCAAAACCAATACTCGAAGGCAGTTTTGCAACAACACCATTTTCCCTCTTCACCGAAAAAGGAATACCTCTTACCTCAAGCTTCTCGTTAAGACTCTCATTTTCATAAACATGAAACATTGAATCAACCTCCATTTTTATTCATTATTGATTTTTACCTCTATTACTTCACTTTCACCAAAACCGTTTCCAAGCTGCAGATACAATATATTACCCTCAAAGTCAAAGTCCGATATGTCTATCCAACTATTAATATTCAAGTAAGCCCACTCGGATTGTGACATATCGCTATTGGTTGAGATTCTGTATTTAGTAGGATAATCATCAAGAGGAACTTTTACCATATTCCCAACTACCTCAGCATCTTTGAGTTGAACTACAGTCTTCTCCCAATTATTCAAGTCATACAGATTCTCCCTTATATTATCAAAAATCAGGAAGCCAAAATCCTCATTGGGTTCAATATGAGTACTCTCATACAAACTCACACCTTCCTGAGGCTCATCCAACCACGCAATGGCATAATTGAATCTATTCACCAGCAATGCTTTTGGCTTTAACTCTTTTACTTTCCATATTGTCCTTTCAAAGGTAGTTTTTCCGTCTATAACCTTGTTTAATGGGTCCCATTCAGTACCACTTTTATGTACAGATGCCCATGCAATCATCTGTTCCGGCTTTTTATCTGGTCCTTTGGCATAATATGCCCTGTACAAGCCCTTGTCTGCATTGGCTTCGTCCATTTCATTCTCAACAAACAACCAGGTGCCGTAAGGAATTGCTACCTTGTCACCTTCAACAGTTCCAATGCTGCCCAGGTATCCGTTGCTCCATCTGATGTTAAACCTTTTGTCGGTAAACAAAGGTCCCTCTTCTGAAAACTTGCTCAATACACTATGGTCAGCAAATATTTGTATAAAAGGTTTTTGGGCATTCTGCGTACCATCATTAAAAGTGTACCAAACCTCCTTGTATTTTGAATAAAGTGCATATACATCATCCAGCACATCTCTTAGCTTGTCATAGTCTTCACCAAACAACCTTAGAACCAAATACACCTTTGGCGCATCAAAATCATCACATTTTTGAGCCGTATCAAGCAGGACCTCGGTGTTGTCATACACACCTTTTGTGTATTTGAGCCAGCCTGCATCCTGGGCTGTCCTGTAGCTTGTGTAGTTGGTCCAGTCTGCTGCAATTACATTGCAGCCAAGAGCACTAATCCAATATAGATGCTGCCTTGCTGTCTCGGGTTTTCTCTGGTCGTAAAGACCAAGCAATGGAGTTGTGGTTCTAAAGCAGCCATTTAATTTTGGCATATCGGGGTGCTGTGGATTCAAGAACCACCAGCCTCTTTCGGGTCTGTCATTTGACAAGGGACTGATATCAATGTCATACCACATAATCATATCCATTTTTCTTGTCTCCTCCGTTCTATGACTCAAAACATAATCATTTTCCGTATCATCCGTAGTTTGTAAATAAACAATGCCTGCTGCGGTAATAATAAATACCACTATACATACAGGAGCCAATATTTTAAAAACCTTTCCCAGCTCCTTTCTTTTAGCCAATAAAACTACAATCATTGCCAATAAACTAAAAGCAAATATGTACAAGGCTATACTCAAACCCATTTCAAACCTCCATCACATCATATGAGTTGCTACAATTATCCCACTAAACATAAATAAACAAAATGCACAATCCATACATTAATATACACAAAATGAATTTATGATATTATTTAAATACATATGAAATACTTCAAAAGATTGAAGTTGAGGAAACTACAACACCCGATCCAACTAATACCCCTGAACAGACAGATACTCCTATCCCAAGCAAGGATACTGATTCAGATTCTGCTGATAATAATAGTATTTATTACGTGTAGTTATTTCTAATTATCATATCTGTCAATTTTTATTTTACTTTTTTAAAATTCTATTTAAATATACTTTAAAAATTCAAAACAGTATTGACAATTGGGAATGGAAATAATAGAATACAAAGGAAATATAAAGAGGAGGTCTTCTTATGTATTGTACTAATTGCGGGCAAGAAATGCAGGAAAACCAAGCGGTTTGTTTAGGATGCGGAGTTCAGAAGAGAACTTCTAGAAATTACTGTGAAAACTGTGGTGCGCAGACCAATCCCAATGCTGTTGTTTGCACAAATTGTGGAGTTTCACTTCAGGGAGGAGCTGTAAATAACGCCGCACCAGGTGCTTACCTGAACGGACAGGACAAAACACTAATGGCAATTATTTGTTTCTTCCTGGGTGGATTAGGTATACATAACTTCATGATGGGCGAAACAAAGAAAGGAATATTCAAGATTGCAATGTCTTTCGTATGCGGTATCAGTGCTATCTTTGCATTAATTGATTTTATTAAGATTCTCACCAACTCATACGTTGTTGACCCAGACAAACTAATCTAGTCTAGCCTTGAAAGATATGAGTGAAGATGACTTAAACCATTACATTCTAATGAATGCAATGGTTTTATTTTTTTGTGCTATAATTCCCTTGGGTGATAATATGATAAAGATAGACAAAACCTTCTTTAATACGAAGACAGATAGAAAGAAAACAAATTCGGTAAAGCATGATATGAAACCCAAAGGAAAGGTTCCGGACAACCTTATCCCTATGTGGGTTGCGGATATGGACTTCAAAGTTCCTCCTCAAGTGGAAGAGGAGCTAGTCAAGACATCAAGGCATGGAATATTTGGTTACTCATATACCGATGAGGAGTATGACTCATTGGTTGTATCCTGGTATAAAACACGATTTGGCTGGGATATAGAACCGGATTGGATCCTTAAAACTCCAGGTGTGATGTTTGCCATCGGAAGTGTAATACGTGCGCTGACAGACAAAAACGACAGTGTAATGATTCTCGAACCCGTATACTACCCCTTTGCAAAAATCACTATAGGAAACGACAGAAACCTCGTCATTTCCAACCTGAAACTAGATAATAACCGGTATGTTATAGATTTTGAAGACTTTGAACACAAGGTTGTAAAACATAAGGCAAAGCTACTTCTTCTTTGTTCACCCCACAATCCGGTTGGTCGTGTATGGACAAAAGAGGAGCTACTTGAGATTGCCAGAATATGTTTAAAATATGGAGTAATCATAGTTTCGGATGAGATACACTCCGACTTTGTGTACAAAGGATACCGCCACATTCCAATAGCTTCACTGTCGGAAGAAATTTTAAACAGTACAATAACCTGTACCTCGCCTTCGAAGACTTTCAATATTGCAGGCCTGCAGGTTTCCAACATAGTTATTGAAAACCAGGATCTTAGAAGAAAGGTATGGAAGGCATGCCTTCAAACAGGCTATTCTTCTTTAAACACCATGGCCATATGTGCCACAAAGGCCGCATACAAGTACGGCCATTTATGGCTGGATGCACTGATGGACTATCTTGAGGATAACGTCAACCTTGTACAAAATGTACTGTGTAGTAAAAGCGGAATTACACTAATCAGACCTGAGGCTACTTATCTCATGTGGCTTGATTGCAGAAACATGAACCTTGACCAGGATAATCTCGATTCCTTTTTTATTAGCAAGCTTGGGTTGTGGCTCAGCAGCGGAAGCATCTTTGGAGAAAGTGGAAATGGTTTTATGCGCATGAATATTGCAACCCAAAGGAGCGTTCTTCATGAGGCCTTGCACAGAATAGACATGGAAATTCAGTAAATAGCTTTACTGACATTTAACAAAATAGATAAATTAATGCACAAAACCGACCTTCATCTCATCTTTTATTGTATTCAATTCCGTTTGTATGTAGAATATATTCAGTTGATTGGCTCTTTTGGAGGTGAATATTATGCTTAAAATTAACTACGTAGGCAGACTATTTGAGAACACTTTTAAGGTTGAAAAACACACCCACTCTACCTGGGAAGTTGTTTACTACACCTCTGGAAAGGGTTATGTTGAAATTGGAGGAGAAAAAATTCCTTTTGCAGAAAACGACATTTTTGTTATTCCTCCCAACATACCCCATACGGACTATGCCAAGGACGGTTTTCGAAACTATCATTACAATCTCTCTGAATTTGAGTATAACCGCACCGGTTATATTAAATTTAGAGATGATGAAAACAAAAACTTTTTGAGAATGATAACACAGCTGCACTATGAGTTCCATTTAAGAAGGAATAATTGGACAAACATAGTTAACAGCATATGTGACGTTTTAACTCAATATATGATATCTTTTACCGAGAGCTTCAACAAGAACGAATATGTTGAAAAGGTTATCAATGATATAATTTATAACTTTTCAGACCCGGATTTTGATATTAATGAAGCCTTGGACAAGACTCATCTAAACAAGGATTATTTCAGGCGTTTGTTTGTAAAGCATACTGGAAAGACACCACTCCAGTTCCCCACCTCAAAACGCATAACCTTTGCAAAACAGCTTTTGTCTACTCAAAAGCAAACAGACATGCAAATATGCGAAATTGCATGGAGATGCGGTTTTTCCAACTGCTACTATTTTTCCAGGGTATTCAAGAAGGAAACAGGAATGAGCCCAAAGGCTTGGGCAGACAGCTATGCTAACGAAAAAAATATTGATACAGAGCACAATGAGCCCATTCCAACCAGGTATTTTACGCCACAATAGTGTTTAAAACAGATTTATTGCATATATGCCGGCACCGATATCAGCATTATTGGCTATAAATCTAATCTCCTTCAGGTCGCTTGCCTTGCCTGTGTCTATTTCAATCATATTAAACACAGTATTACATACCTCTACAGCCTTGTATTTACACCAGTAATCTCTTTCCGGATAGATATGAGGTCTGGTATTTGGATAGTCTCCATCTTCGGTAGTATAAGGCATGCCTGGTACGGCACCCCTTTTTGTGCCATTTACGTAGGTGGCAAATCCTGCTATTACGTTATTGCCGAATCCCATGTCTATCTCTCCAGGAAACGCCAGCTCTTTTACATACATAGGTCTGATAAAAGAATCCTTCTTTTCAATCTCCAGCTCTACCGTAAAGGGTACTCCAAACACATTATGGTTGTCTATGAAAGCACTGAAAAGAACATACACCTTTCTTGCCTTCATGCCTTTAAGAGGTATTCTCACAATTCTGTGTTTGTCAAAACTAAGAGGAATGAATCCTCCAGAAAGCTTGAAGGGTACACCTTCAATAACTTCCACCTTATCCACTGTTTCAAACAAATCTTTCATAAAGTTGTCTGGTCCCTGCATCATATGACCGTGGGATTGGAACAAGCCAATTTCCCTCCAGTATTGCATGGGTTTAATCATTTCCATGTCAAGTTCAACATTCCTTATGTCTGCCTTGACATCAGCAAATACTTCAATATCCGCAACTTTGTCTCCCACAATTATTCTTGCATTGTTCATGCCAGGTGCCATATCACCTTTGACGCTTTTCACATCAAACACAAGTTGTTTCACACTTCTTGCCGCCACATGACACTCTGTGTCAAAGGCCTTGCAGAACAGGACAAGCTTTGCATTTCCAGACAGAGCCTTGTTCATGTTGTTGTATAAATCTACATAAACCCTGCCCTCTTCATATGTTGCACTAAATATTACATCCTTCATAAGTACAAGTTTGACAGGAAGATCAAATACAATATCGTCCTTTTTAACTTTAAGGACAAATACTCTTCTCGCAAAATTCATGAGGCCAAAATATCCAAATTTCTCGTAGTTATCCAACAAAGTGTCTTTTACAGTGAGTTTCAGACCTTTCCTGCCAAACTGTACATTGCTGAAAATTCCACACCTGTCATCAATGCCCAGTATCTCCAATCCTGAAACACTAATATCAAAGATATCTCCCACAGCAATATTTTTGGGGCTGTTTATGCTGTAGTCTATTTTTCTATACTCTATTTCAACCAGAAACTCCCTCTCATTCCCCATTTCGAAGGAAGCTTCGAAGAATCCACAACGCCTTCTTGTTGACACTTCCGCTTCCCTGCCATTAACAATGGCCTTAATGTTTTCATATGGAGGCAGCAGTATCCTGAATACCTTGCTTGTGTCATTTTCAATTTTGGCATTGACAACAAATTTGCCATCCTTTCTTTCGTAAACCAAATGGATGTTTGGAAGCTTGAGTTCTGCCTTGTCCCAACTCTCTGGCATGCACGGAGATATGAATGTCTTGTTTTCTATTAAATTCATGTTGATTCCGAATACGGACTCAATTATCTCCTGAGCCCACACTGCTGCCGAAGGTGAAAAGTAGGCAAATCTTTTTTCATTGGCAGTCTCAGGCCATGATCCTCTTTGGAAATCTCCGCATACTCTTTTTGCAATAAACTCCAGCGGCTTTATAGCGCTGTCAGCCATACCCAGCTTGCTGTATGCTTTAGTAGCAAAAGGCTGCATGTTTGAACCGCACTGCATTCCCCAGGTGGGCACCCAGTGGTATGCATGGTCGCCAAAGTGGTTGGTCTGATAAACCTCTCCTTCAGGACCTGTAAGCCTGTATTCCAAATGATCAATGGAGGAAACCATATCAAAGTCATCAAGCTGGTCGTGCATGATTGGATAGATGATGCCGTGATAGGTGGTTTCAAGATACTTTTTACCTACAACATCCTCATACCAGGCGTATCTTCCCAAATCATCAAGCCATATAGTTTTCTTCATCTTCTCAATAACATATTCAGATAATCTCCGATACTTGTCAGCTTCCTCTGTTTTACCCAACAGCCCTTTTACAACCGCCATCGTCTTCAGCATCTCGGCACCGCAACTGCCAGAAGCAGCTCCCTTTCCAGGAGTTGATTCAAAGTCCTCCTGATTTCCAATCTGTGTACCCCAACCTATAATGCCGCTGTAGGTTGGATCATACTCATCAAAGGTCTGTTTAATCACCCTGTCCATATAGGGTTCGACCTCGCATGCAAAATCCATATCCAGAGTCATTTTCAGGTAGTGTTCCACTTCCCTGAAGAAAAACTGGTTGTTGCCGCCCCAGTCCCTTCTGCCTTTTCCTGTGGTGCACATATCGGGAATGGCTCCATTTTCAAACATGTTCTTCATCTGGGCTCTAAGAACAATTTTGGTTCTTTCAGGCCTTCCGTACCATTCCTCCGCTGCTGTATGCTCCATGTGCCACATGGTTGGCCAGTGATGGATGCTTTCGATCCATCCATATGGATAAAGATATGAGTATTCCACATTCAAAAGGGCATGCGCAAAGGCTTCATCCAGTTCAGGATTTGGTGTCTTTATGTATATGTTGTTTAAGAGATCTGCATAGTAATCCTGCACCTTCTTGAATTCTTCGTCAGGATCCAGTCTTGACAGCTCAAGGGCCCTATCCTTGTCTTTTGAGAAGGAAACAATGACTTTCAGCTCATTGGAAGCACCCTTCCCAACAATGTAGCTGCCTTCGCCCTTTAACTTTCTTTCATACTCCATATTACCTCTCACACAGGTAATTTCATCCCTCTCCTGCCTGGTTATTACCACCACACCATCTTCGATTACCGCATTGCCCTTTTCGCAGTCAATCTCAGGCCCCATCATGTCCTTGTTGGGTGAAAAATGCATAAACGATATGTTGCCATTGCCAAACTTTAGCCATACCTTTTTGTCACCATGGCACTTGACCTTAATAACGCAGGCACCTTCAGCTTTTTCCGTGTCCCTGCCGACAAGAAGAGGATAAATGCCTGTTTCAACCCTTACGCCGTCTTTTGTATGGCATGTTCCAAACAATCCTCCAGGCACGTTGTCGCAGGTGGTTGAATCATCACATTCATCATAAGTCAGCCATACAGGATTGTCTTCACCAATACCCACAACAAACTTTGCCAGTATCAAATGGTTGGCACCCCTGTGCTCATTGCTGTCAAAGGTCATGTAAGCCATATTGGGATATGCCTGCCTCATAAATACAACGCTTCTTTGAAAGGCACTCGCCCTTTCATCAAGCAAATCCAATGAAGGTGTTACATTGTCTGAAATTCTAGCCACTGTTAATCTCCTTTACAAATATTTATTTCTTTTCCATATATGGATAGTGTTTAAGCATTACCAATGGTTCAAACTTGCTCTCGTTCTTAATCCTTACACCCTTTGAAGCAGCATCGTATGATACAAAGAATTCGTCCTCGCTCAACTGGCCGAATCTAAGCATTGAAGGTGTGCTGCACTTGTGGTGACCAAAGTATCCGTATCCCTGAACAAGTATTGCTCCATAGGCCGTCTCGTCTTTAACAACTGCCTCGCAACCA
>DUPL01000128.1 GCA_012838385.1 Clostridiaceae bacterium
TTTATTAAATCATATAAACGATAAGAATTTGCCTAATGCTAAGGTTTTACCCCTAAGAAGTTCTCTTAAAGCATTTATATCCATATATTTCTTTTCCGATATTCGTTTTTTACCTCCATGAATATCTGTATAATATATTTGACATATGTCATTTATTATGCTAACATATAACTGACAAATGTCAGAAATAAATACAAGGAGGGGTGGTTATGCCAAGAGGAGATGGAACCGGACCACTGGGTATGGGTCCAATGTCTGGAAGAGGCCTGGGCTTTTGTGCAGGATACAATACTCCTGGATACATGTATGGAAGAGGTATGAGAAGATTTTCAAAAATACCTTGTGCATATGTACCTATTGATGAAATTGATGAAAAGGAGTATTTGAAAAACGCAGAAAAAGTCCTTGAAAAAAAGCTTTCTTACGTAAAGAAACGTCTTGGAAGTCTTGAAGAAGAATAGGGTGCAAACAAGAGCAATCTTTATTGCTCTTGTTTGCGTAGGAAGGAGATTATTTGATTTTTACGGGTAATCCAAGTATAAGTTAGGTAATTTGCCACAGCAATTACTGTGGTGGCGATTAGGAAATCCAAGGCAAAAGCAAGCAGGGGAGACTTGACAAGGGGCAAGAACACCAGGTCGTAGATTATATACTCTGTGTAGTACCTTGTATAAATGAAGAATGGTCCGTTTCTAAGCAAAAGGAAAAGAACAAATGAAAATACGAGGTATGCAATAATGTTTAGATAAAAATAGTGGATGGTAAGCGCCTTGAAGTTTTTCGGGTCTGCCCTGTAATCCTTTCTTTGTTCAAGTATGGTTTTTACTATTAAGGAGATTAGAAACACAACATATGTACACTCGGGAACATGTCCTTCAATTAATACATGTGTTATGTATAATATCTCTTCGAAAATAATTACAAGACTGTTGCTTGCAAACAGCATAACCCCATAAAAGAACAGGGCAAGCAACACATTTTTGGAAGTAAATTTAAAATTTTTCATATGTCGTCTCCTTTTTGTTTCCACTTCCCCATTATATACCAGCAAGTTGAAATAGAAAAGATGGGTTTTGCAACTTTTTTTGATTGAATTGACGATTAGATTCAAATCCTCTATTATGTATTCAAATAAACTTGAGGAGGAAGGACATGCTCCATAAGATAATTAAAGCAATGATTATGGTACTGACTTTGTCTGTAATTGGGCTGATTGTCCATGGGTGCACGAAGGATAAAAGTGAAAAAGATGATATTCTTTCATATAACGAAGATTTTGAACACGAATCAATAAACGATGCAGCAAGGGAAATAGGCAGGGAGTGGACCTTGGAACTTGCCTCAAGCTGGGGAACAAAAAGCAATATTGTGGAAGAGGAAGGAAACAAGTTCTTGAGACTTTCCTGGATTGAAGGAAGATTGTTGAAAAGTAAAAGGGTGTTTGCTTCTGAAACCACCTTTTCAGGCAGGTTCAGAGTCGACCAATCAGGCGCAGCTGGAGGTTTTTTATTTGCAAGAACAACAATCGCTCCTTTCGTTGCTGTACTGCCTGATGGTACAAGACAAACCATAAACGAATATGAGAACGATGGATACAATGACGGAACTTATGCCTATGGAGTCGGTGCAACAGGTGTATACATAAAGTTACAGGGAACACTCCTTCAGATAAATGTCAGAACCGAAGAAAATGATTACAAGACCTTTACAAAGGGTCTGGGCAGAAAATATATTGAGGTTGAAATACCAAATGGCAAAGACTCATTGAAGGAGTTTGTTAGCGTAAAAATTGAAGACAGGGACAATACATTAATGATATATGCAGAAGATGTGTTTCTGGCTTCCGTGGAATATTCAGACAGTGTGGATGGCATATTCAGAAAGGCAGTACTAAAGGATGCGGAAGGAAAGGTAATATATGATATTGATAATGCAAGAATTGCAGACAAAGACGCAACCTTTGCAATAGCTGCAAGAGGTGCAGCAATTGATGTTGATGATATTGAAATAGAGTCTGTGTCAGCAAGACGTCCTGGGGATATTTCCTTGGAAGAACCCAAGGTGCAAAAATATCCGGATGAGGAAGAATACCTTGACGGCAATAGACTGTGGCAGGGTATTCCCGGTATAGAAAGAGCACCTTCTGGCAGGTTGTGGGCCACTTGGTACAGTGGAAGTACCACTGAAGATGAATACAACTGGGTTGTTCTATACACAAGTAGTGATGACGGCACGACGTGGAAAGGTCCTGCAGTAGTAATAGATCCTGTTTATCCTGTTAGAGCCTTTGATCCAATGCTTTGGTCTGATCCTGATGGACGTTTGTGGCTGTTCTGGAGTCAAAGCTACTACTATTTCGATGGCAGGGCTGGCGTATGGGCAATATATACGGAAAATCCTGATTCCGAGAATCCAACGTGGAGCAAGCCTGTAAGGATTGGAAATGGTATTGCCATGAACAAGCCCATTGTTCTAAGTGACGGAACATGGATGCTGCCAACAGCCGTATGGCGTCATGGGGCTGATTTGTCCATGTATGAGGAGGCAGGCTCCAATGTATACGTCTCCACAGACAAGGGAAAGACTTGGAGTTTTAGAGGCGGTGTTAAAGGCATTCAAGGTTCAAGCAGTGCAGATGAAAACATGGTGGTGGAACTTGGTGATGGAAGCCTTATGATGTATATCAGAACCACCATCGGTATTGAAA
>DUPL01000129.1 GCA_012838385.1 Clostridiaceae bacterium
AATTTCTTTCAAGCATATAAACCGCATAAAGAGCTACCAAGAGTATCGCAAAATTACCGACGGGAAAACTGTACCCTGCAACTATTACACCAGTTATTATTCCTGACAGGAATAAAAAGCACATTAAAAAGCTTGTGTATATTACAATAAAGCTGTACAAAAAGCAGGTGATTCCAAAAACTACAATATAAGAGGGCATCCTGCTGTTACTCATCTTGTAAATCAGAATAGAAGGCGATAGATCTCTATTTGAAAAAAGGAATAGAATAAACAGGATGAACAATGCAACTGCAAAAATATATATTACATATCTAAAGGATTTGATGTATGTATACAGAAGCAGAATTCCTGTAAAAAAGAACGTATACATCAAGACCTCTATTATGAATATAGGTCTTGCCAGTGTATCCATGATGGGAATTAGTACCACAATGGCAATAAAGGTTTGAATCAAACATTTCAAAATTACATCCGTCGGAGACTCTTTCAGCTCCAGACTTCTCTTAAGCCTGCCTTTCATTTATCAAAACGCCTCCAAACTTTCCTGCGTGTCATCTTTAACATTGATTGTCATAAACTTGTGGCACAATTCTTTTGCCTTCTCTGCCATTACAAGATCCAACCCGTCGTCTGCAACGTATACCATGGCCACCTTGAAGCCAAAGTGGTTAAGCTCCTTGATTGAGTACAGAAGTCTTTCAGTTATGTTTGCAGTAAATATGTAAACTACGGAACGTATGTTGTCGGCTCTTGCTACAAACTCCGACAAAGAGGAATGGCTTTCTATATTGTCCGCATTAAACGGCAGTGATGCCAAAAGATAGTATACGCCGTCAAAATCGGCTTCGTTGTCGCAATACGCTACCTCAATTTCATCACCCTGCGCATACATGAAATTGTATGGAATGCGGAGTCCTACAAAAAAGTTACAGACACTGGCACATGCTTCCGACAACTTGTCGACAATCTCAAATCTCGACAAGCTTTGGCTTTTAAATAACGGTAGTGAGTTGTCAAAAAATATGCACAATCTGCTGCTTTGGGTTGCGTAATATTTTTTACTCATTAGCTTGTTTAGCCTTGATGTCGCTTTCCAATGTATGGTGCGCATGCTGTCCTGTTCCTGATACTCCCTTATTTCAATGGAATCGGAGTAATCAGTGGAGTCCCTTGCCATCAGCCCCAGTTGCTCTTCCTCTTTACGTTTTACATCGTCGAAATCCCTAAGAAGGAATATTTCAGGGTACACTGTCAGAGTAATTTTGCCTTTGAACCTTTTACGCCTGTAGCGAATACCTAAATCATCCCAGACATGTATTGTATCAGCACCAACGGTGTACTGGCCTCTGTAGGGGCAGTGCAATGCATATTTGAATATATTGTGGGAAAACGATTTGAGTCCGAATACCAGCATTCTGTCATATTCCTTGGGAAGAACTATCCCTTCGTCGATATCTATGTACATTTTGCACACTGGATATGTAAACATAAACCTATTGTATATTTCCGTCTTTATTGTTACTCTGCTGCCTTTCATCGCCTTGAAGTTCCTGTTTTTTAGCTCCTTTACCCAGACTGCGAATCGGGCGACAAATAGCTTTATATCAGACAATATTAATATCAATCCGATACACACGACAAGAAGATTTATGTATAGATTTCCTATAAACAAACTAACAATCAGGAGGGCGGAGTACAGTATCCGGAAAACAATAATTAGGAAGCGGGCGGTTTTTGTATATGCCCGTTTCCTGTCCCTTCTCCTATCGCGCCATATTTCCTTCAATGAAATTGTCATATGCCTACATCCCTATGTTTACTTTGCTAAGAATTGATTCAATTACTTCCTCAGGCTGCACACGCCTTATTTTTGCCTCCTTGTTCAGAATTATCCTGTGGCGAAGAACCGGAATTGCAGCACTCTTTACGTCTTCAGGCAGCACATAGTTTCTTCCAGCCAAATACGCAAACGCCTGGGATGCACGTCCTAGTGCAATACTTCCTCTCGGGCTTACACCAAGCAATATGTCCTGGTTGTTTCTTGTTTCATTCGCTACTCCAACTATGTACAATGCCAGACTGTCTTCTATATGTACATTGCTAACTTCTTCCTGTATTCTCAGGATGTCCTTCTTTGTGGCAACAGGTTTCAACTGTTTTATAAAATGGGAATTCATCTGCTGTTTTACAATGTGTGCTTCATCCTGGTTTGAGGGATATCCCATTTGTATTTTCATAAAGAACCTGTCCAGCTGAGCTTCTGGCAGCGGGTAGGTTCCCAAATGCTCTATGGGGTTCTGGGTTGCCATTACCATGAACGGCTGCTCTATTTTATATGTAACGCCTTCCACTGAAACGTTTCCTTCCTGCATCGCTTCCAGAAGGCTTGATTGTGTCTTTGGTGATGTTCTGTTAATTTCATCCGCCAAAAGGAAGTTGCAGTCAACCGCCCCCGGCCTGAATTCAAACTCTCCGGTCTTTCTGTTGTACACTGAAAAACCTGTTATGTCGGACGGTAGTACATCCGGCGTGAAGGATATGCGCTTGAATGTAGCATTTATGCTGGATGCAAGGGAAGATATGAGGCTTGTCTTTCCAACACCCGGCACGTCCTCAATCAATAGATGCCCCTTGCTTATCAGAGTTATTAACGCAAGTTTGACTGCTTCAGTCTTGCCGACAATGCACTTCTCGATGTTCTCAATGATCCTTTCAATTACCTCGTATGAGTTTGAGACTGGGGGCGTTTCAATGTTTTTCAAATCCTTCTTTGCAACTTCCACTTTTTTCACTCTCCAAATCAATTAAGTTTATTTTTAAGCTCTTTACCCAGGTCTTCATAGCCGGGTTTTCCTAATAGAGCAAACATGTTCTTTTTGTAAGCTTCAACTCCGGGTTGGTCAAAAGGATTCACTCCCAACAGGTAACCACTTATACCGCACGCCTTTTCAAAGAAGTATACAAGCCATCCAAAGTTGTATTCATTAATCTCAGGTATGGAGATTACCAAATTGGGCACTCCACCGTCCTTATGGGCGAGGATTGTTCCTATTGCTGCGTACCTGTTTACCTCATCCATATCCATTCCTGAAATATAGTTGAGTCCATCCAGATTCTCAGTATCATGCCCTATCGTAAAGGAATGTCTTGGCTTGTCCACAAGGAGTACTGTTTCGAACAATACCCTCAATCCATCCTGAATATACTGGCCAAGCGAATGCAGGTCTGTGCTGAAGTCAGCGCCTGCAGGAAAAATTCCCTTTTGGTCTTTTCCCTCGCTCTCACCATATAATTGCTTCCACCATTCGGTAAAATAGTGGAAGGACGGCTCGTAATTCACCATCAGCTCTATAACCTTGCCCTTTTTGTAAAGCGCATTTCTATATGCAGCATACTGGTAGCAAGGATTTTTTTCCAGATCGGGATTAAGGTACACCAAACACGCATCCCTTGCGCCTTCCATGATCTTGTCTATATACATTCCTGCGACGGCAATGGGCAAAAGCCCTACCGCTGTTAAAACGGAATACCTGCCGCCTATGTCATCGGGGATAACAAAGGTTTCGTATCCTTCTTTCTCTGCAAGAGTTCTTAATGCACCTTTTTGTTTGTCAGTTGTTGCATAAATTCTCCTTGCAGCTTCTTCTCTGCCATACTTCTTTTCCATTTGCTCCTTCAGTATTCTGAAGGCAATAGCAGGTTCTGTGGTTGTTCCGGATTTTGATATCACATTTATCGAAACATCATAATTTTCAATAAATTCTACAAGTTCATGCATGTACGCAGAGCTTATGCTGTTTCCTGCAAAAAGGACCATAGGTCCCTTTTTATCCTTCATTCTCTGCAAGTTGTAAAAAGAGCCTGCAAGCATCTCGATGGCAGCTCTTGCTCCAAGATACGATCCACCTATTCCAACTACAATTAATATATCGGAATCTTCCCTTATTTTCTCACTGCATTTTTTTATTCTTTCAAACTCTACTTTATCATAATTTACAGGAAGGTCAACCCATCCTGTAAATTCACTCCCCGCCCCTGTCTTCTCATGAAGTGCTTTATGTGCGGATACAACCATTTCCTTTTGGTTTTCGATCTCATTGTGTTTAACAAACTGCAGCGCATGGGATGTGTCAAATCTTATCATAACATCTCCTCTAAGTTCTCTTTCACTTTATACAGAAATTCCTCCAGATCAAGCCTGGTCTTCTCAGGTAGTTCGGATATTGAAACAAGGTCTCCGGTCATGTACCCCTGTCCTACTGTACTTAAAACTGCCTCTTCCAGCTTGCTTGCAAAGGCTTTTAGTTCTTCAAGTCCGTCGAGTTCTCCCCTCTTGTAAAGGGCACCGGTCCATGCAAATATTGTTGCAATGGGGTTTGTTGAGGTTTTTTCACCCTGCAGGTACCTGTGATAGTGTCTTGTTACAGTTCCGTGAGCCGCCTCGTACTCGTAGTAGCCATGGGGCGACACCAGCACAGATGTCATCATTGCCAGGCTTCCAAATGCTGTTGCCAACATGTCGGAGAAAACGTCTCCATCATAGTTTTTGCATGCCCATACAAATCCACCTTCGGATTTCATTACCCTGGCTATTGCATCGTCAATAAGGGTGTAGAAATATTCTATGCCGGCTTCCTCAAACTTATCCTTGTATCTTTTCTCATATATGTCATTAAATATGTCCTTGAACCTGTGATCATATGTTTTTGATATTGTGTCCTTGGATGAAAACCACAAATCCAATTTATTATCCAAGGCATACTCAAAGCAGGAAATCGCAAAACTTTCAATAGAACTGTCCGTATTGTGGATGCTTTGCACAATGCCGTTTGAATCTTCAAAATCATGCACATCTATATACTTGCTGTTTCCGTTTTTGTCGGTTATCTGCAAAACTGCCTTGCTGCCCTTTTCCACGTACGTCTCAACGCCTCCATATACATCGCCATAAGCATGACGGGCAATTACTATTGGCTTTTTCCATCCCTTTACCAGAGGACTTATTCCATCCACCAGTATTGGTGCTCTGAATACCGTTCCGTCAAGTATAGCCCTTATTGTAGCATTGGGGCTTTTCCACATTTTTTTAAGTTTGAACTCTTCTACCCTTTGAGCGTTTGCAGTAATGGTCGCGCATTTAACTGCGACACCGTATTTCTTCGTTGCGTTTGCAGCATCAATAGTGACCAGATCTTCGGTCTTGTCCCTGTTTTCTATACTTAAATCATAGTAATCTGTTTTCAAGTCAATATATGGAGTTAAAAGGATATCCTTTATCTTTTCCCATATAACCCTGGTCATCTCGTCTCCATCCATCTCAACTAATGGATTTTTCATCTTTATTCTTTTAAAATCCGTCACCATATCAACTCCCATGTTATTAGTTTTACCAGATTATAATATCAAAAATGTCTATGTTTTACAAGCTGAAAACAGGACATGGCACAATCTATGATAACCACATAATGTTATTGTATGATAGCAATATTCATCAAATATCGAGTGAATATATTTTTCTTGATTAATGTAAATATTTTGTGTATAATATAAATAACTTTAGGATAGGGAGTGATGTATAATATGTAGAATAATCCAGCTTAAATTTTTTGTTGGGCATAATCTTGCACTATTGTTTTAGAAGGAGGAACCTAATATGAACATCAAGTTTAACACAAAAGAATCAAAAATTACTGAACACGGCATTGAAACCATGGAAAACAAAATCAACCTCAGGTTCAACAGACTTCTTTCGAATATGTCTGAAGAGGAGTTGAATTTCCATGTTAAAGTTGTCGACAAGAAATTCCAATACAAGGTTGAGTTGACGTTACCTTATATGGGCTACACGTTGAGAGCGGAAACCTACGACAAGTTAAGCTCTATTGCTGCTCTTGACAAGGCAATGGATATTATGGAACGTCAGATAGTAAAGGTAAAGACAAAGCTTTCACGTGTAAAAAATCAGGTTCCGGAATTTAAGGGTGCGGCTCCTGCCACTGGGGAAGATGCCGAGCCTTCAAATTACGAAGTTGTCAGGGTTAAAAGTTATGAAATGAAGCCCATTTCTGTTCAGGAAGCCATCATGAATATGAATTTGCTTGGGCACACTTTCTATACTTTTTTGAATAGAGAAACAGACAAAATATCTACAGTTTACAAAAGAAAAGACGGAGATTACGGCCTTATTGAACCTCAATAAGGTTTTACATAAAAAATAAAAGCTGCAGACATGGTCTGCAGCTTTCTTTTTATCCCACATTTCCTTTGTCACTTTTTATAAACTTTTCAACGTATCTCTTGATCTTTCTTGTAGTTGTCTTTTCAAATTCCTCTTCCCTTATGTGAACTTCCTTGATAGCCTTGTGAACAGGTACTGTCTTGTTCACCTTTTTGATTTCATTCCAGATGAGAGCTTTTACAGCATCAGGGGTGGTATCATCAAAGCCTGCTTCCTTAATGGCTTCATAATTGGGAACTACGGTTGCATGTACTTCGGTGTCTCCGTCGTCCTTGTTGTCGTATCCCCAAACTATGCTTTCAAGGACATAAGGAATGTGTTTGATTTTTTCCTCAAGTTCTTCCGGATAGATGTTCTTTCCGGTCTTGGTAACAATTATGTTCTTTATGCGCCCGCAGATGTACAACCTTCCTTTTTTGTCCATTCTGCCCAGGTCACCTGTGTAGAACCATCCGTCCCTTAATACTTCGGCTGTTGCTTCAGGATCCTTGTAATATCCAAGCATTACATTCTTTCCTTTTACAAGTATCTCGCCTACTCCGTCCTCGTTAGGATTGTTTATCTTTATTTCAACGCCAGGCATTGCAGGACCAACGGAAGCATTGTTTACATCCGTCTCTCTGTTAACACAGACTATTGGCGAACATTCCGTAAGACCGTATCCCTGACGCACATTTATACCCATGCGCTGAATGTCGTGGGATATCTTCGGACTCATTGCCGCAGCACCTGCGATTACAAGTCTCAGGTTTCCTCCAAGAGATTCGTGCACTGTCTTGAAAAACTTTTTCCTAATATCTATACCCAGACTGTACAAAACGCCCGATATGAAGAGAAGGGCTTTAAAGGCAAGGTACTTCGCCGTTTTCTCTCTGGCCTTTTTCAATATTTTTGAATGAACGCCTTCAAGAATAAGAGGCACAAGCATTATTATGCTGGGTTTGTACTCATTTATGTTCTTCGCAATATATCTTATTCCGTCACAGAAAGCTACACGGCAACCGTTATACATCATTACGAGGAATCCGCATGTACATTCGTATGTATGATGCAAAGGCAATATGGAAAGAGCCGAATCCCTGTAGTCATATTCCAGACACTGTGTAACAGATTCTATGTTGAAGCATATGTTCTTTTGAGAAAGCATTACTCCTTTTGGTATTCCTGTTGTTCCTGATGTGAACAGAAGAACACTGACTTTATTGCTATCTATTTCCACATCGACGTATCTAGTGTCGCCTTCGTCCAGCAACTTTTGTCCTTCCTGAATCAGCTGTGATATGGTGTAACATTTTTTGCCTTCAATATCTATCTCCATATCATCCATGCATATGAGATATTCTGCAATATCCGACTGCTTTGCGAATTCTTCAATTACCTTCGTCATTTTTCCTGAAAAGATTATGGCTTTTGCCTCGGATCTTTTTATCAGGTTTGCAATTTCCTCTGCTTTAAGCTCCTTGTCTATTGGAACTACGACGTTTCCACCGCAAGTTACTGTCAGATAACCCAGACACCATTCATATCGGTTCTCACCTACCAGGGCAATAGGTACATCCACTAGTCCTAGATTTGCAAGAGCGGTGCCCAAGCTGTCAATTTCATTTTTAAGTTCTATGTATGTAATATGCCTGTACTCAGGTGCGTCTCCATTTTTTTTCTTTGCTATGAAAGCTTCTTTGTCTCCAAAAAGCTTCACGCTCTGATTTATCAATTGCTTAAAGTTATCAACCGGTTTTGCTTTTATTATGTGTTGTTTCAAAACACTCAACCCTTTCGAATAAATGTTTCTTTGTATTATAAACCAAGCAGTTTAAAATTACAATATTAAAAATTTGTTATATCCTTGAATAAATAAGCTTTTAAAAGCAATTCACCTATAGTATAATACTATAGCCACTATATATTACGCAAAATTAAAACAGGAGTGAACACTTTTGGATTTTAAAGGGATTTTGAACTTTGTTAAGAGAAACAGAAAGCTTTTACTTTTTTTAATTCTGGCCTTTATTGAAATATTTGACTTGTTTTGCTTGAGTCTTATTGCAAATAATAGATTTACCACTTTTTCGGAATCACTTTTGGGAAAATTACGATTCAACACACTTACACCTAGACCTGTAATATATGACGACATGCTGAGATTTACTACATATGTACTATCCTTCGTGGTAGGTGGAACTCTTGTCTTTGTCGTGGTCAAGCTGACCGGAAAACTAGCCAAAGGCAAAGAACTTATAAACTACGAGGCATTGTCCCTGATTCCTTTGGCTCTGTTCGTCATCATATTTTTGTCAGGTTCTTTTGCAACGAATTTTAGCACCAGATGGCTGAATCCACTGCTGACATACGTTGGCGGTGTTTTTCTTTACTTTCTTTCATGTATTAAAATGAAAGTTAATTATTAAAACTCGTATTCTTTCAGTATATCATTCAGGTCATTTACATAAATATCTGCTTTTTCTTCCAAAAGCTTTTCCCTGTCTCCAATTCCATACAAGACTCCACAAGTGTGAGCTCCGCATGCCTTTCCTGTGCGTATATCGGTGTATGTATCACCTATCATGATAGTTTCACAGCTTTTTGCATTGTTCCTTTCCATGCAGATGATAATACCTTCCGGATCAGGCTTCATCCTTTTCAGAGATTCAGGGCCCAATACCGTGTTGAAGTAGCTGTCCACTTCCAGTATTTTAAGTATTTTCTTCACCAAAGGCTCGGGCTTGTTTGATAGAACACACATGGCTCCGCCTTTGTCACTTATGTGTTGTAGAAACTTTTTTACTCCCGGATAAAGAGTGGTATCAACGACAGCGTGTTCGTAATAGTAGTTCGTGTACCATTCAAGTTCTTTTTCAGTTGAACCGGGGAGGGTCTTATCTATGAGATATTTTGCTCCGAATCCAACGTATGTTATTATTTCATCTTCATCCATCACCTTGTAATTAAAGTTCTCTTGTGTTGCTTTTACGCTTCTTGCAATATCTTTTGCAGAATCAACCAATACTCCGTCAAAATCAAATACTGCCAGTTTAATTTTTGTCATCTGTTAATCCTTTCCTCCATCTAAAACATTTTATGCTGCTCCCACAATATCCCTTTTGTTCGTCATTTATTCCGGGAGCTTTAACGATGCAAATTTCAATTTAACCAATTTGTTTATGGTATTCCAGATAAAAAGTTGCATTTTGATACAATTTGAACATCTTGACTTTAATCATGAAAATCCTCTCCCACTAAATTTCTATGGGCAGGATGAGTATATGAAGGTGTCAATGGTAGCATCCGTTAGATTCTGGCAGACACCAGCATGCCAATCCGGCAGAGTCATCAACTGGTCCTCCGTTGAAAATCAGTATTTCGAACACAGACCCATTTGGGTATGTTATTCTATTCAACCATCTATATATCCTGATTAGAAGGCCTTGCTCCATCTTTCCACAAACGTTCCAGATTGTAATATTCCCTTTCCTCCTCTAGAAACAGATGCACTACAACATCGAGGTAATCAAGCAATATCCATCTGGCAGTGTCATAACCTTCTATATGGGAGCATTCCCTTCCTTCTTCCTTTAGTTTGAAAATTACCTCATCTGCAAGTCCCTTCAGATGTGTTGTCGACGTTCCGCTTGCTATGATAAAGTAGTCAGTAATGATTGTCTTTCCCGATGTGTCGATGACAACTATTTCCTTTCCCTTGCGGTTGTCAAGCGCATCCTTTATTATTTCAGCCAGTTGTTTTGAATCCATCAAGTCACTTCCCTTTCGCTTTTTTTCTTTAATTCTGTTAGATAATAGTTCCTTGTTTGTATTGTTTCTATGCGTATCAGTACATTCTTGTCCAAGAGGTACTTTATTGTATTATCGCATGCAGCTATTATACCATTAACCAGTCCCTTGTCCAATTCATTCCTAATCTTATCATATACGACTCCTCGTCTGTTTACTTCAGTATAGTCAGCAAGAAACACTATCTGCTCTAGAAGTGTCATTCCTGGTCTGCCGGTTACATGGTTTTCTATGGCATCCAACACCTCTGTATCAGTTATACCATATCTTTGCGCTGCAATAATACGGCCTGCTCTGGCATGTAGAACATCAACATTGAATCCGTTGACGAGCTCCTCTTCCGTAGCGTCTGTGGAAACTCCCAGCCACTTGTACTGCTCAATATCCATATCCTTAGCACAGTCATGCAACAGTCCTGCAAGTTTGCAATTTTCCTGGTCCACCCCATATATTTTCCCCAAACGCTCGCATTCATCCACTACTCCCAGAGTATGGATGTATCTCTTTTCACTTAATCTTCCCTCGAGGTCTTTCTTAATCTCCTCAAAACCCATTGCCTTTCTCTCCCTGTAGAGATTGTTCGATAAAATGTAAGTATATACCTTTTCAGGGATATACATCTTTACATCCTTTCCCTCTTCAAGCAACTCCCTTATCCTGGTGGAAGATATGTCAATTTGGGGTGCGTCCACCACATGAATTTTTGCTCCACCCGCTTCCGCTTTCTCCCTTGCATTATCAAGGACAAATCCGGGACGTCTTAACACCACAAACTCGCAGAGCTTGAAAACTTCATTGGATTCCTTCCAAGAGGTTATCTCACCAAGAACGTCGGTTCCAATGATGTAATAAAGTTTGACATCTCCAAATTTTTGCCTGTATTCTTTCGTTAAAGCCCTCAGGGTATCCACGGTGTAGCTATACCCATCCTTCTTTATTTCAATATCGGACACGGAAAAGGCGGGGTAATCCTTAATAGCCAGTTTCACCATCTCAAACCGGTGTCTTTCATCCGTAACAAAGGACGTGACCTTGTGGGGAGGTTGTCCATTCGGAATGAATACAACCTCGTCCAGTTCAAGTGTTTTATATACGTATTCTGCGCTTTTAACATGTCCAATATGAATTGGATCAAATGTTCCTCCACTTATTCCTACTCTTATCATACTGTCTCCTTACGAAAAAAAGCATCCATTAAATGGATGCTTGATTTTAGTACGTGAGCTTGTTATACCTATTTTTTTGGTACCTTTTTATCCATGGCTTTTCCAAAACTGTACCATGAACGTCTTAAACTCGCTCTTACATCAACATCAATAACCCATTCAATTGCATTGTACAACTGTCGTCTCATCTCCAGGTATTCCGCCCTGTCAAACTCGTCTTTTGCAAGCACTTCATCCATTTTGTCGATCCATTCAATTACGTTTTGAATGCCCGGCACTTTTGGATCTACTTTCTTTTTCAAATGCATAACGACAAGCTTAACTGATCTTTTTTGTAGGTCTGCATCTGTAAGCTCTTTTTTTCTTTTTTTGCTTACAACAGCATTATCACCGCGATTAGCAGTCATTTGCTTCACTCCAATCCTGTCTTTTGGCCAATATCCAATTCTCCTTATTAACAATTTAATTATATCATTGCCATAAAAAAATATCAAGCATAAAAGTTTATTAACTTTTGCAAGGCTCTTATTATATATATGCAACAGGATTAATTATATTAACACGTCAGTTTCTAAGGCTGTGTATGGGTGCTGGAATTCTTCCTCCTCTTTCTATAAACTTCTCACTTCCAAATGGGTTTACTTTCATTACAGGTCCTCTGCCTAAAAGACCTCCAAAATCCACAACATCACCAACCTTTTTTCCAGGTGCCGGTATTATTCTGACCGCAGTCGTCTTATTGTTAACTACTCCAATAGCTACTTCATCTGCTATGATTGCGGATATCGTTGATGCCGGCGTGTCGCCTGGAACTACTATCATATCAAGTCCGACGGAGCATACGCAGGTCATTGCTTCCAGTTTCTCCAGCGACAATGCTCCCATGCCTACTGCGTTTATCATACCCTCGTCCTCGCTTACTGGTATGAAGGCACCGCTTAGCCCTCCCACATGGGAAGATGCCATTGTTCCGCCTTTCTTGACTGCATCATTCAATACTGCGAGAGCAGCGGTGGTTCCATGTGCTCCACAGCATTCCAGTCCCATTTCCTCTAGTATCCTTGCCACGCTGTCGCCTATGGCTGGTGTGGGTGCAAGAGACAAATCCACAATTCCAAAAGGCACACCCATATTCCTGCTGGCTTCCTGGGCAATAAGCTGTCCCATTCTTGTTATCTTGAATGCTGTTTTCTTTATTGTTTCTGCAAGTACTGTAAAATCCTTGTCCCGAACCTTTTCTATTGCGCTTTTAACTACTCCCGGTCCACTTACACCTACATTGATAACACACTCAGGCTCTCCTATTCCGTGGAAGGCGCCAGCCATGAACGGATTATCTTCGGGTGCATTGGCAAAGACAACAAGCCTTGCACATGCGCTTCCACCTGTTTCTTTAGAGAGCTCCGCTGCTTTTTTTATAAGATGTCCCATGTCTCTTATCGCATCCATGTTAATGCCGGCTTTTGTTGTCGCCACATTAACGCTTGAACAAACCCTTTCGGTTTCATTCAGTGCTTGTGGTATGGATTTGACAAGGGATTTATCTCCGTTGGTATAGCCTTTATGGACAAGGGCAGTGTATCCACCGATAAAATTTACGCCAATTTCTTCCGCCGCCTTTTCAAGGCTTCTTGCTATCATTACGCAGTCTTCGGGACATACGTTTCCGACCAATAGCGATACGGGAGTTACTGCAATTCTTTTGTTAATTATGGGGATGCCCATTTCCTTTTCTATACTTCTGCAGACAGGCACAAGTCTGGATCCTGTTCTGCATATTTTGTCATATATTTTTTCACTTGTTCTCTTTATGTCTTCTGTCACACAATCCAGCAAATTTATGCCTAACGTGACAGTTCTGATATCCAGATGCTCTTCCTGTATCATTCTGACTGTTTGTGTTATTTCATCCGGTGATATGAACATGTCAATCTCCTATTCTCAGTCTATTTTAGTATATTCAAATCCTGTGCATTGAGTTAAATACATCTACATGCTGTAGCTGTGTGTTCAAGCCAAGTTCCTCGCCGATATTGTTCAGCTCTTCAGTGATCTCATCAATATTTTTAGTACTCTTGCTCAAATCCACCAGCATTACCATGGTAAATATATTTTGCATGATAGTCTGGCTTATATCCAATATGTTTATATTTGCTTCAGCCAAGCATGTACTTATCCTTGCTGTTATTCCAACTCTATCTATTCCTATTACCGTCAATACTGCTTTTGTCATAATACGCTCCTTTTAAAAAACGACCCGACGGGCCGTTTCTTGGTTAGTTATCTGTATCAATCTGAATAAATTCGAAACCTTGACTTCTCGCCTCTTTTATTAATTTAGGCAATAGATTCACATTATTAACGCTTGATGCTGAAAACGAGAAAACGGTCCCGTTGAACATGTAATCAATCATTCTATTGAATGCTTTCTGTTCCTCTGCTACATTGAGTACTCCCCAATCATTATAGTTGTAGGACCAGAGTACAACCTTGTACCCCAATTCGGATACCAGTGCCAGGTCTCTTCTGCTGAAACTCTCGATATGCCTGTATGCCACCATTCTTACCGTGTTGTCATCGAGGATTTCCTGCAATTTCTCTTCCATACTCAGAAGCTCATTTATTGCATCATCTACGGAAAGAGTTTGCAGCTGTCTTGATACGGAACCCCTGGTACCCAGCTGGTGTCCTTCGGCATGCATTCGTCTTATAACGTCATGATTAGCCTCTACATTCATGTATTCCTTTGTTAGGAAAAATGTCGCCTTTACGCCCTCTTCTTTCAATATGTTGAGTATTTCAACGGTTCTGTTGTCCTTGTCATCCCAACCCTCATTGAATGTAAGGGTTACAACCTTTTTGCCATCTATTTTATTCGTAAACACATAATCAAATCCATCTACGAACTTGTTCAATTGCTGGTTAAATGTCGGATACTCAATACCGTTCTCGTCTTTCAATACCCCCCAATACCAGGTTGTGGTTTCAGTTGATTGTGAGCTTACATATCCCTTGTCTACTGTCGGGAACACAACAGGCGTCCTCTCCGGTGTAGGCGTAGGAGAAGGCGTGGGTGTTACATCCTCGTTTGTGGGTGTTGGCGTTTCGAGGGGCTGTGTTGTAGCACTTGGTGTTGGAGTCGGAGTAACGTGAACAACCGGGTCCTTGTCTCCCCTTCCAAATGCCCCAACTATTATAAATATCGTAACAGCAATCAACAATATGCCTAGTGATATGAACTGACTCTTTTTCATTATATTTCATGCTCCAGTCGTAATTTAGTAGATTTTAACCACATATATATTATCACATCAATGGACAAACGGCAATATTTCTAGTGGAAATATTGTAGTTTTTTTTCTACGTATTCTTGACAAATTAGATTTATTCCAGTTGCATTCTGGGAAAAAATATTATAAATACAGGTGTTGACAATTCAATTTTTGTGTGTTAATATATTCAAGCGTCGCAAATGACGTATCGAGGTGTGGCGCAGCTGGGAGCGCGCGTGGTTTGGGACCATGAGGCCGCAGGTTCAATCCCTGTCACCTCGACCAAAAAGCAACGACAATTTTCTACAAGAGGATTGTTGTTGCTTTTTTTCTTCATATTATTTTGTGTAGGTTTGAAGGTAAATGATTCATTTATACTACAACAATGAATTGAAACTGTAGATGAATTACTAGGGTATAATCAGTCCGAAAGAGAAAAGAATATCTTGTATACAGGGGGTCTAGCAAAGAATTTCATGAGCTCGATGAGCATACACTATGTTGGTATATGCTGGACCGATTGAAGGACAAACGTTACGATCCGATCCGCTATGAAAAGAGGTTTCAAACAATAATAGGTAAGCTAACATTGAACGCAAAGTAACCGTCTGCATCTTTTTTATCAGTAGAACACATAATATGACACGAGTATCATTGATATTCGGATCTTTTACTTTTTACTCCTCTCTTTTTCGTTCCAGAGCAATGGTTGCAATGGCATTAATCAGTGATAGTACAAAAAATATGATAAGCAGAGCGCTAGATATTTTATTTCCAAGAAAATTCATCCCCGGATTGAAAATATCTAGAATCCAGAGCGTAATGAATATCAACGAGAGTATTACAACCATATTTGGCAGTATAAAAATTATCTTTCCTGTTAACTTCTTCACAAAATCCCCTTCTCTCTTGTCGTCATCCAGCTATGTAAATTATGTCACCTATTTCCCGCCCGCCACCTGCAGGCTTGTTTACAAGCTCTCCATCATAAGACATGCATGCAGTCTTGCCTCCGTCAAGATTGTAGGCTACAATGCATCCTTCGTCCACCATGATTTGTGCAAGCTCTCTTATGTCTACGCCCTTCGAGTAGCCTTCTTCCCTTCCGTCTACAACCAGCAGTACGTAATGACCCGGTCTTACATAGCCGATAGCTGCTCTCGGGTGAGTTTGCTTTATGTATGATGAGCAGTTAAAGGTTTTCAAAACATTGCCCTTGCCATCCAGAAGACTGGGGCCGAAAGTCCAGGCCTGCCATGCATTCCTCTCCAAAACCTCGTCTATGTCAAACTCATCCGGGGAGTAGGTTTTCATAGTTCCATCGAGATACAGAACACATATATCATTTTCCGTATGCTCGCTTCTGTAATACACTCCGTTTCTGATAACTACCCCTATGTCGTTGTTGGTATAATAGTCTCCTGAAAGGGCAAGTACGGCGTCGTTGTCATATGCAATATCCACTATGTCGTCTTTAATGTTCATGCCATACTTGCCTCTTGCAAAGGCAGTTTTCAAAGACATAGCAGTGCTGACAAATACATCAGCGACATAGTATGTAATCCTGTCTTTACCGTTTCCTATTACCACTTTCCTCAAATAGACTTCACTTGTTTCATTCTTATATGTTTCAACCAAATCCACTTGTCTTTTGTGTGGACTTTCAGAATATCTCTTGGATCCCTCGTAGGGTTCTGGAGTCGATACAGGCCTTGACGGATGTGCCGTATTTGAAGGTAGCTCAAAGGTCGGAATCGGATCTTTACCGATAATGTTCACTCCTCCATCCAGTGTTCTGGGTAGTACATGGTGAAAAAATGCAAATACATTAATTAATAAGCCTGCTACAAGAACATCAATAATGAGGATTTGCCATATCGGCAAACGTTTTCTTTTCTCTTCTGTAATATGTAGGTTCTTTTGTGTTGATTGTTCGTATTCTTCTTCTATACCGCTTTTCATTAACCCTCGCCTCGGTTCATGTTATAATTGTGGTGAAAATTATTATACTAAAACTAGCAGCAAGCAATCACTGGAGGTGTTTTAAATGAAATTCTGCTGGTGCACTTTACATGTAAAAAATATGGACGAGTCTGTCAGTTTCTACAAGGAAGTCGTTGGACTTAAAGAAACAAGACGATTCATGGCAGGTCCAGATACAGAAATCGTTTTCTTGGGCAATGGAGAAACCGAAGTTGAACTTATTTGGGACAAAAACAAAGAATCCAGCGATTTGGGCGAAGATATCTCACTGGGTTTTATGGTAGAGTCAGTCGAAAAGCAAATTACGCTATTAAAGGAAAAGGGTTTGCAAATCCTTACCGAACCCATTTCACCCAATCCCAACATAACATTCTTCTTTGCCCTGGATCCAAACGGTCTTAAGATTCAGTTTGTTGAAAAAATGTAGCAAAATAGAGGCGCTCTCATTTCGAGACTGCCTCTGTTTTTACTAAATCGTATTCAATTCGCTTTCATCATACCCCCATACTATCAGTTCATAAATGCTGCAGAAGGGGTATCCAGAATGTGGTGCTTGATCTTCATGCCGGTATGTTGAGAACTTTACATATCTCGTTTTCACAGGCTCGATATCCTCTTCAAACACCTGGTTTGGACCTACCGGATTAATTCCATCAGAATCAAAAACAGTTGTCCATGAGTTTTCCTCTCCCGTCAACGAAACTTCAATTTTGTAGCTGACAGCCAGAAACTCAAACCATATTTCAAAGGAATTGATAACGTACTCGTTCTCCAAATCAACAATCAGCCAACGATCATAGTTTTCCGTAGGATTCTCCAGCGCAAGGCTGAAACCGCTCCATCTTGTCGTTTCATCACCATCCACCGCCTTGTCTGCAGTAAAGTCAGAAGTCTCTTCATGGTCTGCTGTAACTGGTTTGCCTTCCGCCACATTTACCACTGGCAATGGAGTTGCTGTTGGTTCAGGTGTGTCGGTAGGTTCAAGCGTATCTGTTGGAGCCGCCGTTGGCTCAGGAGTTTTCTTTTCTTCGTCCTTGGAACCTCCGCAGCCTGCCAGCACAACCAGTACCAGAACAAGTACAAAGGCAAGTATGTACTTACCCATTGCTCTTTTCAATTTTTTCATCCCCCTTTTTTTCGTCGCTTGCTCTTCTCCACGGAAGATATTAATTTCAACTTTAATTATACAGCATAAATTGAATAATTTATGTCTATATTGTTAACACTAGATTGCTGATATGCGGAAAATACTTTTATCGGAATAATTAATCCAATGAACAAAATTTTCCTTGTTTATCTAATGGACAATTAGAACATACTACTGTCAAAGGAGTGAGTATTGTGAGACACATTAGTGCTTTGATTATAAAATTCATAATGACAGCTGTAATTTTGGAAATTGTATTGAACATCATGACCGATCTAACATTCGGGCAAATACTCTGGCTGTCACTTATTACTACTGTTTTGTCATACGCAATTGGCGATTTGATAATGCTTCCTCTTTCAAACAACACCGTTGCTTCCATAACAGATGCTTTGATAGCATTTGTCGTCCTGTACATGGCCAACATATGGCTTGACTATACCCGGGTGGGAATAGTCGACGCAATTATAAGCGCATTGGTACTGGGAGTAGGTGAATACTTCTTCCACAAATATGTTCATAGAATGATCTTCTCCAGAGACATGCGTCGAATGCGTTCCTGAATCAATCTTTTTGTAAAAAAACCGCCCATTTAGCGGGCGGTTTTTTTGTTCTACTCATCAAAATATTCGTAAGACAAATCATCAGGCTCGCCTGACAAAAGATATCTTTCCACTTCTTCAGGTGTTCTGCCTCTTAATGTAATTCTATCATTGTCTTCAAAGTCAATGTTTGCTTTTGATCTCTTATCCATTAGTTTCACACTCCTTTTCATGAGTATGCATATATTATTCCAATTTTATTGAAAATAAAACATGCGTGGTATACAATTGTGTCAACGAAAACGATGAAGAAGAGGTGTTTTTATGGATTATACGGTTAACAATGATACTGTAGAGAAAATAAAAGACTATATAGTCGAAAACATGCCCAAGGCGACGATATACCCGGAGAAGGAACCTGTGGCTGATAATGTATATCCTTTGCGTTTTTCCTATACAGTTCCCACTGTCGGGCAGCAGTTCCACTACCTGTTCTACTGGGATACTTTTTTCTTTACATACGCATTAGTACATTTTGGCCAGTACGAGCAGCTGAAATACAACATCGAGAACTTTTTCGATCTCATAGACATCCTTGGCTATGTACCTAATATAAATATTAAAAGTAATGGGGACAACCGCTCGCAACCTCCATTCCTGGCAAACATGGTGGATATATACTATGAGCATTCAAGAGACAAGAACTGGCTTTCAAGAGCTATTTCATACATAATCAGGGAGTACAATTTCTGGATGACTCAAAGGGGTTTTGACAACGGTCTCAACCACTACGGTGTTCAGCCCGAGAGCGAAGAAAACCTTTTAGGTTTCTACGACTATGTAAATACCCGGGTAAAATTGGATGCAGAAACAAAAGAAGAAAAGCTTAGTGTTGCAAGAAACTTTTTTGCCGAAGCCGAGTCTGGATGGGATTTTACCCCCCGATTTGAGCATAGCGCACCAAAATACGCAGCTGTGGATTTAAACAGCAATCTGTACGGATATGAAGTATGCATTTCAAAATATTTCAAAATCCTTGGCAATGAGTCGGCATCCAAAGTCTGGGAAGCAAAAGCCAACGAAAGAAAGAAAAAGATTCAAACCATGCTTTTTAACAAAGACAAAGGTTTCTTCATGGACTATAATGTGGAAACCGGCAGGTTTTCTCCTGTGAAGTGTGCAGCGGGCTTGTTCCCCGCCTTCTATGGAATACCCACGGAAAAACAGATGCAAACCGTAGTCTCTAGTCTGAGCGCCATAGAATTCGATTATGGTATATCCACTTGTGAAGATACGGACCAAAAGGTTGTCTACCAGTGGGATTATCCCAACGGCTGGCCCTGCATGCAGATTATTGCGGTCGAAGCTCTTGACAGGTACGGCTACAAGGAAGAGGCACTCCGGATAGCAAAGAAGTATTTATACAACATATGCGTTAATTTTGAAAAATCAGGTCATCTTTGGGAAAAATACAATGTCGTTACAGGAACACTTGATGTTCGAGATGAATACGAAATGCCTGCCATGCTGGGCTGGACCGCAGCATGTTTCGTATTCTTTTTGGATTATGTCAATAAAAAACAGTGAGCAATAAATACAAGAACGCACCCTAATCATTTTCGATTGGGTGCGTTTTCTTAATAGACTTTCCCCACAGGTATGGAGAACATGAGCCCAACACCAGGCTTGTCAAGATCAAGTATTTCCTTTACTGCATTGACGGCGTCTTCCAACACCTTGTCATCTTCAATAACAGTGAAAATGGTTTTGTTGTACGGTCTTGCATTGTCCAACAAGTTAAGTATAGTTCCATAAAACTTCATGCTTTTATGTCCGTTGGTTAAAATGCTGCCCATACCCTGGCTGTCCAGTATTGTCGCACCAGTAACGCCCACTTCAACAAAAGCATCCAATACGTCATCCAGGTGCTCCACTTCATTTAATACGATAAACAGAACATTCATACTCTCACCTACCTTTAACTAGGTCGCAGACTCCGCTCCGCCCTTTTGTAGTTCCTTGCTGTGGTCTTCTCCCGCTCTTGTTATGGCAATTTTAGCGGTTATTGGCCCTAATATTTCAAATATCAAGACACTGAACAGTATAATTGTTACAACCGAATCACTCATGTGAGGAAGCTCTTTTTTTACCATCATCGAGAGTCCGATTGACACTCCGCCTTGAGGCAGCAAGCCCAGTCCCAAATTCTTTGTAATCATAGGCTCGGAGCGTACCATTACAGCTCCAAGAGTTGCACCAAGATATTTTCCTGTGCCCCTTGCTAGAATATATGCAACTCCTACTATACCAACTGTGTACAAAACGTCAAGCTTTAAACTGGCACCTGCGACTGTAAAGAACAATAGATTAATTGGCGGTGTAAAGTCACTAATGGATTTAAATACCCTCTGGGAGTTTTTCTTCAGGTTTACAAAAGCTCCTCCCAAAGTCATGCACGTAAGCAATGAGGATAGATTCAAAAGGTTTGCCAATCCGTATGTAAGAAGGATGGCACATATTGTCATAACCAATATCTCGTCATTGTTCCGCGCCAATTTTATAACCAAAGCCATTATTGCACCCATCACAAGACCAAGCACTAGCGACCCTACGATTTCCAATATAGGGTTTAAGAACATGGCTGCAACAGACACTTTCTTTGTTCCTGAAAGCATATGCACAAGAGACAAGCTAATTCCAAACGCCATAATTCCGAAGGCATCGTCGAGCGCAACAATGGGCAGGATTGTTTTTGTCAAGGGTCCATCAGCCCTTAACTCCCTCATCACCATTACAACACCCGCTGGCGCTGTTGATGCGGACAAGCTCGCCATGATAATGCTGAATTCAAATGATTGGTTCAGTACATAATACATTAACACAAATACGATTGTCAATGCACCAATCACTTCAGCTGCAGTGATAATGAATATTTTCTTTCCAACCTTTTTTATATCTTTCAATAAAAACTCATTTCCTATGGAGAAAGCGATGCCAGCAAGAGTAAGATCATTTATGATGCCTAGCGAATCTACATCTGAATGTTTAACAAGGTTTAAAAACGATGGTCCAACAAGCAACCCGAAAACAATGTATCCTGTTACACTTGGAAACTTAAAATAGTTCGCCACCCTTCCCCCAATAATCCCCACCAGCACTAAAATTCCAAGTTTTAATAGCATAACCTATTAACAATCCCTCCTTACTATATTCTTTTGTCATTATGGAGTATCCAGCAATGCTTTTTTCTTGCTTCCACAATACATCCACAAAGCATAATTATATCACATTCAAGATGCTTTTACCATAGTTTGTTCTTTTGTATGCAAGAATACATTAAGCAAACAAAAACCGGGAGTAGAAAGTACAAGAGTTTCGTAAGAGCGGATTTTCTTGTTGAAATGACAGGAAGAGTTTGCTATCATATTGACATTATATTTAAAAAG
>DUPL01000130.1 GCA_012838385.1 Clostridiaceae bacterium
TTTCTTACGGAGCTTTTTTGATGCCTTTCTACTTTCCCTTGCAATTATTCTGTTGCTTCTTTCTGGCTTTTTCCAGTTTCTCTTGTGCTTTCTTTAATTCCTCTAGATATTTTTTCATAGCCTTTTCTCTTTTTTCTTCAGCCCGTTTTAAGGCTTCCTCATATTTCTCCTGAGCTTTTTTCTGTTTTTCTTCGCATTTCTTATCGTCATCTTCCCTCTTACCTTCCAGGTCCTTCTTATGTTCCTCAATCAGCTCTTTGATTTCTTCAAGCTGCTTGTCAATCTCGCCCTTCTTGGAATCTGCCAGTTCTTTAAGTTCGTCAATAGCTTTCTTTGCCTCTTTTTTTATAGCCTCCGCCTGCTTTTTAAGTTCTTCCAGCATACGAAGCGTATCTTCCTTTTCCTCTTCTGTCATGTCCATCAGACTTGCCAATATCTCAGTGATCTGTGTTCGAATCTCATTCACCTTTTCAACAGCTTCCCTGTTTACTTCACCTATCTGCTCCTTGATATCGCAAAGCTCTTCCTTGGTATTTTCTCTCAATTCCTCAAGTTCAGATCTTTTATCGTCAGGGCATGTTTCCTCTATCCTCTCCAGGATTTCCTCGTCTATGTTCACTTCTTCATTCTCGGCAATCAGTTCCTTTATCCTGCAAATGATATCAGCCACTTTCGCGTCCTTGTACTCCTCTACAGTTGCACTTGGTTCAAGAACCTGAAGTGTCTTTATGAGCTTCAGTTTTCCTGGTGTAACACCCAGTTCATTTGCCTCTTGTCTTAACGATGGACCACATGCGTTCTTATATACGGCAATTCTAGTGTTCATCTTCTTCTCAGCATCCTCTACCGCTTCACCGCATATACGCTGCAGTCTTTCTGCCTTTTTTTGATTTTTTGATTCAGCAGTTATTGCAACGACTGAAGAACCATCTTCTGCAATATACTCCTTATCAGCCGCAACTTTTAGCAAAGTTGCAACAGCATCTGATACATCAAGATTGACAACCTTTGCATCTCCGAGCAGTTTCTTCCCATCCTTGTTCACCGCTCTTGCACTTACAACCTTGTTAAAAGCATTGACGCCCAGCTCAACGCTTGGATTGATATCAATACTTATGTAGTCAATAGGTTTGCTGTAAACCATATAACTGCCAATACCAAATACGAAGAGCAGTATAATTGCACAACCAAATATTATCTTTTTCATTCTTTCACCCCTATGTTTTTTGTTTTCAGTAAATACTTTCGTAACAAACTTCTAACATTTCAGGGTAAAGCAAAAAAGAAACAGAGCGCAGAATTGCATTCTGTTTCTTTTTTCGTATTTGGCTTGACTTCCTGAGTTAAAAGATTCTTGCTCCAGTCTAAGTAAAATGTACAACAAAAAGCTATTTACTAAAGCTATAAGGGGTGCCTATGAAAGGAACCTCATAGAAGCCTTCCGGATTGTTGCGGATAATGTAGTCAATGTAGGAAGCAACCATTCTGGAAACAAGCAGATAACCAGCAGGATTAAGATGGCCTCCCAAATAGAAATTACGCCTGAATTCAGCATCTATCACAGGACCGTATTGAGCAAAATCAATCACATAGGTGTTATCAAAACGCTCTGCAATGTCATGAAGAAGTTGTGCATGCGCCTGAACAATTTTGTTGTGCTCTTCACTGTCCTCTCGTATCATTGTTACAAGAAAGAAACGAGCCTTGGGCTGCAGAGCCTGCATTCTTTGAATTATTTGCGCATACCATCCGGCAAAAGTTTCTTCATTGTTTTTTGTGTAGTCTTCATAGTTGATATCTTCTATGGAACCTACAGGCATCTTAAGCCCTACAAGATCATTAATGCCTAGAGCAATAATATAGCATTGGCAGAGCTTGTCCGTATCCCAGAAATTGTTTGCATCTGCAAAGGTTTTGCAGTACTCAATGGCAGTCATGCCACCACGAGAGAAATTAAGAACCTTTGCACCAACAAGGCGTCCCAAATACTGTCCCCATGAGTATTCGAACATATCGTGATATTCCTTGTTGCTATTATCATCAATTGATTCAAATTCTCCAGAAGACATGCTGTCTCCAATACAACAAATGGTACGGAAAATACCTGTAAAACCTCCATCCGCAGGCATTCTTTCAAGTGGTTTTTCGTCACTACTTGCATAGTAATCTTTGATATTCATTTTGCTAATTCCATCCTTTCAAAGCAATCTGATACGCTCAGATTCTACTACTTCAATTATTGTCCGTCAACTCTATTCGCAAGTTGTTTTGTGAATCTGCATTTTGGGTAATTGCCACACCCCAAAAACTTACCGTGTTTTCCCTGTTTAACTGACAGAAATCCTGTGTTGCACCTAGGACACTTGTCACCCGCAGAAGCATATTTAATGAGTGTTTTCTTGTAGTTTACATTTTCTATATGCTCCTTGGAAGAGATTGAAAATTGCTCATTCCCATGCTGCAACAAAGCCAGAATCTCCATCATCTCCTGAATACTCATAACTTTGCTTTTGAACTTTCGTATCACTGACTTAACCTGGTTGAAATACACAACATTTTGTCTAGTCTTTACTTTCAATCTGCAATCCTTTGAGAAAGCAATTATCGGGATTATGGGGATATTAGGATAATTTGAAAGTCTTGATTCAATGGCTTTTACATGAGCATAATTCTGGTGAATGGGATTCATAAATTTGTACTTGTTTTTGTAAAGAGTCTGGGTCCATTCCCTGGACTGGTCATTCCCATAAATCCAACCTTTATAGTTCTTGGTTTCAATAACAAATATCCCATATGGAGATACCACTATATGGTCTATTTGCGTTGTTCCAGTTTCCGTTGGTAGAATAACATTATTGACAACCTGATATTCTTCCGGCAAGAGGAGTTTCAACCGCAAGTTTACAGATGTTTCTCCCAGCCAACCTCTAACATGGGGCCTGATTAATTCAGCGATAGAATCAATTAAAGATTTACGTTTCCTTGTACGAGACATTATTAAAAACTCCTTTCATGGCATTATCCTTCTGTGGGATACTTGCTCCTCTACCATCACCACAATGTTGTCAATGTGACATCCAGACAATGCTGCAAAACAATATAGTAATATATAGATTAGGTTTAATTGCAAATTTCACTCTCTTATACGTTCAATTTAAAGCATGACTATATTCTATTACCTTTTTATCTTTACATGCTTACTCTTGTCAAGTTTGTTAACTTGTCAAAGTTTTTCATCTCTCTTTAAATATTTGCCATTTCTTTTATCTTGCGCATTACCTTTATCAATGTAAGTTTCTCCTTAGTTTAAACCGCATAAAACTATGATAATCAGGACTGATACCGTAATTATCATACGAAAGCAGCAATGCTCCAGCAACAGGCTCATACTCGGATTGAAAAAGTATCAAATTATCAAGATCAGAAAGATATTCTCTAATAACTTTTTCAAGAACGAAACCTTTACCTTTGAATGAACCTCCATTCATTACAAAATGTACTTCCCTGTTCTCCCATCCCAGCTCTCTTATTCCTTCACGTATACAATCAGCAAAACCCTTGCCCGTCTGGTTTACAAAATCCTCTGCAACTCTATCCTTTAATAACATGGCTTCATATACAAAAGGCACAAAATGTTGATAAGGAAGTGCATTAACATCCCACCCATTATTTGTCTTTTTCAACGCTTCAGCTATAGTCGGGGTTTGTGCAAACTCGCATATTCTCTCTGAAAGTATTGTTGGCTCAATCAAATACTGTGCAGACATGCATGCATGTAAAAAAGCACGATAACCAAGTCCTAGTGCAGCTTGATAATTAATTCGTCCTGACAAATTAAACGCTTTTCCATTTTCGTCGAATAACCATATACCTGCACCAGTCCCTACTCCCAACACCCCGCTGGGCAATCTATTCGTCCCTGCTCTCCAGGCTCCATACATATCATTGTATACTTTTATATTTTCAATAGATGTCCTTAACCTTAAGTTGTCTTCATAATATTTTTTGATATCATCACTGTCTACAGTAGCCATGCAGGCAGTCAAGGCATAAACATCAGGCATTTCAATTCCATTTCTTTGTAGCAGGTCTTTCAGATAATCCACTTGCTGTCCCAAATATCTAACTGCAAACTCAGAACTATCCTTGATGTCTTGAATAAATGCACTGTATCCAAAACCACTGAGTTTATCTACAATTAATCCATTTTCGTCTCCTAAAAGAATTTCGGTTTTTGAACCACCTTGATCAACGCCCACAAAATATCTCATATGTATCTCCCACTCGTATCTTCATTTTCTCAATTGTACTTTCCCACCCACCATCTGTCAATAAATAACAGAGTAAAATTAACTATAGAAACAGCTATATTAGCTAGATGCGTTGTATTCAAAAACATGGTGATGTATAATATGAACAAAATTAAAGGAGTAGTCATGGGAAGATTTAAACATTTTTCTGTACTAATTGAATGCTCGGCGGGCAACACACCAAAAGTTGATACAATAAAGCATTTTATACGCATGCTCTCCCGCATGGGGTACAATGAGCTTTATCTAGGCTGCACAGATGCATATAAAATGGAGGGTGAACCCTACTTCAACTATAAACGAGGGGGCTATACTACAGAAGACTTTCAGGAGATGGATGCATGTGCAAAGGAAAACGGTATCGAACTCATAGCCAGCATACAAACTCTTGGCCATTTGCATTTTCTGCAGCGTCATGAATCTTATAGGGATTTGATGGATAATGACCACGTCCTGCTGGTGGGAGATGAACGTGTATACAAACTAATTGACAAAATGTTTGCTACCATTTCAAAAGGACTATCCACTAAGCGCATTCACATAGGATATGACGAGTGTTGGGGCTTGGGTCTTGGCAACTATCTCAAAAAGAATCCGCCTGCAGACAAGAAAGAGCTTCTACTTCGTCATCTCTCCAAGGTGACTAACATTGCCTCCAAATACGGATACACTTGCGAAGTTTGGCATGATATGCTGACAGAAACCTTGAATACCAAAGTTACCGCAGAACAAGTCAGAAATGCACTTCCAGAAAACACGACAATGTTCTATTGGAACTACTTTGAAGGCGATGTTCATGTGCTTAGATCCGGACTAGATAATATGTTTAAATATACTGATAAAGTTGGATACGCAGGCAGCGTCTTCAAATGCGGCTCAATGGCACCAATGAATACTTTCAGCCTGTCAAGACTGCTTACCCAGATGCGCGTGGCAGAAGAAAAAGGACTTGACCATTTTATGATTACACTTTGGTCTGACAATGGTGCATGGGTCAACAATTATACAGTACTGCCGGCACTTTATGCATGTGCAGAGTTCAACATTGGACGTTGGGACGGCACAGGCGAATTGGACAAAGCAAGGTTTAAAGATATTACAGGGGCAGACTATGATGACATGCTCTCACTTGATTACCTTGATGACCCGTATAAAAAGAAACTGACAAACACTCACGCCAATCTCACCTTTCTCATATTCTTTGCCGACCTGTTAAATGGTGGATGGGATTTGTTGTACGACAAGGATATGCCAAAGACTTATGAAGACTTGGCTAACCATTATCAAAGATTAGCCTGCGGAGATTACTCCCATGTTTTCAAATGTGCAGAAAAACTAGCCCGGGTTCTAAGCATTAAGTGCCTTTTAGGACTAACTATTAGAAATGCATACAAAGCAAATGACACCAAAACACTGAAGGAATCAGTGGAAAGGTTGAAAGAACTCGAAAACGCTATAATTGAATTTTCAAAAGCATATGCTGATATGTGGCTTCACGATTCTATGCCGTATGGTCTTGAAGTATGCCAGACGTTAATAGGAGGCCAGATGCTTAGAACTTCTTATGTCAAACAAGTTATAGAAGCATATCTTGAAAGCGGACGACCCATACCAGAACTGGCATGTGAAACAATAGTGCCAGATTTGCCACCTGGCACCACACAAGACTCCTGTTGGATTGCAGACTGGAAGTTATTGATAAGCAACTGTGGGTTTTAGTCATGCAGCAGCTTCTTCAGGATAAAAGAAATTCTCCAATAATGAAGAAACCTTAGCTATACGCCCCTCGGCAAAGGGGCTTTCCAAACCTGCCTTTTCTACGCTTTCCAAATAACTCAAGCTCCAGTCACTATTCATCAAGTCCAAATAGTAGTCTACACCGCTACCCTTTTTGGCCAATTCATGCTCATATATCTGTATTGCTGCATCGTTTGAAATGCAGTAGCCGATGACGTAAAAAGGCAGTTCGTAAAAATGAATTATATCAACCCATTGAAGCGAATAGTAGTCTTTCCATTCATCATCATATAATCCAAAACTTACAGCGCACTGGTTGGCTATACTATTTATATTCTCAAGAGTAACATCATTCTCTCTGAGACTATAGACCCTCTCTTCAAATTCGTTATAGTATCCCTGGTATATGTATAAATCAAGGGTTTTTAAAAACTGCATCAACGAGAGAATACTAACTTCTTCTTCCGAGCAATTGTTTAAGTAATTTAGAATCAGATATCCCATGCTTTGGGATGCCACCTCAGCATCCTCAATACTGACAGTATAGTCATAATTTAAATATGAGTCGACAAAATGGCCAAACTCATGTGCAAAAATCAATACATCATACGCATTTCCTTCCAGATTCATCAGGATAAACGGTGCGTCATATGCTCTCAAATACGTCTGGAATGACCCGGGTGCTTTGTTTGGAGATGCGGATATGTCATATAACTCGTACTTCTCCATAAAGCTGAAGATCTTACCAGTTTTAGTCGACATGTCTACTGCTGCTTTTTTTACAATCTCAAAAACACGCTTCTCATCCATGTTTGGTACTTCCTCAAAGATATAGAAAAGTTCATCTTGTTTTACCTTTTTATATAATGGAACCAATTCATTTTTAACATCCTGCATGAACAAACTTGCCTGCTCGGCAGTATAGTCCCGGCCAAAATATTCATAAGCATAATCCATATATGATTCGTACCCAAGTTCTTGCGCAATTCTCAGGCGAGTCTTCACAAGGTCAACATATATTTCACCCAGGATGTCATTGTATTTTTCATAATACATGGTCATCAAGGCATCAAATTCTTCTTCCTCCAAATCCATCTGCAGTATGGTTTCAATGGTTTCTTCCTTGCCATTGTAGTTAATTGTTGCACTGCTCACTGCCTCTATGTACTCATTAACAAGGCGAGACTCCTCTTGCAGAAGTTTGACAAAATTATCACTGTAAATACTTCCATCTTTATATGAATCAAAAAACCCTTCCCCGAAATACTCCAGTTCAAACCTCTCTGCATGACTGCTCTCACTACAGGAAATAAACATTTCTTCGAGTTTTTGTTGAAATATGGGGGTAACCTCTCCAAAGAACTCCACCTCTTCCTTGAAGAAATCATCAGTAGTATCGCTTTTATGCTTGACATAAGCCAAAGCTGACATAGTATAGAAATTTTCATAATCCTTTTCCAAAGACTTAACTGCTTTAAGCTTCTTATAAAATGTCGCTTTGCTGTTCACTACTTCAATTATCTCATCAATCTTGTCAAAAATTTTATCCGTGTCAGGTCTTTGATATACCATTTCATTGTATGATATGGTGCGTCTTGTATAAAACAAGTCCAGTGAACTTATGAACTCGACAACAGCATAAAAACCCACCAATCCAATTGCTACAGCGGCAATGATTAAAATAATTCTGTTACGCTTCTTTGCCGCATCTGAATAATTGCTTGCTTCATTCGTTTGAAAATAATCCATTATGTACCTCACGAAATTTAATTACCGTGTCAATAATATCACGTCATAAACCAATTGTCAAAATCTTCTAATCCATATTGTATAAATGTGAAAGATCACCCATTTGAACAATACGGGCAATTGCAGCATCGTGAAGCTGAGGTGTTCTCTGCATTTCTACAACTGTTACTGATGTGGGCATGAGCTGAAAACCATGCCATATTTGAGGTATTGGTATTCTTGTAAGACAGGATACCAATGTCAAACCAAGCCCCATATGACAAAAGAAAACAATTGTTTCATCATCCCTGGCTTTCTCTGTAACATCATACAGCTGCCCTTTCCTTATGTAACCATACTTTTCAAGCAGCTTGTCAAGCTCATTACCTACCTTCGTATAATATTCATAGATGCCGCTATCCTTATACACGGAATGACTCATCCAGTCATTGGAGAAAAACACATCCTTGTATTTGTCCCAGTATTGGGGAGTTATATCCCAAGGACAATGACAGCCATTATGATGTACAGGAAGACCTTCTTTCTCATAGTCAGGTTTGACAGGGAGTGGAAACTCCTGCAGCCAGTCGAGTATCTCCATATCCATGTTTTTTATCTTAAGAGTAGCCTTGGCGGTGTCCTTCGCACGACCCAATGGCGAACAATATATCTTGGATATATTAATCTTTTCAAGCCTTTTGGATAACAAATCAGCTTCAATCCAACCCTTTGGTGTCAGTGTATCGTTCTTGTAATCAGGATCACCGTGTCTAATAATCAACAGCTTCATATTTTTACTTCCTTTCCAACTAGTATGTCATATTGCACTGCTCCTCCAATTATATCAATCCATTCTCATTTTGCAATATAACCAAACCTTCTGTCCGGTGCGGTATCACCATTGAGAAGCTTCAATAATGTAGCCGGATAAACTTTTATGCCTAAAAGAAAGAGAGTTGCTGCCTTTAAGAAGCATGCAACTCTCTTTGTATCCTGACATTTAAATTTTTTACTTTTTCAATGCTTTTTCCAGCTTATTTCCCAACTCAATTCTTGCTTTCACAAATGTTTCGTCATTCTTAGTGTAATCCAATATACTTTTAGATACTTTCTTTATAATCTTATTGGTTTTCTTTTTACCCAACTCTTTTTCTGCCATGGTTAGGTACTCGAAATCTTCAATGCCGTCACGAACTGCTTCCAGTCTTAACGAACCTACAGGACCTCTAATACCTACATGGGCACCATCATAAATAAGAACACCATCTCCATATACATGAGGCATAAGATGTTTTCCTGTTATTGCATCTTCCCAAGCATTCTCTGTCCAGTTATTTACTGCATAGTATAGAAATCCATCTACATTATATTGTTTTTGCTGCCAGAAAAGTACTCTGTGAACTACGCCCTTTTGCTCCATTAGTATGTTTGTATAAGGGTCTTGCGGTTCCCAGCATACGTACCACCAAACTTTATCTCCTCTTTTTTTGAACTCTTCCATTCGTTCAGCATATGTTCCATACTGTTTGTCGTATTTTTCGGACTGAACGATATATTTAGGCTCTTTCTTGTTCTCTTTAGCCGTCTTGTATGCATATGGTTTATTGCACCAAATTCTGATATAGTCTGACATAAATTCGATTTGATCCGTTTTGTAGTCAACCGCTATGTCTGTAAAAAATGGAGCCACCATTCGATAGCCTGGATATACCGTTTCCAGGTTCATCCCATGAAACTCAATTTCATTCAGAAGATGCATATCAGTAGGTTCATCTACAAAATAGAAGTATCCTTTATCAAACCACTCTTCCTTCTGGGATAGTTTTTCATGAATAGCTCTCAATCTGTCAAAATTGTAATCTGTTTTATACCCAGTAATGCAAAATGAAGTCACTCTCGGATTGTCCAAGTATTCATCTACTCTCGGATCAAGAAGATCATATGGAAGATAATATGCATTTACTCGATTCTCAAGCAGGTAATCATAATATATCTTGTAAAGCTCATTATCGTCTGAATCCCATTGTTCATGCTTTACGTATACAGCCCAATGGCTAAGATCCATTGCTGTTGTACATGCTGTTGCTTCACTTAGAGTGAAATCCCACACTTTTGCAAACACTTTTGCTTGCTTGATGGTCTTGCTTCCATCCTTAATAGACAACATTGCTTCGTAAATGCCTGCTGGTGTATCAGGTGTGGTCTTTATTTTAATATAGAAGGCTTGCGATTTAGACCCTTCTAAATTAAACTCAGAAGACAGCGGCACAATAGGATCAGGCGTCATTGCATCTCCCGTACTGATATAATGTTCAATGAATAGTTCAGCGGGAATTGCATCTCCTGCTTCATTTTTAAATTCAGTAATTTCTGCTGTCAGGTTTTCCTTATCATTTTCTGAATAGAGAACGAACTGACAACCCTCAATCTCGTTCTTTGCAAGACGTATGTAATATGAATTATTTCCTTTGGGCTTCTCATCTTGCGCTACTTTTGTAAAAGAATGTACAAATGTAAGTTTAAGTGTACTATCTTCATGTTCTGCAATGATTGGCTTATAATCCTTTGTTGGATCAAACTCTTTGTTGCAGGAATACAAGAAAACTGATACCAGCAAAACTGGCAACAAGAGTAAACATAACTTCTTTATGTAGTTGTTCCTACGCATAAAATAACTCCTTTTGTATATTATAGCTTACTATAGATTATATTCATTGTACTAAAAAATACAAGATGTTTGTATAAAGAAGTCCTCGCGCAGCGAGGACTTTCATTACTTGCCAGATATTTTTACAACTCTAAAATGTCCGTCTGTAGCATTTTTTGTTACAATTTGCATTCTGCCAGGCAAAAACTCGTCTTCGTGGTCGAAATGCACATGACCTGCAAATATAGCTTGAACGTTATTGTTCTCATCTGTTATCAGGTTGTAGAAAAGGGTGGTTGATTCTGCCGGACTTACTCCACCAGGTCCCATCAGGATGGGTTTTCCCCAGACATCTATTGTGGCTTGAGCCAACGTATCGACATATATGGGGATATGCATGATTATTATCGTTGGCAAACCATTTTCAAGCTGTTTTTTGGTAAGTTCATACTGCTCATATGTTACTTGATCCTGACTGTTGTTAATAGCGATTATCTGAAGATCATCAAACTGTTTAACTTGAAAATCCGTATTGCCTCCGCACAAATCCTTGTATTTAGGAATATACTTTTCCTTGGTGCTTTGTGAATGATAGTCAAATTCAAAAGACCAGTCGTGATTTCCTAGAACATATAATGAGGGAACTTTGCTCCTGCTAACGTTATCTGCAATTGCTTTAATATTCGCCTCTGTTGGGAAATCGGCAATGTCACCTGTAAGGAATATCATGTCAGCGTTTACTTTTTCTGCGTATTCAAAGAAAGCTGGGAATCTATCACCAGAGGGGATCCCGTCTGCGGTCTTGAATACTTGTGACCTGCCATAAGCTGATGCTTTTACTTCTTTTGTGTCATCGTCAGAAAAGAGTGTAAGATGACTGTCAGTTACATGTACAAAAATGTAATCCTTCTTTATACCATCAATTTTCAATTCTGTCTCAATAGGAGAAATTATCATGTCAAGACCATCTCCTTTTTCATAAGTCTTTTTGTTAACAACAATCTTGCCTTTATTGTTAAACTTTTCCAAAAAAGTTTTTATACCGGTATATGTACCATATTCTGTACTCCCCTTTATGTATATCTTTTTACCCACAACTTCGATTACATAACCAAACTTCCCCAGCTCTGATACATCAATAGTATGACCATCCCGGTCTACATCCCCAAGAATAATTTCATATCCTTTGGTATCGCCTACTGAATCTTCCGTTCTTATAGTCAGGTTTGCCCCAGTTATTTTCGAAATCTCATCTTTTAGAAAGTATGCGTAGTTCAAGTCTGTCAGAGTGTCCTTGTGAATAATCGTATACTTTGTTTTACCGTTTGATGCAACAGTCAGCGGTTTCTGCGAGAAGTAAACTAATAATACAACAGATATTATTACTAATATCAGAACCGGTACAATAACTTTTAATTTCTTCAATACAATCACCTTCAATAGATTTTTCAATTTCATAAACATTATATTCATTTAAGGGTGAAGTTACAAGAGATTTTATATAAAGGCGAGCTGTAAGCGCTACATATATTTTTATGCATACCACTCTTTTTGCCCTTTGTACATTGTCTTGTATATGCCGTTTTTAGCCTCTCTCCTGACAACGACATAATATACTGATACATTTCTATTTCAGCTATAGGGTCAATTACAAATACCTTTGGAATATGATGGTGTAAAGAGGTTTTCTGAAGGTTTGGCAGTGGCTTTCAAAGATGGAGTCTTTGGATATATTGACAAAACGGGCAAGTTACCTTTTGATACACCTTTTGATTTCATATCTCCTTTTAAAGAAGGTCTTGCATCTATCAGAGTTGAAAGCAAATATGGATTCATCGATAAAAAGGGCGAAATAGCAATACCTATCATATATGAGGATGCATTACATTTTTGCAAAGGACTTGCAGCTGTAATGATGAATGACAAATGGGGCTACATTGACAAACAAGGAAATCCTGTTTCATCTTTTGAGTATGATTATTTAGGCTATGTACATAAGGGTCTTGCTGTAGTTGAAAATGATCACAAATGGGGCATTATTCAATTTTCTACAACATACTGATTTCATACATACCAAAGCATCCCCTACTCTTTAGAGCAAGGGATGCTTTAACCAAATTCAGTGTAAGGTCTTTAACTTCTTTCTATCATAACATTGGCAATTTCACCAGGCTTGATTTCAAAGAGGATGCTGCCACCTTCTACCCTGACATTACCAATGGAATTACCAAGAAAATCAACCTTCCTGGCATTAACAGGTGCCTTGTCAAGTTTAATGACACATGAGTTTTCTGTAGGATCCATATTATACACTCGTATCATTAACTGTTTCTTCTCACGATCCAATGTGTATATGGCAGATAAGACAGCACCGGATATACTAAAATAGCTGTGTGAACTGTTCATTGAGCCAGTTGTGTAGCCACCAAAAGGAGTCAATGGTATTTGATAACAAAGCGCATCATTAACAACATCATTATTACCAGCTTCATTGACATAGAATTTGACGCCATACTCAAAGGTATGCTCGCCAATTTGTTTGCTGTCTTCAGTAAGCCATCTTACACCTTTGCCGCAACTGGTTTCATCCCTGGTTGGGTTATCCGTTTTGTACACCTTGTCAACAGACCGAAGCAGTGTTAAACAAACACGGGTGCTGTTTTCATCCCTTATGGCTTCGTACTCATGGGTGCTTCTTGAAAATACGGCTACACTCAGGTCCCCTTTGAGGTATAAAAGGTTGCGCATAGGCATTGTCATAATATTCTCGGACTTCAACTCTGATTTGTGATAAATTGGACGCTCAGTCAAATCAAAAGCCGTGTCACTGAAACCAGATTTGTATTCTTCATCAAAATCAAATACAGCCCTTATACGATGATTCCAGCCTTTGTTGTTAACTCTAGTCTTGAACATTATTGTATCAGAGTAATTATCAAGAGTAACTGTTGTTTCAAGATGCACAGGCTCATTATTCTTAATATAGCTTAAATAAATATCCATGGATGAAGAGTGCTTGCTCACCGTTGTTTTGATCTCTGCATCAAGTTTATCAGTAAACAACTTGTCACCCAAAGGATTGGTAGTATAACTGTCACCCTCATCCGTTTCATCTTCAAAGAAATGAAGATTATTAAGAGTCCTGCCCGTTCTTTTGATGGTGATATTTATTGTACCGTTATCATTCGCTTTAACATGGTAGAACTTGTTCTCTATACTGTTTGACGGTACATTTACATATGAGTTCACACATTTCTTGCCATCAACCAGGTAATATGCCTTATACCCACATGCAGGTATATCACTTGCATAAAACTCATACTCAATGCCGGTAAAATAATCCTTGTTGGTCATGGGTTCCAATGCTACTCTTGTTGTATCATCGTACACCTCCTGATATTCATCCTTTTTCATGGTTTCAATATCACGCCGCTTCAAAAATGTACGACGTATTATCGCATCTTTCACAACATTATTATCCTCATCGACAAGCAATTCACCTTGAGCTTCGCACGGTACTATTAACTTGCCGCAAACCCTTTCGCTTCGCACAAATGGAAGAGGATTATATACAATTATTGCAGAGTCTGACATCTTGGGTTTTATACTGCTCCCCAATTGATATAACTCTAGCTTTTCCACCTCTCTTGCCATTTGATAAGCGTGTATTATTCTCATTTTTACATCCTGATTCGTACTGTCCACATTACATCCGCAGATGGAATCGTGGGCATGGGAAGCTACAAGCTTTTTCCATGCATTCTCATAAAAAGGTTTGGTATCCAGATAATCAAACAAATCCAAATGCGGATTTATCGCATGAAGAGGTTCGCATAAGTACTGTAGTTTATTCTCAACCATTCGATTTAACATCTTGATATCGATTCTGGTGGATAACGTGTTTCCTAACGCAAAGTGACTCTTGTATTCACCTCGCTGCTCGCCATATCCCGTTTCCAGCTGTTCACCCAGTTCTTCTACCATAGAATCAAAGAATTCTTCAAGTGTACTTTCTTTTATTTTATACTCATCTTTAAACTCTTCTTTCAGAGTTGCAATAGTTTCAGTTAGATTGTCATTTGGTTCCAAATGATCTATTCCAACTACCAACAAACGGTTTCGTCCTTTATACCTGTTATCCTGATAAGCCATAGTGGCCTTAAAGCTATTTATTACCTGCTCTTTGCTCATATCTATACGGTCATAACTTCTCCAGACAGAATGAATAGTTATGCCAACACCTATGCTGTATGCTTCAAACAAAGCATAAACCGAGCTTTTATCAGGAGCTTCCCATATAAATTCGGCGGTGTCTTTGCCAGAGTCTAGTCTAAGCCCCCTTGAAAACATGGCATACTTGTATCCAAACAACTTATATATTTGCGGCAGCTGAGAAACCAAGCCAAAGCTGTCCGGACTGTAACCGACCTTAAGGCATCCCCCAAACTCTTTACAAACACTATACCCAATTAGAAGATTGCGAACCAAAGATTCACCAGAAGGAATCATCATATCGGGAACGGTGTACCAGGGACCGGGTACAAGTCTGCCCTTGCTGATTAACTCTTTTAAAATGTTTTTGTCCTCTGGTTTTATTTCCAAATAGTCTTCCAACATTATGCTTTGACCATCCAGCAAATAATTAGGATAGTTGTCGTCATGCAATAGTTTTATCACCTTTTCAATAAGACGAACCAACCTTATCTGATATCTGCGGAATGGCAAATACCATTCTCTATCCCAATGTGTACTAGGAACAATGTGTATGATCTTTTTAGTACTCATGATTCACCTTCACTGTTTTTTTGATATGTTATCATTTAGTATCATTAACGTCAATAATATGGCTTTATTTGGAGTACTAATTATGGAAACGTTATACCTCTTTTTTAGCGACTCGTATCGCAGATCAGACAAATACTGTCATTTTATCAGCATCATATGACAAGTAATATCGAATGTTTTTTTCTTGTTGACACCAGTAATTTCCAGCGTTATTATTAGTAAAATTATATATGGGACGGTGAACATTTTGAAATCAAGGAAAATATGGGTTATATCCATTGTATCAATTATTTCTATAATAATAGTGCTGATTGCAGGGGCCATTATTCGCCATAATATTAAACTAAAAAAATATACTGAATACCTGAAAGATAAATATGGTGTGAGTGACAGCGAAATTCGATTCAAATCGTATAAAAAAGAACATAACGTATATGAAGGTGATTTTTATGGTCCTTATAAACGAAAAGTTCCAAGTATCATTACATATGAAGTAAATGACAGAACTGTCAAAGTTGTAGATAATGGCACTACTATTTGCGATGACTATCAAATTAAAGATATCAGTTATATTGCAGCAGAGCATTTTTCTAAAATAACCGGTTATAACGTGGAGTTTGTTGAGTTTAAGAGTAATAGCAGATATGGTAATGGATTTAGCGATTCCTTGTCTGAATATATGCAAACCAAGAACAATTCCGTCATTACTCTTGATAACATTGAGAATTTTCTTGTTGGCTATAAGAATTTTGATCCGAATTTATTTACCTCTATTAATTTATTTATAAATATAGCTAGTTATGATGATCTTGACACGTTGGTTAAAGATATTGATGCAAAACTTTTTCCCTATATTAAAAGGACAGGTCTTTATAACATGGGAATTTGGCTATATCAAGGAAATGGACAGAAACTAGCAATCACAAGAAGTTCCCTTAGGAACAGCAAAATTCTACCTCATTACTTCTGCAACTATTATGTAGGCGATCTTGATAACATAATAGCTTACTTATTTTGCGGTACTAAAAAGAATTTCAGACAAGTAGGCAATTTCAGCGTAGATGAAAGAGGAATTTGGTTTTTTAGCAGATAAATCAAAAAATCCTGTCGATTTCTCGGCAGGATTTTTCATATTCTTGTTTATACTACTTCTTCCCCCTGTAGTTTAAGATCGCAATATTGAATTATTTGTACTTTTCTTCTTCCTTTATCATTTTGTACTTAATGTATTGTCTTATCATGCAAGCAGCAAAAATAAATAATGACAATATTATGGAAGCCACTAATCTCGTTGACATCACCACATAAAATAATATAAATGAAAATAAGGCAAGAACCGCACATTCAATTATTACTCTAGTTTTATTCATAAATCTCTCCTCCTCAGCATGACAAAGTAAACGAATTAATCAAACTACAGTATAATCCATTTATAGCCAAAATACAATATCCGACCTTCATATCAAACTTTTCATTATCTTGCTTATTCCTCTGAAAAAACTTCCGTTTGCCATCTCAAGCAGTCCCTCAAACAGCCCGTCTTTTATACCAGCTGAGATTTGCATACTGCGAAGAGGAGCTCCTGCACTGGAGTTTATCATCATACGGAATTCAGGATTGGCATAGTCTTTTTTTCCGTTAAACTGTTTGGCGATTGTTGACTCAATTGCCCGGAACATGATTTTCATGATCACGGAGGTTTCTTTCATTTCCATAATCGAATTATCCATTGTGTACTCCCCTTTTTTCGATACTGATAATACAATTTCATGCCCCAAAGCTTTCTCGAGGTCGCTCCGAGAGGGCTTTCCATTACAGTTCTGATACCAGCTTTCTTTCTGCCATTCAGGTACATCCACTGTTTCTCCATCAACATAGATCTCTGAAGTCAAATCAGCAACTGAAATCTTGTAATTCCCGCCAGGCACCTTCCATCCATTCTGCCAAATTGCAAACGAGCGGTCGTTCAGTACAAAAGTGACAGTTTTACTCTCCCCTGCTTGCAGGTACAATTTATCAAAAGCTTTCAATTCTCTCACTGGTCGGTGAATGCCGTTTTGTGGAGGATGCACCCACAACAATACCGCTTCCGCTCCTGACATTTTGCCGGTGTTTGTTACCGTAACCGAAACGGTCCTGCCAACAACCTTCAGGTCCGAATACACAAAGGAAGTGTAAGACAAACCGTAGCCAAAGGGGAAACGAACAGGTTTGCCCGCTTTTTCATAATAGCGGTAGCCAACGTAGATACCCTCTTCATAGAGAGCGTCTTTTGTTTTGGCATAAATATTGGATGAGGCACAGTCTTCATAGCGTACAGGCCAGCTTTCTGCAAGTTTTCCCGACGGAACAGCTTTACCAAACAGCAGATTCTTCACAGCTTCGCCGCCTGCCTGCCCGGGAAGCCCCATAAACAAAATTGCTTTAACCTTGTCTGCCCAGGGACATTCCAAGGCACATCCACTGAAAAGAACAACAACCGTATTGGGATTTGCTTCTGCTACTTCATCAATCAAGCACAGTTGGCCGTCGGGCATTTTCATGCTGCTGCGGTCAAAGCCTTCTGATTCATAATTGTCGGGAAGTCCTGCAAAAATCACCACCACATCGGCATTTTTAGCGGCAGCGACCGCATCTTTAACAAGCTCATTTGTCGTAGAACCATCGTCAAGACATCCCTCATGCCATTTAAGATTCGGCATTGCATCGCATGGTGTTGTTATTCTAAAGGGATTAATATGGCTTGAACCAGTACCCTGATAACGCATTTCCTTTGCCATTGAACCGATAAGAACAATCCTTTGCTCCTCGTTCAAAGGTAAAATAGCTAAATCGTTTTTCAGCAGGACTGCACTTTTTTCCGCTGCCTCACGCGCAATGCGGTTGTGTTCCTCCGCATTATAGGTATGAGGTGTGTTTAGAATTTGATGCGCTTCAAATACTTGCTTTAGAATTCTCTCAACAGATTTATCAATTTCCTTTTCGTCAAGCAGGCCAGCACGAACAGCCTTGATGGTGTCCTTTTCCATATAACCGCTGCCGCCAGGCATTAACAAATCGCATCCTGCACGAAAAGCTGCGATTCTATCTGACATTCCGCCCCAGTCGGTAACAACAAATCCATCAAATCCCCATTCATTACGGAGAATATCTGTAAGCAGTTCCCGGTTGTCAGAGCAGTAAACCCCATTTATTTTGTTATACGCTGACATCACAGAGGAAGGCTTGCCTTCTTTTACCGCAATTTCAAACCCCGATAAATACATCTCCCTTAATGTGCGCTCATCAAGGATGCTGTCTGAGTTAAATCGACTTTTTTCCTGATTGTTGCAGGCAAAGTGCTTGAGACATGAAGCCACTACGACCCCTTCAAGACCTCTTATCCACCCTGCTGCCATTTTTCCTGAGAGGTATGGATCTTCACTGAAATATTCAAAATTTCTGCCGCACAAAGGATTTCGTTTCAGATTCGCACCCGGACCAAGAACAACTCCAACTTTCTGTGCCAAAGCCTCTACCCCAATAGCACGCCCGATGCATTCTGTCACGGCAGGGTCAAAGCTTGAGGCTGTTGTAGATGCAGAAGGAAAACAGGTCGCATGTACGGACTTGTTTATTCCGAGCATGTCTTGAGCGCTTGCACTTTCCTGTTTTCTAAGTCCGCTCGGACCGTCGGAGAGCATCATTTCGGGAATTTCGTACTGCGACATTGCTTTTGTATGCCAGAAATCCGCACCTGAGCAAAAAGCCACTTTGTCCTCCAATGTCATCCGAGAAATAATTTCTTTTATCTTACTCATATCATTCCTCATATTCCCACGTCCCCGCAGTTTGAATGTATTCTTTACCGCTTGGCAATTTCACCATTGCACGGCAGCCCGGAGGAACCGTTACAGTATAGACAGTTTTACCTTCTTTTCTCTCCCAGGAGCTTGTAATTTCTCCGTAAACGCTTTTATACGAAGCTTTTGCATATGTCAGACTGCCTCCAGGCAAAGGTGAAACAATAAATTCATTATCGCCGGAAACTTTGATTCCGCAGACAGTGTCAAACAAGAAACGGCACACCGCTCCCTTTGAATAGTGATTGAGAGAACCTATACCGCCCTTTTTTGATTCAGGTCCTTCCCATGCTTCCCAGACCGTGGTCGCGCCATTTTTCGGCATGAATAGCCAGCCGGGCATTTCCTCATTTTCAAGAAGTCTGTATGCGTACTTTGGATTGATATCCTTCAGTACGTCAAGTATGAAAGGCGTTGATAAAAAGCCGGTTCCGACACGCCAATCGTAATTATCAAGAGCTTTTATCAATCTTTGCTCTGCATACTTTTTCTGTTCACTGTCAAGCATGTCAAGGGCAAGCGGACGAACAAGCCGTGCCTGTCTGTCCGTATCGAGCAAGTACTTGTCAGTTTTCACAAGCGCACGGTAGGACTCTTTGCAGTTATTACTAAATTGTCTGTATTCTTCAGCTTTATCAGCCCGATCAAGTTCTTCTTCCATTTCTGCAAGAAGAGAAAGAACGTATGAGGTATATGCGGTGGCAACTTCAGGATGTGGAACCACGCAATCCTTCCACGTCATATGGTGTACATCGTCAGGCTCCGCCCATTCACCATAGCTCTGCCCTGCATTATTAAGGTACCTTTTGTCTTTTCCACACAGTCCCGTCCGCTTTGCCGTCGGATACCATTTGCCGCATCTTTTCATCTGAAATGCAGCATACTTTTCCATGCCGGATAAATATTTTTTAATGATTTTTCTGTCGTTGTATTGTTTCCATAGAACGTAGGGAATTATTATGCCTGCATCAGCCCATCCCACAGAACCGTTCATTGCACGCATGTAAAAATCCGTACCGCCTTCGGGTGCAATTTGGGGAAGGCATCCGTTTTTCTTCTGCCAGTCGTACAAGTCATTCAAATACTTGACCGCAAAGGTATAGTAATCAAACAGATAACAAGCTGTTGAGCTGAATATCTGTGCATCTCCTGACCATCCATGCCGCTCTCTTGTCGGGCAGTCTGTTGGCAGATCGCACATATTGCTTTTTGCACTCCATACAGTATTCTCAAAGAATTTGTTAATTAGTGTGTTTGAGCAAGAAAAGGCCCCTGTTGTCTCCAAATCGGAATAAACTGCAATTGCAGTAAAATCCTCTGGATTTATTTCAATATCGCTCTCTATCTGGACATATCGGAAGCCAAATATTGAAAACTTGGGTTTATACCTATTTTCTCCATCCCGGCAGATGTATTCAGTCTGCTGAAGAGGTGTTGTATAGTTCCTTATTGACAGCTGAAAGTTCTTTTGTGTAAACTCTCCGTCCTTGTCAATATACTCACCATAACGCAGTAAAATCTTCTGTCCTGCTTTGGCCTTTACGGAGAACTCTACATATCCTGCCATATTCTGACCAAAATCAAGAAAGGTTTTACCAAGCGGAGTTTTTATAATCTTTGCCTTGAAGTGCTCGTGCTCTGTCACAGGCACATTGTCGGAGGGGGTAGGAATTACATCATGCCTTGCTACTTTTGCATAACCTGAATAGGACGGCACCATCCTTGCGTCTACCTTTTCTCCATCCTTGTTATCTGCAAATCGTATTGGACCGTCATTACTCCAACTCCATGTATCATCCGTGCCGATAATCTCGGTGCTGCCGTCAGCTTTTTTTAGCTCAAGCTGAGCCAGTAGTTTTGTCTGCGTGCCGTACTGGTTTCTTCTACCCCAAGCACCGCAAGAGCCTCGGTACCAACCATCTGCCAGTTCCACCTCTATCACGTTTTCACCATTTTTGACAAGGTCTGTCACATCATATGTCTGATACTGAACCCTGCGCCTGTAGTCAGTAATTCCTGGCGAAAGGACAAAATTACCGCACCTTATGCCGTTGATTCTTGCTGCGTAAAGCCCGCATGCAGTAATGTACAATCTAGCCTTTACAATATTGTTAGCTGAGAAAAACTTTTCAAAGCAGTCAACCGGATAGCGTTTTGATTTCCGAACACGATAGTTTCCTGAAATCCATCTGGCCTGCCACTCTTCGCCTACGGGCAAGCCTGTTTCAAAAAATGACTCAGAAATTTCACCTTCAAGCCCGTTTTCATCCCATACTTTCAGCATTAACCTCACCCGTGTACGCGGCGGAACTGGTTCTCCAAGCCATTTGGCGTAAAGAAGTTCACTATCTACCTTCCCACTGTCCCAAAGTATATTTGATTCTTCGTCATATGCCTGAATCCTGTATGCGGTCTGCTTTATACCATCTGAAAGATTCCAAGAAATTGCAGGGTTGGAATCGGATATCCCAATAGGTGAAAATAAATGATTTATTTTAATCCTTACAGCTTTCATTCTTTTGCCTCCTGTCTTGCTTTGATTTCGGCCTGTTTCTTCTCCAGACCTTTCTCAACATTCAAAAAGATCAGAAGTATGGCAAGTATAATTCCTGTAAACACTTCAAGACCTACAAAACCAAAAGTAATGGCGCTTTTGACGGCTTCTGTCTGAGTTGCAATCAGATTGCCTGCTTCGTCATAATATGGTTGAACATATCCTGCTGCCGAAAGAAGCCCATTAAATATACCCGTGCAAATTCCAACCATGGCTACTGCAATTATATTATACACAGACATGGCCAAACCATCTGAACGAAAACCAACCTTCCACTCGAAGTTGTCAAGTACGTCGGCAAATAAAGCCATAAAGACATATGAGCAAGGAAGACCTCCAATGTTCTTGATAAACTGCCCTATCAGCATAATGACCATATTTGTCGGGAAAATCCAGCAGATAATGCCTCCTATAGAGTATAGAATGAATCCAACTAGAGTAACGTTTCGCTTTCCAAATCTCTTTGCTAGAGGCCATACTGCGAAAATGCCTATTCCCATCGGAATACCGCCGATAACTGATATCATTGTCTGTGTGATGCCGTCATTGTATGTACCGAGCACATAATTGCAGAAATATACAAGACTGAGATTCTTAATTGACGATCCCATGGTGTAAATGAGAAAGTACAGATAGATGATAATCATGTATTTATCTGTAAAAATTGCTTTTAGCTGTTTTAAATACGGTATCTTAACCTCGTTTTTGAATTCAGCTTTTTCCAGGGTGACACGTTCTTTCGTAAAGAAATATTCCAACAAGGTAAGGGGCAGGGCCAAAATTGAAAGCAGTGACATCAAAAGAATCCATTTTGACTTGTCAACGCCAATCATCGGCATAATTACCATCGGGAAAATGAGAGCCACGAGAATGCCGCTCATCATTATCGTGGTAATCTGATTGAAAACTGACAACCCTCCCCGCTGTTTTGTATCCCGTGTAGAAAGAGGAACCATAAGATTATGGCTCATGTTGAAGATCGTATAGGCAAAGGAATAAAAGAGGTTGTATGATACGATTACCCAAATTGCCTGAACCGTTGTCGATGCCTTAGGTACTGTAAACAACAGGATACCCGCAATTGTCAAAAGTGGTGCGGATACTAAAAGCCATGGCCGCGCTTTGCCTTCTTTGGTATGAGTACGGTCAATGATATATCCCATTATAACATTGGTGATGGCATCGATTATTTTTGAAATAATCGGAAAGATAACAAGGAACGCTCCTCCCCACAGCTTGGTCAGCCCGAGCACATCGGTATAATATACATTAAGATAGGTTGCAAGAACCGCATTGAGAAGCAATGCACCGGCAGGCCCTAGAAGATATCCGAGCCATTTTTCTTTTGCTTTTACTTCAGAATCTTTAACAAGAGATTTCGGCAAAACAAAGGATTTTCTCATATATTAACCCTCCGCAATATAAACTAAGTCAATTATGTGTTTTATTATACCTTATCGTCCTCCTGATATATTGCATTATTGTCTGTTTTATTATATATTGTAAAAAAATGAGGTGACAACATGCTCCAGGACTATGAGTTTTTAGCAAAATCCCTAGCTTCATTATCAGCTTTGCCTGTCCGGTACTATGTTAAAGGAGAGTTCAGAGGGCTGTATCATCATGCAAAATTTGAGCCGGATCTGGCCATTTTGGAAGAACCTCACATATTTGCCGAAACAAAAAGCGTCAGTTATTATATGGATGAAAATCTTTTGTACTATGGACATTTCAGATCTAAAGAAGATGATGTGTCGCTCGTTATCGGGCCTGTTGCACCGATGCAGATAGATGCAAAAACCATCGCTTTGATTTTGCGGAAAATTGGAGAGCCGCTTTCCCGAGCGGATGAACTCGCCGCCTATTTTTCAACAATTCCGTCTTATCCACTCCGTAATTTTCTGCAGATTTTATGTACTGTCAATTATTTTCTGAATCATGAAAAAACAGATGTAGAAGACCTCATTATTGGAGATGAAATCCTGGAACATATGGAAATTCCGGAAAAAGATATAAACATCACAGAGTCCGTTATCCATAATACTATGGAGTTGGAGGAAGAAATGCTTTCATATGTGGAATACGGACGTACAAACGATATGAAAAGATTTTTCCAAAGACCAGTATCAGGCCGACCTGGGAAAATGGCCCCCGATGCCATAAGGCAGCAAAAAAACCTCATTGTCTGTACCGCAACCCTTGTAACCCGTGCAGCAATCAGAGGTGGGCTGGATCCTGAAACTGCCTTCAACCTAAGTGACATGTACATACAAAAAGCGGAGCTTTTGAACAACTATGTGGCACTGACAAGACTTAATGCTCAAATGGTTATGGATTTCACCGAAAGAATCGAAAAAGTGCGCGGCGGCAAGAATGTATCCAAGCTGACTATCGATATTCGCAATTACATTCTGCAACACCTTAGCAACCCCATAACAACCAGAGATATTGCTGAATACATTGGAGCAAACCGCACATATCTGTGCAAGCTTTTCCGTGAGCAAAACGGAATTACCATCAACCGCTATATTCTGAATGTGAAAATCGAAGAAGCCAGGAGACTGCTCGTTGCAACAAACAAGTCGCTTGCAGAGATTGCCTTCTGTCTGGGTTTTTCTTCGCAAAGTCATTTCCATAACACCTTTCACCGACTATGCGGAACTACACCAAAGCAATTCAGAGACACACATAAAAAAAGCAGGTAACAACAAGCACCAAATCTTTATAACAAAGAGTTGGCGCTTATTATCAACCCTTTAGCTGGATGCTTAATTATTTGTGATCAGGATGTTGTCTAGTTCAACTGTGATATCTGAAAACCATTTTGACTTTCTATATCTGTCAAGTCGTGGGTCATCCAGATCTGCCTTCATCAATCGCACCCATTGCTTGTTGTCTTCAGGTGCTGCTGGTACAAAAATACCATCAAGTAATGGAAGCGATAGAGTATGCTCTTTGATATGTAAAGATTTCTTCACACATTCCAATGCTCTTGAAAGATGCTTTTTAACCATATTCTCGCCACTATTCAGTCCAGCCTCCATATACGCTATATCTTTGTGTAGGATATATAATTTCAATATATCCTCATAGCTCATATCATCGTTTTTGTAAAATGTTTCATAAATATCCAAAACGGTCTTTAACACATTTAGTTTATACTCCAGCCCTCTTGAAATTTTATTACTTTCAATTATTCCCATCGCCATATAGAATAGTTCCTTTGTGACCCAATATGTAAAAAAACCAACTTGTTCGATCAATTCATCATTGTCTAAAATCTGCGAAAAAATGACTTCCTGGCAATGGTTAATCTGAAATGACCGTAAAGCCCATTTTTCTGCCATTTCAAAATTTCCGTTTCTGGCGTATGTTTTTGCAATTAGTGCAATAGCCTGACCTTTGTAGTAATTAGGGGCATCACTGTTGTATATTTCTACACCTATATCTATTATCTCATCGCAGTATTTTACTCTGTCCGTATCATAATACGTAGACAAAAGCATTTCCTTAACTTCAATATTGTTTGGCATTTTCTTGTATGCATCAAGCCATATTTCAAGTTTGCCAGGCATGTTGTTTCTGTGCAGTTCCCATGCTTTCATTTTGTATTCATCAAACAACATTTTTTCATTTATATTCTCTACTTGAAGCAATTCATCTACTGTTATTCCATAATAACGTGCTATAGCAGGTAGCAGCGAAATATCTGGACAGGAGTTGCCATTTTCCCATTTGCTAACAGATTGAAAAGATACATTCAAATACTGTGCAAGTTTTTCTTGCGAAATATTTTTTTCTTTCCTAAGGCTTTTTAGTTTCTCAGCCAGGTTTGCATTCATTGCATTTCTCCTCACATTTCTATCATTATTTTCGTGGCCACATAATCATTATAGATTAATCTAATGATATTGGAATAACTTAATTGTCTAATAAATGTTTAATAGTTCAACCATAAGTTGAATTTTGTACTGTAAAACTGCATTAATCCCATATTATTACTCTTGACAAAACTATTAATACAGACATATAATTGCAGACATATTCATACATTTATAAAAATTAATTTTATTCGGGTAAAAATATTTTTAAGAAAAGTGTCGGTATGACAAACTTTGTATTTACAAATAAGTCAATATGATTTATTATATAAAATATCTTAATACATTATACATAGGAGGTATATTATGAAAAAGCTTTTTAGAATTATGTTCACACTCTTAATCGTGATTGTGTTATTCACTTTCAGCGTGACTGCCGCAGAGGAAAAGATGGATAAATTATCTTATGATACTGTTGGCTATACACCTGTTGGCGGCAGTGAAGTTATGCTTAAAGATGGAATGGCTGATGATTTTCTCAAGAATAACCCCCAGTCGTTTAACGAGGGCGAATGGGAATCCGTATATTTACGTGGTTGGGCTGGCGATTCTGCTCCCATTGAGACATTCGGCTATAAGATAGACGGTGGGGAATTCGTTGCGGGAGATTTTGCTCAAGCAACTGAGGAACCTGTTCGTGCAGCGGGCGGAGAACACGCTTCAAGGTTTAAAGTAGTTGTTCCTGTAAAAACACTCAAACCTGGAGAGCATGTTGCCACAGCATATGCAAAACTTACTGACGGAAGAATTTTGGAGATTGCGTCATTCCCGTTTACAGTTCTCGGTGATTCAGAAAACCCCGAAACAGGTTCAAATACTATGGTTATAGTAATGTTTGCACTTGTTGCTATGAGCATGGCATTTGTATTAACAAAGAAGAGAGTTTACAATTAAAAGCTTTACAAATCAAATGCGAATCAACCCTGCGTACGCAGGGTTGATTTTTTATACGAATACAGTTAAGTATTATTCTCCCTTGATATCGACGACTTCGCTATTTCCGTCTAGGATTTCAGCACACAAACGCATGGATTCGCCGATGGCTGCGTCTATATCATCCTCTGTTACCCCCAGCTTTTCACAACCAAGAGATTTATCTATATACGTTTCAGCACACATCACATCGGCAAACTTCACCATATGAAGTCCACCCTCATGTCCAGCTTTCTTCTGCTTTGCCATAAGCTGCTTTCCACCTAATTTATACATCCAGTCAGGTATGGTCTTTATCTTTTTCTCAGGGCAGCCGAGATGCTTTTTAGCTATTGTCAGGAACTCCACCCAAGTCATATTGTACCAGCCGATAGGATAGCAGTTTCCTCCCTTGTTGTGGGTCAGCGCTCCTGCGAGTGCCTGCCCTGCCTGCCGTACTGTAATCATGGTTGTTCCACCCCTGGGATACATTATTGTCCCTTTGGCAGAGCGTATCATTTCAGCTATAAACATCCACACTGGCGCTTTCGGCCCTTTTGTGTACCAAATATGTATGGAAGCTCCAACACCGCCACATCGAAGTTCTCATCAGCAAAAGACATAGCCATATTTTCCTTATCTATACGGGAACGTATATACGGATGCCAGCGACAAAGATCTTTCTCAGGCCATATCTTGGCAAAGTAAGAAAAGTACGAACCGCAGATGGCAACGTGCTTCACACCGCTTTCTTTTGCAATTCGCAGCAGCCTCTCGAGTGGTGTGATGTTATACTTTTTGAACATATCATAGATTGGTGGAGGTCCTTCAATACGTTCGTCCACACCAGCAGCAAACACAAAACCATCGCATCCTTCAAAGTACTGCTTAATCTGTTCATCACTTAAATCGAGATAGCTGCCGAATTCTATCTTCATCTCAGGCTGAAGATCCGCACCCGGCGGGATTGGCGGAAGGGCCAGGGCAGTAACCTCATGTCCTGCTGAAATAAGCTGCTTTGCACACTCGCTTCCTAATAGTCCAGTTCCTCCGATTATAAATCCTTCATATTAATTCTCCTTTTCATTTTTATACTGGCATATACCCAGCAAGTTAGCTTATACTACAATTATATAGTGGCAACTCCTCAACTGATGGCAATGTACCGGGAGGTACATTTTACTGTTCAACCTTCTTTTCCCACATCAATAGTTTTTCACTTTGCGTCATCTTCAATACCTTCCTAACTTATGAGTGTTCTGCTTTAATACATCTTTTTGCTCTATCATTCTCGCAAACATTCATTCATCTCACAAGGTGTATTCTATTTGACGCTTACGTTTCTAACAGCTTTGTTTGATATAACAATAAATATAACTCCTGTTCAGCAGGTGCTACTTCGTATTTTTCTCTATAAAAATTATCCCCGTATACTTCAGACATAATAACTACGTCTTCAGGTAAACTTTTGTCCTCTTTAATTAGCGCATTAAAATCTTTCTGTTCTTCTATTGAACATTCTACGTATTCTATAATTCCCATATCCCATTGTAAATCTTTAACTTTAGTTTTCATATCCATGTTAAACCCCCAATAATTTATATGTTTACTTCAGTAAAATACTACCACATTGTAAGTTAAATGAAAAGTAAAGCAAATGTTTTAATTGCTAAGGGTCAAATTTAAACTCCCTCCAGCGTCATAAACACTTCCTCCAATACTTTCTCCACCTCTAATAGCCCTATCAAGAACTATAATAGCCGCCACAGTACCATATATATATAAATATTATCTATCATCCAGCGCAATATTGATTGTTCGCAATATGTTAGTTTTTCTTCAAGAGTTAGCTTCATTGGCTTCTTTATTGGTGGGTCAATATCTTTAAAGCCTTGTTAATATTAGGTGATAAAAAGACGGATTTTTAGGTCGAAATACCCTTTAGAGAATCCAGCAACATTTTTTATAATCAATTTTAATCGTTTTTACTCATGTATAGGCTATTATATATTGATTTACGTTGAATATAGCCTTTATGACAATGCAGAAATTATTTACATAAATGCTTAACCTTAAAAACATTACATCCCAATAATATCCCACACATACAATGTAGCAGTTAAAGTAAAAACTAAACACGCAAACAGTATTGCTGGCGCAGTAAACACAAAAAATGGGTTGTGTCTTGTCAAGTGGTGCAAAATATTTTCTACTAAGTAACTAAAATTAACTATACCCACCGCATTTATTCCACGTTCCTATTGCGGCATAAATGCTTAATGTTTGCCATGTTATTGCTTGTTGTCTGCATTCGGCAGCTTTTTCAATGCATCTTTAACATCAGTTCATCCATCGATTCCTTGGATAAGTACCTTCGTTCTGCTACGCTCCATTCATCGTTTTGCCCTATCAGTATAGCCCCACCAAAACGTATTACTGAGTCTCTATCCGGGAAAACACTTACTACATTCAACAGTCTTATGCATCCAAAACTGTCTGTGCAGCTTTGGGGAATCTTACTTTTAACTGTTCCAGGACAGCCTTCAGGGTATCCTATGCACTATTTATATCTTCCTGCATAAATATTGTTCTTACTATAGCAGCCACCAGACTTTTCTATTTCTTCGGAACATCACATAATTACTTAATTAGCTCTTTTACTTATTCGCTTATTCTTAATATAGGTTTAAATCTATCTTGTAAGACTTCTGCATCTATAATGAATTCATCAAAGGTACGCACCTTTTCATTGTTCCAAGTGTTTTCGCTAAGAGCAGGAATTCTTTCTAGCAATAACAACATTTCTTCTTTAATGCCATCTTCAGCATTTTCGAAATGTTCTTCAATATGACGATTCCAAGCTAGTAATTGACCACCTAAAACATTATCGCTATGTTCAATTTTGATTCCACCTGTGTTTATATAAGGGGATTGGGGATGTACAGGCTTCCAAGAGTAGATATCCCATTCAAACACATCCTTGATAGGCCATTTCCTAATCGGAGTAATAACATACATAGGATCCCAAGAGCAGTTAATTATTTTAAAACCTGCGTCAATAAGGTCAGGAGTAAGTTGATAGTAGTTTTCCCAACTCATAATAATTATTTCCTTTGGTACCATGTCATTTACTTCTTTTGCAAAGCCTTCCCAGGCTATTGGTTTTTTATCGTTTTCAAATACAACATTGGCTATTCTTGTTACGAAATGTGCAAGCATTTGCTCAGACAATAGACTCTTATCTGATATAGTAGAGTCAATACCTTTGGTGTCGGCATAATCTCTACATTTTTTACACTGAGTCCACTGCTGTATTGCTGCTTCGTCTCCTCCTATATGTATGTATTTTGAATACTTAAACATTTCACAAAGCTCGGCAAATATTTCCTCTAGAGCTACAAAGGAATCTTCGTGCTGGTGGATTATACCTCCAAAACCAAATAAAGAAGGATAGGCTTTTTGGAATTGTTGACAATGACCTGGTATGTCTATTTCAGGCACAAGCTCTATACCGCGCTTGTGTGCATATTCTACTAATTCGTTTATTTGTTCCTTTGTATAATGCCTATTCACTGTAGGTAGCTTCGGATATACATCACTAGGCAATGTATAGCTTTGATCATCAGTAAAATGCAAGTGCAGAACAGATAGCTTATAGAAATAGCACATATCCACAAAATTAATGAGATACTCAAATTCATGCCATTCCCTTGCTAAGTCTACCATCATACCTCTGTATATTGAATCTGGGTAATCAAAAATTTTAACCTTTGGTATAAATACTCCATTATCTGATTTTTGCATAATCTGAAGCATGGTTGCAAGAGCATTGTTAATTCCCTCTTCATTCGAAGCATATATCTTAACATTCTTATTGTTTGGAACTATTTTATACGCACCAGGTAAAAGCTCTTGTTGAGCAGCTAAGATAATTTCTGCTTTATCGTGCTCCTCAAAAGAAAGATCTAAAATCCTTTCACTATAATCACAAAAAGCATTAAGTGCATTTCTAAAGCTCTCTGATTCAGTTTTAATTGTAGCTTTATACTCATAGGCTATATATTCATTCTTATCGTTCATTTTACCTCGTTGCTCTTTAGGCATTGGTATCATATTAAGGGAAATATACTTGCTATCCCTATTTAGTTCTTGGCAGGAAGTTAACGCACCAAAGAATAGGAAGCAAAATATTACGTATAACATTTTCCTAATCATAAACTTAATCTTTACCTTTCTTATTATTTCTTAATATTACAATAATTACAACAACAGCAATAACAGCAATTACGCCAATTATTATACTAAAAGGCCACATCTGCTTATCATCATCTGTCGCTTTTGGTGGCGAAGTACTAGGCGCAGGTGTATCTGTTATAGCAGGGGTGTCTGTTGGTGCAGGGGTATCTGTTGGTACAGGAGTCTCAAAAGGCCTTTCGTCGAGCTCTGCATATCTATCTGCAATATAGCTTAATTTAAAAGTTCCATATTCATACTCTTCATCATTCAAAAAGGATGTAACTCCATCTTTGGGTGCATGAGTCCAAAGGTTGAGACCATCGTAACACTCCATCACAACTAAATAATCGCCTTCAGCATACGCTCTCTCAAAATAGACTTTGAAATCAGCATATTTATCTGGGCCACCAGATGTTAGCTCAAAGGAATTGATGTAAATAGGGTCTTCTTTAATTGTATCAGCATAATTACCCTTCCATCTATATATCTTAAACTCAACATCAGCATGCCCTGTTTCAAGAAACAAACTATTAAACACAAAGCCTGTAAATTTACCGCCTAAAACAGTAAACATATGCGCTGCACTGTCTAAGTTTGCAACTTGAATAAAGCTCTCGCCATCCTCTGAGGCCCCTATTCCATAGGTTGGCACGATAGTTTCGCTGTCATTAAAGAGTATGTTAGGTTCTTCGTTTAGCTCTGCGCTAGGATTAACGATGCAGGATACTCTGTACGATACATCCTCGTAAACTTCACCGTTAAAATATGCAACACTGTCTTGATGGGCGGCATGAGTAGGTATATGTAGAGCGTGGTCAGTATGCTTTTTATATACTAGTAAATATTTGCCCTCAGCAAAAGCCCTCTCAAAATCAACACGAAAGTCTTTTTCGCCTGGATTAACCCAACTAGATTCCTCTGAATCCTCTATTAAATCCGTAAAAACAGGTCTATTGGATATTGTGGTCTGATAATCAGTATCCCATTTATATAACATAATTGCGGTACTCATTGGTGGATCATACCAACTAGGAATAACAAGGCCAACAAATTTTCCGCCCTTTACATCAAGCATGACCGCTACAACACCCTCGTCTGTGTTCTTGAATCTACTCCCGTCTGGAGCTGGGTCATCAATATGCATCTTTACAATGCTCTCGCTTGCACAGATACCTAGATAAGAAACTGCACAAAGCACTATTACAAGAGCAATTAAAATAGATTTTTTAGTTTTAATCATAAAATCTACTCCTTTGTTTATTTGTACATAATTATGTTAGTATGATATACCAACAAGAAAAGCCTTGCGTTTGAAAAATTACTACAATATATTTTTGAAATGTAAGCGTCAAATAGAATACACCTTGTGAGATGAATGAATGTTTGCGAGAATGATAGAGCAAAAAGATGTATTAAAGCAGAACTTTCATAAGTTAGGAAGGTATTGAAGATGACGCGAGATGAAAAACTATTGATGTGGGAAAAGAAGGTAGAACAGTTTGATAAAA
>DUPL01000131.1 GCA_012838385.1 Clostridiaceae bacterium
ATGTTATCATGCCTTCAAATACGCCTTCCACACCAGGTTTATCGTCCGGCTGGCAGTACAGGAAGTATGAAAAGCTCTTTAGACCAAATATCAAGTGGAAATGTACAACGAATCTAAGTTCATCATCATTGGGAAGTCTTGTCCCCTGCCAGCTGCTGTTTTGTACAAAACCCCATGTGTCTACATTGTACCTTTCTCCATACAACCTTATAATACTGAAATTCTGCAGCATGAGCTGTATCTTATGATTGTCCTGTGTTTTGTCTGCCAGGAAAGGATAATGGTCAAAAGACAGAACATCAGGCCTTATCATATCCATGTACCTCTCCACATACACCTCGTAACTGCTTTTGTCTTCGGTGGGAGATGTTCCTAGGAAAGAATCAGGAGCGTAGTTGGGAAAAAGATTACACATTATAATCTTATCCTCATCAACCATTTCCTTTAACTTGTCTCTAAGATTTGCAAGTTGTGAAAAGGACCCAAATCCAGGCTCATCCACCAGGTTGTATCCCATAACAGCAGGATGGTCTTTGGTCTTTTCCACCATGCTTATACCAAGCTGTCCAGGTCTTAATATGACAATGACCTTGATGTCGTGCTTGTGGGCTGCGTCCAAAGATCTCAAAAGCTGGTTGACATTGTATACCTCATGCACGGGATGATGGGTATATGTCATGTTAACGCCCACTTCTTTAAGCTCCTTGTACCTCATGTCGGCATCCTCGTCAGTTTCTGTCAGTCTGTACAAAGGCGGAACCCAGACCCCCAATAGAACGGGAGTATCTTCTGTCTCTTCATATATTTTTTTAATCATTTTCTCTTCCTCCTTGGTATTGTCTTGACACGAAAAAAGATTTAACACGCACAACAAAACAAGCAAAATTGAAATAATCCTCTTAAGTTTCAATGCCATTAAAAAATCCTCCATTCACTTTTTCTTACATGTCCTTTATTCAAGTATATAAGCAAGGGAAGGTGCAGAATAACATTTTTATGTCAAAATGTAATACAAATCTATCATTTAAAATATAAAGAACAAAGTTAGGAAACTGTGTCAATGTAAAGACTTGAATATGTCTTCAAAATATAATATTTATTAAGACATATTGCAAACTTTGTGATAAAATAAATACACAAACATTGAGGAGGAACACGATGATTTCTTCTAAATATGACGAAATATCGTTTGCAAATGCCATGTTTCCAATAAAAGTGTACATAAAATCCAAGGTACCCATGAACTATGTACAGCTGACGCTTACATGGCATGAGCAGCTTGAAATAATCAGATTCAGAAAAGGAGGCGCTATTGTACAGATAGGCAACCATAGATATGTGGCCGAAGACAACGACATTTTTGTCTTTAACCCTCGTGAGCCGCATTCATTGAGTTCCCATGCGGGGTTTCCTGAGTTCGACTGCATTATGATAGACAAGCAGATTTATTCCTCCACAGAACGAGACATATGCGAGCACAAATATGTAAAACCTATGGAAAACCATCAGATTTGGTTTGACAATCACATCAAGAACAGTGCAGAATTGCTTGAGCTTATAGAGCAACTATTAAATGAGATTATCAACAACGAGTTTGCGTATGAACTGGCGGTAAAAGGTGCGATTCACAACATGCTGGCACACCTTTTTAGGAACCACATAAACACCATAAAGTCTAACAGCGAGCTGAAAAGGAGCATGCTCTCTTACGAAAGACTCAATCCCGTCTTTCAATATATTGAAAACAACTATGCGAGTGAAATAAAGATTGAGAATCTTGCATCTCTCACATATCTTTCAACTTCCCATTTCAGCCGGCTGTTTAAACAGGCTACAGGAAAAACTGCGACCCAGTACATAAACGAGTTCAGAATATCGAAAGCCGAAGTTCTTTTGAAAACAACAGATTTGAGTGTTTCAGACGTGGCTGAAAGAGTTGGTTTCATAAGCAGCAGCTATTTTGCCAAATGGTTAAAAACCTTGAGAAACACCACCCCCACAGAGCTTAGAAAAATGCATGCAAAAACATAAAAATAAATGTAAAGGTGAGTATATGAAAAGAAAAGTTTTAATTCTATTGCTAATATTAATTATTGTTCTTTCGTCATGCGTAGGCGGAGGTTCAGATCCAACACCCGAGCCCACGACAGAGCCGACACCGATTCCTGCAATGAATTTTGAGGTTACAAACATCAAAAACATAGACATTGCAAAATCCGGTGTTATACCCGACTACATTGACATGAACCAGGCCCAGGCTTGGGACTGTACGGGCATCGATCCAAACGGCATCATCTATTTTGGAATCACTGTTGTCCGCAGAAGGGATGAATTCAAAGGCAAGGAAGACTTTGCTGTATTGTCGTACAATCCCGACACGGAAGAACTCAAATTCCACGGTACCTTCATGAATGCCGCAAAAGAAGCCGGCACGTTATACGATGATGAACAATTGCCAAAGGGGCACACCCAGTTCATTTACTATAACGGAAAGATGTACATGGGCTCGCAGAACTTCCACGATGCAGGCAAGTTCGACACAAAAACCACCATACCGGACAACAAACCCATGGACAAAATGCATGGCGGCCATCTCTTTTCACTGGATGTTGAAACAGAAGAATTAAAGGATGAAACCGCTCATCTTCCAAATGGTGTTTTGATTGAACATGAAGGTATACTGCAAGTACGTCTTATACCGGGCACATCCACCCTGGTATGCATGTCCACACCAGAGTATAAACTGGTTTTCTACAATCTGGAGACAAAAACCATTGAAAAAACCGTAGACACAACCGGCTGGATGCCAAACAATCCGTTAAGCAGAGAGATAGTGATTGTGGAAGACAGAATATACGTCTACAGAGGCGTTGAGGATGATGTTACTGTCCGTGAAAACCTATATCCCATTTACTACTATGACATTACGAAGGATGAGTTTGTGGAGACCGAATATGAGGCTTTCGGAGGTTTCTGGAACGGACAGTGCACAACTCCGGATGGAAAAACGACTTTTGTATCCTCCTGCTGCGGTGAACTCTATTCCATAGACCACGAGACCTTTGAGATAAAACACCACGGAAACCTGAAAACACCTGATAAGAAGACTGTCATCAACTATCTGTACAGCCTGTGCATGGCTCCTGACGGAAGAAAAATATTTTATGTGCCTTCCGTATACTTAAAAGATTATGGAGTTATGCAGTATGATATAGAGACGGGTGAAATTACATCCTTGTCACCAATGCCTCTTGCCGTCTACACTGGCAATGGTGTAATTGACGATCAAGGAAGACTTTACTTCACCAAGTTTGGCAGCGCTTCCATGCGATCAGGTAAATTTGAACTTTGTGAAATAACGATTCAAGGTTCCCCGATTTCATAAAACTTATTCCTCCCAATATCCATATTTTTCTTCCATGTGCTATAATGGGTTTGGGAGGAATATTGATGAGCAAAAAGGAAGAGCTAAAAAAGAAACATGTAAATATGCAGCTAATCAAAACAAGATCGTCGAAAATTACAGATATGCCCGTTGAAAAATGTAATGTGGAGTATTGGCCCGCATGCTGTTCTGGTTTGTGTACATATGTTGGAGATGCCAGCTTGAAAGAGCTTAAAGAAGCAGACTTGCTGGATGAGTTTTTAATGAAATGTCAGATTCTTTCATGGGATTTGAAAGACAAACTTGAAAAAGGGCAGATAACAAGCCATCTGTACCAGTGCTCATTATGCGGAAAATATTATATGAGCATGGATGCCTTTAATTAATACCTTTTTCTTTTGAACAGCTCATAAGCTTCGTAAAGGGCAAGAAATTCTTTGATTGAACCACCAGTGTCAGGGTGCATTTCTTTTGCAAGTTCCCTGAATTTTTTCTTTACTGTCTCCATGTCGGAGTTTATCGGTAGTTTTAGAACAGGATGCAGAACATGCTGTACATGGTAGTTTAGTCTGTCTACAATCTCAAAGAAGTATTCGTCAACAACTTCCTCAAACTCTGCATCACTCATAAAGAGAAGTTCATCAAGGGTGTATCTTGCCCCTTTTTTATACGGCTTTTTCAGGTCAAAAAACGAATCCCACACATAAGACATCGAAACACACTCGACACCTAAAAGACCGCAAGTCATTCTGACTTCCTTCTTTTTCAACTCCCTGAGAAATCTTTTCAATCTGTCTGCATCCATCATAATTCACTCATTGTAATATTGCTTGATTTCATCAACCATAAGACCGTAACCTATTCCCATCAAAATCTCAGCTACAGTCCAGCCTGATTCAATCGCCCAAGGACCCCAGCCCACGTCATGGGGAACTCCATAAACCTCATGCATTTCAAGATCAAATCCTCTTGCCCATGCACCATTCAGGTTAGAGTCTTTGCTGAGTATTTGGGATTTGATAAAAAACGTTGTAATATCCTTCCACATGTCATAAAACATTTCATCTTTTGTTATCAGATAACTCTGTATGTATGCAAGAGGCAGCCAATTGACAGAATACAGAAGATCTGACACTGGGTCTCCGTTCTTCGTCAACAGAGAACACTCCGAATCAATTTTACGGCTTCTGGCAGCACGATAACCCGTATCCCACTCAATATATGAGCCAAAGGAATGACGCAGTTTTTTTAGATCCTCACAAACCCTGTACAGCCACTTTTTATGCTTCTCCTCTCCTGTGACAAAGTACAGCCAGGCAAGCGGAAGAACAAGACGGCACATTTCCTGGGTCTCACTTTGCTCTCTGTACAAGTCAGGATATTTGGTCATAAGGGTGGTAAGTCCTCTAACTGCAACTTCTTTAAACTCCTCTATTCCGGTCAACTTGTATGCCATGAGAAGGGTTGCATGGTAAAAGGCATTGTAATGGGCAGAAGGGAAATTGGCAGGATTGTTCTTTATCCTGTTCATTTCCTCATCGCTTAAATACAGAAGATCCGTCCTGCCGGGACGAAGACCGTCTGTTCCCGTTGTCTTGACAAGAAACCAAAGAGCCTCCACCACATCATCCAGATGTTTTGTATCCCTGTCAGAACCTTTGGTGTAAAAGCTTCTCAGCAATGTCGGCATTATAACCCTTGCCACATCATCCTGATAGCATACACCCCAGGCAACCTCGGTCCACCTTATCATGCCTTTGTACATACCTTCCTTTATCTGCATGTTGTTGTAGCAGTAGTCTTCCAGGTTGTTCGCAATTTCAAGGCTCTTGACATCCCCGGTGAGCATGTGGTGAACAAAAAAAGCTCCTGAGGTTTCCCCTGCACAATCCGCCCTTACGGTATCTGCAACTTTCTGCACACCTTTTGCATCTATGTCGTGGTGAAATCCTTCCAGGACTCCGTCCTTTCCCCCGGAAAGAAGTATATTGGCATTATGGAACCAGTCCATGCCCATAAGAAAGCTTTCTTTTGCAGCCTCATCAAAGTCCTTGATTTCCATGTCGCTTCTGTTAGTATATGCTGTTTCAAAAGCATAATCAACATTAAGAGGATTATCACAAAGCCAAGACACAAGCCACAAAACCAGCGACTGCCACTTCTTCATGGGAGAGAATCTTGCTTTTATAAAATTGCAAAGGCGGAAATTGCAAACAAGGGTGTTGTCATCATATTTCCACAAAGCCCATTTTGTTATGTCATTCTTTTCATCATCATTCAATGATGCTTTTGAATGTGAGTTTATGTACCTTTTATAAACAAGAATCGGCGAAGATTCCGCACCTTTGAAATACGTATGGGAAAAATCATTGCACTGGTCATCCAAAATATCTTCATAAAACAAAGTATCATTTAAATCTTCTCCCAGGTAAACAAGTCTGCTGAACCTGGTTTTAACAGGTTCAGCAGAATACACATCCCCTATACTAAGACAATACTCTACAAAAAACTTCTTGCCTTTCTCCCTTTCCTTTTCAAGAACTATTCTGGAAGATGCATTCAGGGAAAAAGGCTTCTCACTGGTACCACCAAGGATGCAGTAGCAGTCAAAATTTTTTAAGTCCTTTTCCCCCAATTCCCTTTTATTTATATATTCTACAGTATATACTCCTGTTTTATATCCAATCTCTTCAATAACATTCGAGAGGTCACTTTTCTCGTCAGTTATTACAGCAAGACTCTTCATAAATTGTATTCTCCTTTCATGCACACGTTTCTCATTTTGCATAGAAGGATTATACATTCTTGACTACCCATTTACAAGTTAATTTTTATTTAAATTTCTTTATGCAGTGCTGGAAAATCTAACAAAAGCAATACCCAAAGGAGCACCATTTCCTTCAGAGACCGGATCTATCCTGATACCGGTAATTGTTCCTGTATACTTTGGATTAACCGACATATCAATTGTATGGGTCCACCATCCACCGCCATTGGTGCATGTAAAGGTTACTGTTTTGCTCTCGTCGTAATAGTTTTCCTGAGCGGTCTTGAAATATATTTTGCCGTCCGTTCTTGTGTTTTGGTTTGCAATGTTAACCTTTATGTATCTGTTGTTTTCTGCAGGCAATTCAATGGCAGGTGATTCAAAATATGGGTCAAGCATGTGAGTATAAACAACCCATGATCCACCGGAACTTGGTCCATAGTCATACATCAGATTCTTTGTGGTCCATCCTTCCCTGTTGCCTTCCACTTCGAACTCCCAGCCGCGAACATATATTGATTGGCCTATGTTCCAGGTGGAAGGAGACGTGCTTCCTGTTCCATAGTACACATATATATACTCCGTGTTTGCTTCAAAGTAGATGTTTCCATAAGGGTCTCTCAGGAAACCCGGATTGTGATTTTTCACATTGCCTGTGGTGAGGGATGAAATACCACCGGTATGACGCCATGTGGACATAAGGGAACTGTTTTCGGTCTCGTAGATATAGATTTCCTGATCATTGCCGTGTTTGGTGCAGATATACCATTTTCCTTCACTGGAAGAGTATGCAATATCACCAATATGCTCCCAGGATCTGGGATGAGGCACTTTTTGTCTGTTGCCAAAATTAATCCCGTCCGTTGATGTCACCATGTAGTTTCCGCCCAATGTGGAATCGAAATATATCATGATTATGGTACCGTTGTCATTATATACGGTGCACATGCCTGCACCATATTGCTTGGTTGGAGGTGTTGCATCACCGTGGGGGGATATGATTGGAGGTCCGTATCTCACCCAGTTGACTCCGTCATTTGAGAAGGCCACACCAATATGACTGTCATATCCGATGTTGTCATATGTAGCAGTGTAGTACATGGCATATGAATAGTTTACACCATTAAAGGTAAAAGAACCTTTGATAACACTTGGGTCGCATACATGTCTTGAATCCCATCCTGACGAGGACCTTGTAAATACCAGCCTAGGACTCTCCCATCCGGTAGGAGTAAGTCTTGAGTAGTAAATACCGTCTCCACTACCGGTTCCTCCTCCCCACCACATTTTGATAAGAGGACCATCTCCAATCATGACAGAGGGCGCATAGTCGTAATCGCTTCGGTAAAGGGTTACACCCATATACCTTGTGGCTCCTGCATTTGCCATTATGCCCAACACAGGGAGCATAAGCAGCAGACACAATACTTTTGCAAAAGCTTTTCTTCTCATTCTCTCTACTCCCTTCATACAGTATTCATACTATTCTATGCTTTTTGGCATAAAAAAAGTGTCTCCGACACATCAGCTCCCCTAGCCCCTCAATCTTGAGGGGAACTATGGTGTTTCTTTTTTTTACTGTTTGTCTTATAATAACAACATGAACATATTGCAAGAAATATTTAAAGATAACTTTGAGCAGATGTTATATTTATTGAAACCACGGAAAACAGTGGTTGAAAATGTAGAAAAGATGA
>DUPL01000132.1 GCA_012838385.1 Clostridiaceae bacterium
ATCATTCATTAGATATTCACCACCTATCTAATTATAATATAGCATAATATTAGATGGGTGTCAAGTATCTAATAAGCCTTCATCCCAACGACTAAAGTCGTGGGCTTTCGGCTAAGTTTTCTGTAAAGTCATAACTGAACTTGGGCACCGCTGCATGTACCGGTACATTTCGGGCACCTTTAAGAAGGTTCAAGAAGGATTCTCCATCAAGATCTGCAATATAGTCGTAAACGGAAACACCTGATTCAGGGAGTATGGCAGCAAAACTGTAATCACCACCTTTGTACGGTTTGACAAAACCTTTTGCCTTTCCATCGCTTATAAACTTTGCTTCTTCGGATTGCATCATTTCAACCACGGATTTTGTGCCGTCAAAATTGGTAAACTCTCTTTCATAAATCATGTTTTCATTGTATATTACCTCCCATTCCGCATCGAACACAATCGCATTGATAAGAAACATTACCGCATTTGGATCAATTTGCTCCAGTATCTTTTCAATCATACCGTCTGTTTTTTGCTTGACCCAACTGTTAATGTCTTTTAGAGTCTGTTCGTCAAAAGGTGACTTGTATGCATTCGCCTTGTAGTAGTCTGCGTTTTTCTGCAAAAATGCCTTATTGACAGCAAAACGGCTCTCATCGTCTCTAAACCATATGGAGTTGGATATGACAAGCTTTGATGTCTCTTTGTTCGGAAGCGACTTTACATATGCATATAAATACTCATTAAGCTCATCTATTGATATATCCCCACCCAAAACTTCCTCCATTTGCTTCAGTGTGTTTTTATTCGCACCATTTGCAGTCATCGCCATGGCAAGCAATACAGATAATGGAGATATCAAGGAGTTTTCCTCACCAACCGATCTTTTAAACAAATCAATGGAAAAACTTGCAGTGCTTGCAATAAACCTTTCATCCGCATCCTTGCCTTGAACTTTGTTTTCCTTTAATCCTTCCATTAGATTCATGCCCTTTACTTCTTCATACACAAAAGGCTCTACACAGGATGTAAAACTCACAAGCATTACAACTGCAAGAAAAAGAACAATAACTCTTTTCATCTACAACACCTACTTTAAATTTATTTTCCCAAATCAACAACCGTTCCAATAAACAAAGGAAGGTTTGTTGCGTTATCAATAATTGCGTAGACAAAGGGCCTGTCGAGTATGACTCTGGCTTCACTAACAGGACCCGCTGTGTCGCGCATTTCCACTTTTGTTACCGCACCTGCTTTTGTGCCTTTCTCGTCAACGGAAATAAATGTTTTGTGAAGAACTTCAGAGATGTACAGACCTTCTTTTAAATCAGCATCCATTTTTGAAAAATCAGCTCTTCCATCAAATGCATGCTCCATACCCATGTCTATTAAAGCACCATTCATCACAATCTCATAGTCATACTTGAACTTTGGAACACCAGCATTAACAACTTCTTTTGCGGCTCCTCCCACCAAATTCAAGAAAGTTTCGCCATCAAGACTTTCAACATAATCATATATTGAAATGTCTTTATTAGGAAGTATTGCAACAAAACTGTAATCTTTATTTTTATATGGTTTGACAAACCCTGCCGCATTGTCACTGCTAATATATTTCGATTCATTTGAGTACATCATGTCCACCTTGGCATAAGTGCCGTCAATGTTTTTAAAATCCCTTTCCTTTATATCATTCTTCTCATATATCTTTTCCCATTCAGCATCGAACACAATTGCATTTATTAAAAACATAACCGCACTGTCATCTATATTATCAAGTATTTCATCTATCAAACCATCGGTCTTTTTCTTTACCCAGTTATTTATATCTTTAACCGTCTGTTCATCAAAGGCTGACTCATAGGCGCTTGCTTTGTAATAGTCGGCATTTTTCTGCAAGAAATCGTCATTAACATTAAAACCTTCACGGAACCATATGGAATTGGATATCTCAAACCTTGATTTCTTTTTGTTTGGAAGACCCTTTGCATAAGAATACAAGTACTCATTCAGCTCATCAATTGTGATGTCATCTCCCAGCACTTTTTCCATTTGCTCTAATGTCTCATTGTCAGCACCATTTGCAGTCATCGATAGAGCAAGCAAAACAGACAAGGGAGATACCAAAGAATTATCCTCTCCCAGGGATCTCTTGAAAAGCTCCATTGAAAACCTGGCTGTACTTTGTATAAATCTCTCGTCCACATCTTTTCCTTCCACCTCGTTTGCCTTGATGCCCTTCATCAAATCCGTTGCATATATTCTGGTTGTACACGATGTAAGATTTACAATCATTACAACCATCAAAACAAACACAAGACTTAAAGTAACAACTCTTTTCATCTTCTACTCATCCTTTCATAAAGTGGCAACAATTCCCTGCCTCACTTATTATTCGAACAAGTTAATTAAAACACTCTAGAAACATAAAAAATCCATTGGCCAAAACCAATGGATTTTCGTTCACTCCAATGCCTTTTTGATACTCTTTACAAAATCCTTTACACTAGACGGATCATCAATAAGCCTTGCAATCGCACTGCCAACAATTACTCCCTCGCAGTGATGCTTCAAACTCATTACCATCTCAGGACTTGAAATGCCAAAACCAATTGCTCTGGGCAAATCAGTAAAGCGCTTTACCTCTTCCATGTACGCAGCCATATCAGTATCCAGTTTGTCCCTTTCCCCAGTCACACCCGTTGTAGAGACACAGTAAACGAAACCTCCCGCCTCCTTTACAATCTCCTTTATTCTTTCATGGGAAGTGGGGGCTACCAAAGGAATGTGGTGCAAACCATACCTCTTTATTACGCCATTTGCTTCGCTTCTTTCCTCAAGAGGAAGATCCGGGATTATAAAGCCGTCGATGCCTGCATCTTTTGAGTCTTTTATAAAACTCTCCACACCGTATCTGAACACCGTGTTGAAGTAAACAAGAAACACAAGTGCAATATCACTTCTCTCCCTTATTCTCCTGACAGCATCAAAAACATCACATACTTTAAGACCCTTTTCCAACGCCTTTGATGCCGCTCTCTGCAAAACGGGGCCATCCGCCAGAGGGTCTGAATAAGGTATCCCTATTTCAACAATATCCGCACCTGCATCCGATATTGTATGCACTAATTCTACTGTTGCATCAATATCCGGATACCCGGCTGTTATGTATGCAATCAATGCTTTTTGTCCCTTGTTCCTCAAGTCCATGAAAACCCTGTCAATCCTGTTCATATTCTCCCCTCCAATATGTTTGATACGGTTTCAACATCCTTGTCTCCTCTACCTGAAAGATTTACAATCACAATGGAATCTTTTGAAAGCCTTGGCGCCAGTTTTACTGCATAAGCAACAGCATGAGCGCTCTCAAGGGCTGGAATAATACCTTCGACCCTTGAAAGCAGTAAAAAAGCGTCAATTGCCTCTTTATCCGTAACACTTGCATACTCCGCCCTGCCTGTTTCCTTGTAATATGCGTGTTCCGGTCCAATTCCAGGGTAGTCAAGTCCTGCAGAGATTGAATACACAGGCATTATCTGGCCATCGTCGTCCTGAAGAATCATGGTTTTCATGCCGTGCAGTATGCCAACACTTCCCTTTGCCATGCTGGCTGCATGCATCTTTGTGTCAAGCCCCAAACCAGATGCTTCCACACCAACAAGTTTCACGCTTTTGTCTTCATAAAAGGCATGGAAAATGCCCATAGCGTTGCTTCCGCCTCCAACACATGCAATTATGCAGTCAGGGAGTTTGTTTTCCTTTTCAAGAATTTGCCGTCTGGTTTCCTCACCAATAATCTTTTGAAACTCCCTTACCATAAAAGGATAAGGATGAGGACCCACCACAGAACCAATCACATAGAAAGTATCACAAACTCTTGCCACCCAGTCCCTTATAGCCTCGTTAACGGCATCCTTGAGCGTGCTTGTTCCCTGGCAGACAGGTGTGACTTTTGCTCCAAGAAGTTCCATCCTTACAACATTAAGTGCCTGCCTCTTTATATCTTCCTCTCCCATGAAAATCTCGCACTCCATGCCAAACATGGCAGCCACTGTAGCGGTTGCAACGCCATGCTGGCCTGCTCCCGTTTCGGCAATAATTCTTTTCTTCCCCATGCGTCTTGCCAGGAGAACCTGCCCAATCACATTATTTATCTTGTGGGCTCCGGTGTGATTCAAGTCCTCTCTTTTTAAATATACCTTTGCACCCTTTAGTTCCTTGGTAAGGTTTTCTGCAAAGTACAAAGGAGTTGGACGGCCAACATACTCCTTTAGATAATATTTGTATTCCTTAAGAAACGCCTCATCCTTTAAAGCATCACTTAAACTTGTCTCAAGCTCGCACAGTGCATTCATTACAGTCTCAGGCACATACTGCCCTCCAAAATTACCAAATCTAGATGATATTTTTTCCATATTCCCTCACCCTCTTCACAAACTCTTTCATCTTATCAAAATCCTTTACACCCTCTGTTTCCACACCGCTGCTTACATCCACCGCATACGGTTTTACCCTTTCAATTGCCAAAGATACATTATTGCAATTCAAACCTCCTGCAAGTATTACTTTTGAGTTTAATTCTTCCTTCTCTATCAAACCAAAATCAAATACCTTCCCGGTACCCCCATACATGCCTTCCACAAACGCATCAAAAAGAACTCCTGGGCATTTGTATAACCTTGCCCTTTCCACATCTTCCTTGCATGAAACCCTAACAGCCTTCCATATGTCCACATCAAGACCAAGATACTCGCCAAGGTCTTCTTCTCCGTGAAGCTGCACAATATCAAGGGAAAGAACTTCTACAGCCTTTTGAATTTCATAAGCCCTTTCATTTACAAATACCCCCACCCTTTTTATGCCAGAATCAAGCTTGTCAACAAGCTTTTTTGCTTCCTCAAGAGACACCTGCCTTCTACTTTTTGCAAACACAAACCCTGCATAATCCACTTTAAGTTCGTTGACATAGGAAATGTCTACATCTCTTTTCAACCCACACACCTTTATACGTACCACTCATTTCCCTCCCTTTAAGCTTTTTATATCCTCATAAATATTCTTGCTTTTGGACAAGGTCTCTCCAATCAAGAAAGCATTTACATTAAAAGAACGAAGATAACTTATGTCTTCATATGTTTTAATTCCGCTTTCAGAAACCTTTACCACATCATCCGGAATCAAAGGAACAAGTCTTTTTGTGGTTTCAAGACTTACAGAAAAATCTTTCAGATCTCGGTTGTTAATACCAATAACTCTAGCCCCGGCTTCAAGAGCAGTATAAACTTCCCTTTCATCGTGCACCTCCACAAGGCACTCAAGACCAAGATCCTTTGCCAGGGTGTAAAACTCTTTTGTTCTTTCCTTGAGAAGGGCAACTATCAGCAGTACGGCATCGGCGCCTAATGCTTTTGTCTGAAAAAGCTGGTATTCGTCAACAACAAAGTCTTTTCGAAGAACGGGGCAATTTACCACTTCCCTTACGTTTTCCAAAATCCTGTCACTTCCAAGAAAGAACTTCTCCTCAGTCAACACGGATATTGCATCAGCACCACCTTCTTCATACATCCTTGCCACTTGTACATGATCAAGCTTGTCATTGATTATCCCTTTTGAAGGAGATGCTTTCTTTATCTCGGCAATAATCCTTACTATTTTGCCAGACAAGGCCTTTTTAAAGACATCTTTTCTTTTGGTATCCTTTATCTTTTTTTCCAAATCGGATAGACTGTATTGCTCCTTTTCAATTGCAAGCCTTTTTTTCTTCTCAAAAACTATTCTCTCAAGCATCAAACCACCTCTCTAAGTTCTTCAAGCTTTGCCATTGCCGCTCCCGAATTCACCAGGTATTCAGCCATAACCAAACCTTCATTGATACTCTCTACCTTATTTCCTACATACAAGGCACACGCTGCATTAAGAAGCACAATGTCCCTTTCAAATCCCTTCTTCCCCTTGAATATGTCGGTTATTATCTTCGCATTGTACTCCGCATCTCCACCTTTGATATCCTCAAGTCTTGCATAGGGAATATTGAAATCCGCAGGATCTATTTCATAACTTGTTATTTCTCCATCTTTTATCTCACTGACAAGGGTCTTTGTGGTGGTTGTAACCTCGTCAAGACCATCAAGTCCATGAACCACCATTGCTCTTTTGGTTCCCAGGTTTCGCAAAACCTCTGCCAGCATGGATACAAGTCCCTTGTCGAATACCCCAAGCACCTGGCCTTTGACACCTGCAGGATTTGTAACGGGACCAAGAATATTAAACACAGTCCTTATGCCCAGCTCTCTCCTGACAAGGGCAACATTCTTCATGGAGGTGTGGTAATACGGAGCAAACAGAAATCCAAAGTTTGCTTTGTTGACGCTCTCTACAAAAACCTCAGGAGTCATTTGAATCTTTATGCCGAGAGCGTTAAGCACATCAGCACTTCCACTCTTGCTCGATATTGCCCTGTTTCCATGCTTTGCAACCTTTATACCTGCACAGCTGGCAATAATTGCACTGGCGGTGGATATGTTGAAAGTCCTGCCGCCATCACCTCCTGTGCCACAGGTATCAATGGCATAATCCTCAATCTCCACCTTAAGGGCACTGTTCCTCATTGCCACGGCACATCCGGTTATCTCGTTGACCGTCTCGCCCTTCATTCTTAGTGCAGCAAGAAACGCACCTACCTGAGAGGTGGTGGCCTCTCCCTTCATTATTGCGTTCATTGAATCTACAGCTTCCGAATAACTCAAATCCTCACGCATGATTATCTTTTTAAGCATTGCATCAAGCATTCTTAATCCCTCCTACAAAATTCCTAATAATCTTCTTCCCTTTCTCCGTAATTATTGACTCAGGATGGAACTCAAGCCCGTAAACAGGAAGACTTTTATGCCTGACAGCCATTATCGTTCCTTCCAAGGTGTGAGCACATACTTCAAGAACATCAGGCAGACTACTCTCATTCAGCTTGAAAGAGTGGTATCTGGCTGTAAGGATTGGATTCTTCACACCCTTGAATATGCCTTTTCCATCATGAAGAACAATGGATGTCTTGCCATGCATGCCCTTGACATCAGGCAAAACACCGCCTCCATAAGCACAACCTATAACTTCCATTCCCAGCCCTATTCCCAATATGGGGATTTGCGAAGACAACTCCTTTACAATACCAACGCAGTTGCCTGCATCTTTCGCTCTTCCCGGACCTGAGGACATAACTATTCCCTTTACATTCATGTCCTGTATTTCAGATATGGCCACCAAATTGCTCACCACCCGCACATTTGGAAAAACCTCTCCCACGCACTGATAGATGTTGTACGCAAAGGAATCACCATTATCAATAACCAGTATCATCCGAGCACCTCCTTCAATGCCTTGGCCTTGTTCTGTATCTCTTCATACTCCCTTTCAGGACAGGAATCATAAACAATGCCGCATCCTGCCTGTATGCAAGCCTTTCTATCCTTGAAAACAATCGTCCTTATGGCAATACACATATCCATGTTTCCTGAAAAGTCGAAGTATCCAATACTGCCTGCATAAATGCCCCTGCTTACATTCTCCAGCCCATCAATAATTTCCATGGCTCTTGGCTTTGGAGCTCCTGAGACAGTTCCTGCTGGAAGACAGGCGTAAAGGGCATCAAAACAATCTTTTCCTTCCTGCAGCTGACCGGATATGGTGGAAACAATGTGCATGACATGGGAATACATTTCTATCTCCATGTATTTGTCAACCTTTACAGACCCAAACTTGCACACCTTTCCAAGGTCATTTCTTCCCAAATCCACAAGCATGACGTGTTCCGCCCGTTCTTTTGCGTCATTCAAAAGCTCTTCTCTGAGAAGATTGTCCTCTTCCTCATTCCTTCCTCTTTTCCTTGTTCCGGCAATTGGATTTGTGGCAACCACACCGTCCTTTACCTTAACCAGACTTTCCGGAGAGGAACCCACAACCTGAAAATCTCCAAAGTCAATATGGAACATATATGGGGAGGGGTTTAGGGTTCTCAATTTCCTGTATGCATCAAAAGGTTCAATATTTGTTTCCTGTATAAATCTTTGAGATAAAACAACCTGGAACACATCCCCCAACTCAATATATTTTTTTGCCTTGTCAACAACTTCGACAAATTCTTGTTCGTCAAAGTTTGACTCAAACCCTTTGGTTTGGAAATAAGCAGACTCTGTAATACAAGCATTACTGCTTTGTATCTTTTCTTTAATATCCAAAAGCTTTTTTACAATTTCGTCGTAAGATCTGTCATCACCAGGCAGCACATTGTGTATGATGTATAAACGATGAGTAAAGTGGTCATACACAAGCACTTCCTTATAGAGCATCAGGTACGCATCAGGAAGATTTAAGTCGTCCTTGTTGTTTGACTTGATATTCAAATACTGCCTTGCCACATCATATCCGACATATCCTACAGCACCACCAAAGAAAGGCAGACCATGTTTTGTTTCAGATACTTCATACCTCCCCATTACCTCTTTTAACACATCCAGTACACTGCCTATAAATTTCCTATCGCCTACCCAGACTTCCTCACCATAACTTTTTATGGTCAAGTATGGAGTAAAGCCAAGAAGAGAATACCTTCCCCAGCTCTTGCCGCACTCTGCGCTTTCTAGAAGAAACTTTTTCTCTCCCTTAAGGCTGTAGAACAAACCTATAGGAGTCATCAAATCCGCATTCATTTCCAGTTTGACTGGAATATATGAAGCGGAATTTCTTTTCAAATCGAGGAACTCTTCCTTGGTGGGATAAATCATTAGTATCACTCCTTTAAGATTTTTGTGTATAAAAAAAGGGCAGCTCATCCCATGGGACGAGTTACCCTCGTGGTGCCACCCAATTTCAGCTGTCTGGCAAAGCTACTTTAAAAAAAGGCATTTCATCCTTTTAGGACGAAATGCCAATAATTTCGTTAGCCACCCAAACAGCCATCTCATTCCAGGTACGGAAAGTTTCACTTTCGATACCCTGTCCTTTTAACGGTGGACTTCCGGTTAATGCTACTTCAAGGTTCGCACAACTTCTCCCAGGCCCATTCAGCTGCACTTAAGGTACCGCATTCCCACCACCAACGGCTCTCTGAAACCATCCATCCAGCCTACTCTTCCTGTTCATAGAATTTGGCTGTATTAAATTTCCGATATGGTACAACATATATCCTATAATGTCAATAGGTATTTAAAAACTTTTCTGTATATTATATGCGAATCTTTTCGCCATTGTACACTTTAACAGTTTCAACAAAAGCAAGAATATTTTCAAAGGGAACCTCAGGTTCCAATACATGGGTAGGAGCAAGAACCAAACCGCCATTGTCTTCTCTTGCCTTGTCAATCATCTTCATGCAAAAATCTCTAACTTCTGAAGGAGTGCCAAAAGGCATCAGCGTCTGAGTCCCCAAAGTACCCCATAAAGTCAATTTGTCCTTGTATTCATCCTTAATCCTTAACGGATCCATGCACTCTGGCTGTACAGGGTTGAGTATTTCAACGCCAATCTCTATCAAGTCAGGTATAATCTTCGTTAGATTTCCATCTCCATGGTAGAAAATAAATATGTCAGGATTAATCTCTTTTGCGCAAGCTATAACTTTTTCCAACCTGCCCTTTAAATACTTTTTCCACATATCCGGGGACATCATCATATCCAGTTGTGTAGAAACATCATCACCAAGCCTTAATATGTCGCAGCCTGCTTTTGCGTACATTCTGGCAAACGTGCATTTTATCTCTGTAATTCTGTCCAAAAGACAATTTGCCATATCCTCATTGAAGGTCATGTCTAAAAAGAGATTCTCCATACCTCTCAAATACCACGCAGTTTCAAAGATTGTGCATTCAAGACCTCCTGAAACCACCGTATCTTTTTCTATCAGGGATTTTACATCCCTTTCAAGCTTCTCCCAGTTAAAATTAAGGTTCGCATCGGGAAAGGGGTACTCAAGAATCTCGTAAACACACTCAAACTTTTCCATTGGATGCACCATTTTTGTAAAATGGGCCATGGACCCTTTAACATGGCCTACACCCCATTCCGGCTCGATGTATATATTGTCAGAATCATAGTATTTTTCGAATCTTTGAGAGCCAAGATTGATTAACTCAGGATATGTCCCCCTTAGTGGGAATTTGTAGTACTCGACATAATTCCTGCTGCCGGTTCTTTGCATGAATTCTTCATATTTCGACGGGCACAGACAGAATTCAAAAGGTATATACGAACCGTTCCTTCTTCTAATAGCGTCCAGAGTCTTCTTTCTTACAGACATATTTCATACCTCTTTTTTATTGATTTTAGTTCATATTCCAAACAAAATCAATTGTTTTTGCTTACAGGTATAAACTATTTTCCTATAATACCGATACGATATATAGTATTAATTTTTTACTGAAAGGAGCAGCCAAATGGAAGTTAAATGGACAACCAATCTATCAGTTGGAGTAGAAAAGATTGATGAGCAGCATAAAATATGGTTTGATAAAGCAAACAACCTATTTCAGGCTGGAAAGAACAGAAAATCAAGAGAAGTAATCGAGGAAATGCTTCAATTTCTTGATGAATATACAAAAGAACATTTCAGCGATGAAGAAGCATACATGGAACAGAAAAAGTATCCTGGTCTGGAAGAGCAAAAGGCAGCTCATGCAAACTTTATCAAGGAACTGGCAAAACTGAAACAGGACTATGAAGAGTCCGGCGGCAATGTCGCAGTTATAATCAACGCCAACGTGTTGATTATAAACTGGTTGACACAACACATATCCAACATGGACAAGCAGATTGGCGTTTATGCCAAAGGCCTTTAATCTGAAAGGAGCGTTCTGTCATGGAAGCTATTAAATGGACAAATGATTTGTCAGTTGGTCTTGCCCACATTGACAACCAGCATAAAATATTTTTGGAAAAGGCGAACAATCTTTTTGAAGCAGGAAAGAATAGAAAATCAAAAGAAGTAATTGCTGAAATGCTTGATTTTCTTGAAGCTTATGCAAATGAACACTTCAGAGATGAAGAAGCGTACATGGCACAAATTAATTACCCTGGTCTTGAGCAGCAGAGAAGCGCCCATCAGGGTTTTGTAGAAGAGCTAAACAAATTAAAGGAAGAATATGAGCAATCAGGCGGCAATGTAGCCTTGATTATTGATTCTTATGTAATGATAATGAACTGGCTTACAAAACACATATCTAACATGGACAAAAAGATCGGAGATTTTGCGAAAAACAGGAAATAAGGCCGCACATTATGCGGCTTTTTTGTTTTTTCAAGGGAGATGATTGAATGTCAGAATACGTTCCAGGGTATAAAAATCTGTTGGATACTGGAGAACTTGAAATAAGAGTACGTATACTTAATGAGAAGCTTAATAAATGCACCCTTTGTCCCCATCAGTGCAGAGCGTACAGAAATCAAGGCGAAAAAGGTATATGCAATGCAGGCAGCAGCACCGTTATTAGTAGTTATGGTCCACATTACGGTGAGGAAGATGTTTTGGTTGGAAGATATGGTTCGGGAACCATATTCTTCAGCTGGTGCAACCTAAGATGTGTTTTTTGTCAAAACTTCCGCATAAGCCACTATGGAGAAGGTTATGAAACAAAAACCCAGGAGCTGGCGGAAATAATGCTCTCCCTTCAAAGAATGGGATGTCATAACATAAACCTCGTATCCCCTACGATATATGTTCCACAGATAGTAGAAGCGGTGTTCATTGCTGCAAAAAGAGGTCTTGGAATTCCTCTTGTATACAATACAGGAGGTTATGACAGTATGGAAACCCTGAAACTGCTTGACGGCATCATAGACATATACATGCCTGACCTGAAGTTCTTTGATAACGATGAAGCGTATAAGTACACAAAAGCCTCTGAATATCTCATTGTGGCAAGCAAGGCAGTGAAAGAGATGTTCAGACAGGTTGGCACCCTTAAAACTGATGAAAGAAATATTGCATACAAAGGCCTTATGATTAGACATCTTGTCATGCCTGACAATTTGGAAAACACGAAAAGAATCCTTTCTTTCATCGCAAATGAAATATCAAATGACACATATGTAAATATCATGCCCCAGTACTATCCCGCACACATGGCTTTTAATTATACAGAATTATCCCAAAGGCTTTCCACAAGCGAATATACTGCCGCTATAAACCATGCAAAGAAATTGGGTCTTAGTAACTTTCTATAACCCCATGTAAAGATGCGTTCAATATCATTATTACACCAACCCTAAATACTTCTCAAAGAATATCATCAGCTTTTCGATAATCACTTGCTTTTTCGCTGCCCTGCCTCCACCAAAGCGAGATGCAGGTGGCATGATTTTGTCAAAA
>DUPL01000133.1 GCA_012838385.1 Clostridiaceae bacterium
AAACAATGAAAAGATTGCAACAGTAACCATGTCGGATCCAGGAACATATGAAGAAGAAGTGGTTTTTGAAGAAGATGAGTTTACATATTTCAAGACTGCCGTGATTAACGATGCGGAAGGCAATGAAATGTTGAAAGTTGAGAATGCAAGGCTTAATCCGGAGTCAAGCCAGCTGGCGATAGGTGTTCGCAACAAGAAAGTCTGCATTGACAATTTGTTCTTCAGCTATGAGTATGAAGAAACACCAACTCCTGAGCCAACACCAACCCCATCTCCTACAGAGGAAGTGGATGATACAGAAAAGCCTGCGCAGACTTCTCCGACGGATTCTGATGAATCGGCGGGCGGAAGCAGTTTGGGAATAATTATTGGAATAATTGCCGCTGCTGTTGTTGGTGTGGTTGTCATAGTGCTGGTTTGTGTGGTTGTCATAGTGCTGGTTTCAAGAATTAAGAAAAAGAATAATTAATTTAAGAGCTGTCACCATATAGAATGGTATGACAGCTTTTTTCGTATACCATATTATTTGAGAGGAGGAAAATCAATGAAAAAAAGATTAATTGTAAATCTAATTCTTGTTGTCTTGCTTATGGGCACTGCCGTTTTGAATTTGTCTGCGGAAACCTTTGAATTCACAATGGATTTTGAGGATGAGGATGCAGAAACCGATGCAAGAAACATCCTTGATCTGACAGACTATTTCCAAGTTACACTGGCAGGTCCTAGTCCTGTGGCAAAGGTGGTGGAGGATGGAGACAACAAATATCTTTCTCTACAGGGGTATATGGAATTCTTTACTTACGACCTGATTAAGCCGCCATATACCTTCAGCGTCGATGTGCAGCTTGTTGATACCGAAAACATTGCGTTTTTTGTAAGGTCATATGAACCTATAACGAAATTCAATCCTGCTCACGGCGGAGGAAAAGACGACAGAATCGGATATTTTGAAGCAGACTGGTATAAAGAGAATGGTGGCCAGAATTGCGTTACTTCACAAGGCAGCAGTGGTATTATGGTAATGCCGAGAGCGGATGTATTAAGAGTTGCGATAAAAACATATGAGACGGATGGTATTAACATTGGACACCGCTTTTACGATTTTCCATATCCGGAAGGGATTGATATTTCCAAGTTCTTTAACTTGAAGTTTGTTGACGATGGCGAAAAGGTGGAAATCTATCTAAACAATGAAAAGATTTCAACAGTAACCATGTCGGATCCGGGAACTTATGATGAAGAGTTGTCATATGAAGAGGAGAATTATACATATTACAAGACTGCGGTAATTCATGATGCTGAAGGCAACGAAGCTTTGAAAGTTGAGAATTCAAGACTCAATCCTGAATCCAGTCAGCTGGCAATTGGTATCCGTGACAAGGCTGTAAATATAGATAATCTGGCTTTTACCTATGAATTTGAACCAACACCAACTCCAGATCCTACACCTACACCTTCGCCAACTGAGGAAGTAAAGGAGACGGAAAAACCCGCAACGACAACTGCTGCAAAATCTGATAAAACATCAGGCGATAGTAATATGGGAATAATCATTGGAATTATCGGAGCTGCTGTTGTTGTTTGTGTGGTTATCATCTTGCTGGCTGTAAGGGCAACTAAGAAAAAGTAATGACATTAAAGCTGCCGCCACTGCGGCAGCTTTATGCCTAAAACGAAAGCAATCTCAGAAAATGTCCCATAAGCCCTGTGGCAAGAAGTATTCCAAATATTACAAGTAGCGAACCCGACACAATATTTATAACTTTATAATTTCTCTTAATAAAATTGAAGGTGTTCTTTATTCTGTCTATCAGTATTGCGCTGACTACAAAGGGAACTCCAAGACCGATGGAGTATAGCAGAAGCATTATTATCCCTGTAAGGCTTTCTCCTTTGGAAGCGGCCATCATCAGAGCTGAACCTAAAAAAGCTCCCACACAAGGTGTCCAGCTTACAGAGAATACAACACCAAACACAAAGGATCTTCCCATGTTCATTTTTTTCCCATTTGCATTAAAACCTTTCCCGCCTTTAAAAAAGGGAAGGTTGAAAAGACCTGCTATGCTTAAACCCATAAGGATCATTGCCAGCCCCAACAATATGTTCACATAGGTATTGTATTTTGTAAGGAATCTTCCCAATGTACCTGCCAAGGCTCCCAAGGTTACGAATATGGTTGTAAAGCCGAAAACAAATCCCAATGAATTAAGGAATGTGTCTTTTTTGCTCGTATTGTCCTGTCCTGAGAAGTAGGAGACGTACACGGGCAGCATTGGAAGAAGGCAGGGCGATATGAATGTGATTATTCCTTCAAGAAATGCGATAAAATACTCCATAAACAAGAACTCCTTGTGATTTTATTTATACAAGGTACATTATACTCTGCGAAAAATCAAGTACAGTGATTTAGTTACATAAAAACAAATTTTGTTGAAAATACATCTATTTTCTGATGGTATTACAACAATAGAAGGTATCGGTATTTCACAAGTATTAATTGTCAACATAGCTTTGAATATGTATATGATTGCTAATGTTTACTTGTTACCATTGCATCGATACCCCAATAATACCATTCCGCTGGAATTGAAATATAGTGGATAAAGCCCTAAAGGCTTCCTACAGAGGAGAATTCGGTATAGGTTGTGGTTGATATGGAGATATCGTCGATGGAACCCTTTTCAATCTTTTTTTGTTGACATATGTATTTTTGCGATGTAATATTATGTCTGTTCCCAGGTAGCTTTTTGCTTTAATAGGGAATGCGGTGAGAATCCGCAGCAGCCCCCGCTACTGTATTAACTTACGCATGCCATGGCTCGTTTTGACAACCGGGTCATACCACTGGGAAACTGGGAAGGTATGGTATGCGGCTTGAGGTTTAAGCCAGGAGACCTGCCGGGAATGAGAAAAATAAATAATTTCGGAGGGAAATTATGATAAAAAGTATTAAGAAGTCCATAATAATTGTTATGGCAGTTGTTTTATTGTTTGTTTTGGCAAGTTGTGCCATTGCGGAGAACAATCCGAAACCAAAGTCAACTCCGGTACAGACAACTGACGATACCGAGTACCCCTTGACAATAACAGACACGCAGGGCAACAAGTTTAAGGTTGAAAAGGAACCTGAGAAGATAATCACAATTGGGCCCAATCTTACGGAAACTGTTTATGCTCTGGGAAAAGGGGACAAACTTATTGGCAGAACGGATTATGACGATTATCCTAATCAAGTTTCCGAAGTCGAATCCATAGGAGATTTGATGACTCCCAATGTGGAGAAGGTTATTGACCTTGATGCGGACATTGTACTTGTTTCTGGAACGGTTATGCCCGACTATATCAACCAGATGAGGCAAAATAGCGTCCCGGTTTTTGTAATCGATGATCAGAGCAGTTTTGAAGGTGTTTATGACACGATCTTAATGATTGGAAACATACTTAACGCAAACTCCAAAGCTTCCGAGATCGTTGAAGACATGAAGGGAAAAGTTGCAGACGTTACAAACAAGGTAAATGACTTGGAAAAGCCCACGGTATATTATGTAGTTGGATATGGTGAATACGGGGATTACACTGCTACGGGAGACACCTTCATTAGTTTTCTGCTTGAAATGGCCGGAGGAGACAACATCGCAAAGAATGAACAGGGATGGTCATATAGCAAGGAAGCTTTGATTGAAAAAGATCCTGAGCTCATTATCTGCTCTGACAGATGGGATACCAAACAAGGATTCATGTCTACGCCAGGTTATGAAGATTTGACCGCAGTTAAAGAGGGCAAGGTATTTGAACTGGACGAAAACATTATTACAAGACAGGGCCCGCGTCTTGCCGACGGTCTTTTGGAACTTGCCAAAATACTACATCCAGAAGCTTTTAATTAACTAATATGATAGGTGATAGTATTGGAAAACAATTTTAACGAGAAACTTCGTGAATATGCCCGCCTGACAGTAAGGCTGGGTGTAAACCTGCAAAAAGGACAGGAGCTTGTTTTAAGCTGTCCTGTGGAGTGCGCATATTTTGGCAGAATGATTGCCGAGGAAGCGTACATTGCTGGCGCCAAAGAAGTCATTACAATTTGGAATGACGAGCTGATGACAAAATTGAAGTATGACTTTGCCGACAGTGAAGTATTCAAAGAATTCCCGAATTGGGCTGTTGAGCAAAGGCTTATGTATGCAAGAAGGGGAGCGTGTTTTGTAAGCATTGCCGCATCTGATCCTGACTTGTTAAGGGATGTGGATCCTGCAAGGCTTAGAGATGCATCAATTGCATCAAACACTGCCCTTAAGGAATTCTATGACTACACCATGTCAAACCAGTGTGCATGGACTGTCATTTCAGTTCCTACTGAAAGATGGGCAAAGAAGGTGTTTGACAAGGGGGATGACTCGGTGTCACTGTTATGGGATGCGATTTTGAAGTCTGTCAGAGTTGGAGGCGGAAATGCGGAAAAGGCATGGGATGAGCATGTTGAAACTTTGAAGAGAAGGTATGAATTCTTGAATGATAAGCAGTTTTCCTACCTGCATTTTAAGAATAGTCTTGGCACCGACTTCAAGGTGGGTCTTCCAAAGAACCACATTTGGGCAGGTGGTAGTGATGTAACACAAAGCGGCATACCATTCATTGCAAACATGCCAACAGAAGAAATATTTACAGCTCCTGATAGGAACTTTGCAGAGGGCAGGGTAGTAAGTTCGATGCCGCTCAGTTATCAGGGAACTTTGATAGAGAACTTTGTGCTGGATTTCAAGAATGGAGAGGTTGTGAATTATTCAGCAGAGAAGGGCTATGATTCTTTGAAGAATATGCTGGAGTCTTTTGATGGAGCAAAAAGACTTGGAGAGGTGGCTCTTGTGCAATATGATTCACCAATATCCAGAATGGGAATCATCTTCTTCAACACATTGTTTGATGAAAACGCTTCCTGTCATCTGGCTTTAGGTAAAGCTTATCCGGCCAGCATTGAAAACGGCACAAATATGAGTGAGGAAGAACTCGAAAGACATGGTCTTAACAACTCCCTCACCCATGTGGATTTCATGATAGGAACACCTGACCTTGAAATTACAGGCTACGATGAGAAGGACAATCCAACGCCAATATTTAGAAACGGAAACTTTGTTATCTAATCGTCCAGGAAGTTTACTGGATGAATGGCAGGGTTGTCTATGACAAATCCTTTGTAATCGAATCTTGAGCCATGGCATGGGCAATCCCAGGATTTTTCATCCTGATTCCATTCCAACTGGCATCCTAGGTGGGAACATTTCGTTGATACGGTGTATACAGTGCCTTCGTCGTCTCTGTATACACCTACTTTTTTGCCCAGATATTCAATAACTTTTCCTTCTCCACTGTTAACTTCTTTTAGTTCCTCTTTAGGTATTGTGAATTTTTCCTTGGCAAGGCCTTTTACAGCCTTGACAGTATCCTTAAAGAGGTTTACAGCTGAAGCGGAGAGGTTGAATCTTTGTGGATTGAATACTTCCCGATAGTTTTCAGTATCGTTTTGACCAAGTATCATGTCTGCAACTATCTTTGCTCCAACCATGGAGCCTGTCATTCCCCATTTCCTGTAACCAGTAGTCACAAATATATTGGGAGTAGATGCGGAAAACTGACCTATATACGGTATGTTGTCAAGGGACACACAGTCCTGGGCAGACCATTGATGAACTATTCTGCATCCGGGATAATACTTGTTTGCTGATTGTATCAGGTAATCGTATTTGCCGCCGGAGTTTTCTCCTGTTCTGTGGCTTCCTCCTCCAAATAGCAGCATTCCGTTGTACATTCTCAAAGTAAAACCGTTTTCTCCATTTGCATCAAGATACATTCCGTCCAGCTGGGGGCTGTCGCTTTGTATTTCCAATGCAAGCAGATAGGACCGCTTTTGATGCATGCGTAAAAAATAGTAGCCGGGGGTGTAATTGAAAGGAAAACCTGTAGCAAATACTATGTGTCTTGCTTTTATTTTCCCTCCCGTGGTTCTTGCAACATGCTTCTCAACATCAATCTCCAAAACCTTTGTCTTTTCATATATTTTTAAACCCTGAATTATACTTGAGATAAATTTAAGAGGATGGAACTGGGCTTGGTTGTTGAACTTGACAGCACATTCTGTAGGGAAGGGAAGAGGTAGTTTTCCTTCGATGTATTCTGCATCGATTCCCAGGCCTTTTGCAACTTCTGCTTCTTCTTTAATTGCTTCTGCATATTTTGGTTCCGTGGTGTAAACATATGCAGGTTTTGTTTCAAAATCGCATTCTATATTTAACTTGTCAACTATATATCTGTAAGTTTTGAGAGCCTCATCATTGGCAATCTTGTACATTAAAGTTTTTTCTCTGCCGATTTGATTTAGAAAATTATGATAACAAAGACCGTGTTGGATGGTTACTTTTCCTGTAGTTCTTCCTGTTGTTCCGTTTGCAATTCTATCGGATTCTACTATACAGGCATCGACTCCTTTTTGTTTTAGTAAAAAGGCTGTCAGAATGCCGGATAAACCGCCGCCCATTATCAAAACGTCGCATTCGATGTCTTTATCCAGGGCATCGTATTCTGGCAGTTTGCATGTGTCAAGCCATAAGGACATAATATCACTCCTGTTTATTCATATTAAAGGTATTATGTCCAGACTGGTGGTGGAATATAACAAAAGAGGCTGTTTTTTTCTAATCAGTCTTGCTCAATACTTGTCTCATACCCATATAGTTTTCCATTAAATCAAACAATCTATCTTCTGTTGTTTTCAATTTTGGTTTATGTTGTTTTTTTAATCTCTCCATAATTCCTTTGATAAACGTAAAAAGCATGATGAATAAAACAAAGGGCAGCAGCAGAATTGACACAAAGAATACCACTATCTTATTAATTACTTTCTCTTTTGTATACTGATTGCAACTGGGGCCTATGTATTTGATTTTTCCTCGAAATTCCATTCGGTCATTCAGTTCTGTGATTCTGGGTATAAACCAAAACCCACCTGAATGTCCTGCTCTTTCTACACCGAAGTGAATTTCATTATCTACAAACTTCACAATATAGTTGTTGATATAATAGATTTTGGAACTTTGATAATAATTGTTGGATAAACGGTCCAAACAACTCAAAAAGTCTTCTTTTGTTCCGTAAAATTCGAAAACATATTCCTGTGACATGTCAAAGTCTCCTCGTCGGAAGAAATATATGAGTATATAATGCATAAAAAAAGAAGTCAACTGCAACACAGCTGACTTCTATTTATCTGGTGCGATTGACGAGACTTGAACTCGTACGGGGGTTGCCCACACGCCCCTCAAACGTGCGCGTCTGCCAGTTCCGCCACAATCGCATGTCCTTGGCACAATCATTATTATACTAAGTTGATTTCGAATTGTCAATACCATTTCTGAATTTTTTATATGTTTATCTTATGACATATTTTCAAAAACCGCCGGCTAGACCGGCGGTTGTGTATCACTTGTTATTCTTCTATAGGTCTTTTCTTAAGAACCGCCATTCCCAGCAGTGCTACAAGTCCAATAAAGGCTGCAGTGTCGCCAGTTTGTGGGTTTGATTCAATTTTGTACTCAGTGTATCCAATCTCGCCAACACCTATGATATCATTTGCAGCAATGCAAAGAACACTCTTTGTGCTAATTAACGCATTGTCCACATTGGCAAGAACGGAGCCATTTTTTCCAGTAACAGTTGCCTTTGAATAGAATTCCTCATTGCTGATATCATACTTCTTCTTTTCGGAGAAGGATATTTTAGCAACAAGTTCGTCTCCAAAGTAGATGGTGACGGATTTTCCGTCGTCAACTACCGCAACGTCCTGGTACTCTCCTCTTGGGAATATGAAGTTGGCCACATCGTCAATTTTTACAACCTTGTTGTTCAGTTTCTTTGGAGCACTTGGGTCATACTGCTTGATGAATATGTAGACTGAAGTGCCGTGTGGTCTGAAGGATATTCCGCTTGAACCAAGCACATCCTTTTCCACATCATTGCCATCGTCGTCCTTATAGGTAATCTATGTACCGTCAGGATCTGTAAACCTTACATTGTTTATTTTTTCGTGTGTTGCTCTTACAATATACTGAGCAACCTTGCCTGCAGAGAGTCTTGTTCTCATAACCCATACGTATGGATTTGATATTGCATCTTTTGTATAGAGTTCTGAGTTGGGAGATGGGAAGAACCCGATATCTCCGCTTTCATTTACGATTTCACTATCTGCTGCTCCGGCTGGTTTTTCATATTTCCAGCCTTCTGGGATTAGATCAGTGTCTGTTTCCTTGAAAGGATGCCTCCAATCCGGAAACACAAAAGATTGATAGTCTTCGAAATATGACTTTATTTCAGTCCAGCCTGAAAAGTCATATTCAGAGAATTTGGTCTGTGCACTTACTTGAGAAAACAGACAAACAGTTACAAGTGCAACTGTAATTAGGACGGCAAAAAATCTTTTCTTCATAAGTACTTCCTCCTGTTGTATAATATTGTAAATATATTAATCTTTTCAAATTGTCAAGCATAAAAAATGAGTTGAACCCACATGAAAAAAGCGGTAGACTATATAGAAAAAGGAGTAACATGAGATTAAGCGATTCTCAGAAAAAAGCTGTGTATCATAGGGAAGGGCCTTGTCTGGTACTGGCAGGACCAGGGAGCGGCAAAACCACGGTTATAACTAGAAGGATTGGGTTTTTGACGGATGGAATTACCGGTTCTGACTGGCTTTTGTCCGTAACATTTACAAGAGCGGCAGGGAGAGAAATGGCAGTAAGGTATGCAAGGCTTTATCCTGGCAGAGATTTGCCGCACTTTGGCACGGTGCACAGTTTGTGCAACAGGATAATATATGATTATGAGAATATAACAGGGAATAGGTTCCACAGGATAGGTGGAGATGCAAAGGTCAAACAAAAGATTCTGGAGGATATTTGGTTAAAGGTAAACAAAGGAGTAAACATGCCAGAATCAGATGAGGTGTTCTCTTTAATCAGCAGAAGGACAAACAGGCCTGAGTATTCCTCTGACGGTTTTATCAGGAATTTTGACAAGATATATGATATGTATAATGCATACAAAAGACAAAACAACCTAGTTGATTTTGACGACATGGTTTTGTTTGCAAAAGAGCTTCTCGAAAATGATGAAAGAATACGGAGAAGATGGTCAAAAAAGTATGAGTACATACAGGTGGATGAAGGACAGGATTTGTCAAGGGCTCAGTTTGAGGTAATGAAATATCTTGCAGGACATGGAAACATATTTGTTGTAGCGGACGACGACCAGGGAATATATGCATTCAGGGGAGCGGACCCCGGGTGTGTTTTGGAGTTTGAGAAACATTATTCCAATTGCGTGAAGTACTACCTGGAAGAAAACTACCGTTCATGCAAAAGGATAGTACAGTGTGCCAGCAGTGTGATTGCTTTGAATAGAAACAGGTATGAGAAGAACTTGTTTACGAATAATAGGTTGGGGGAAAAGATTGAGTTCATACACTTAAGAAATTTAAGTGAGCAGGCAAGGTTCGTATGTGAGAAGATTTCAAAGATCAATAAGAGGGGGAGTGTCTGCGTCATTTACAGAAACAATTTGTCTGCAGTAATGTTCAAATTGTATTTGAATCATTTCAATCTCCCATACAACGTACTTGGTGGAAATATTGATATTGCGTCTGATTTTATGGTTAAAAAAGTTTTGGCAAGAATAAGGGATGCGGAAAAAGAAGCAAGGTTTTTGATACCTAGACCCAAAAAGGTTTTTGAGAGGATGCTTCTTTCAGGATTATATGATGATATGTCGAATTATTATGAAAGACATGGAAAAAGTCGCATGTTTGCTGAATATGTTTATGAATTTTTGAAAACTTTATGTAGTATTAATGGTTCGTATGAGGAACTAATCAAGTGTCTGGAGTTTAGGGCTGACGAAGATGCCAATATTACTTTGTCAACTGCCCATTCTGCAAAAGGACTGGAATTTGATACGGTTTTCATTGTTGATTTGGTGAATGGCGAGTTTCCCAAGAGGGAAAGAATGAGTGGCGGCATGTTGGAAGAAGAAAGAAGGTTGTTTTATGTAGCCATGACAAGGGCAAAAAACAAATTGTATTTGGTTTATCCTGAAATGCGGGGAAGCAATCAGGAAGAGGCAAGTGTGTTTTATGTGGAAACGTTAAAGCATGCATGTAACAAATAGTATAGGGAGGTCATAATATAATGTGTAAGGATTACAAGGAGCAGTAATATGAGTTTTGGCAGTAGAAGGAACATATTTCTAGGAGCAAACACAAGATATGGGTTTAAAAGTTTGTACGAAACATTGTTGACGGACTACGACAATTACAATCTAACAGTGTACATTCTTAAAGGAGGACCTGGTACGGGCAAGTCCACCTTTGTAAAAAAAGTCATTGGTCTTCTTGATAGTCTTGGCTGCAACATGGACATTGTTCATTGTTCCGGTGACCCCCAAAGCCTGGACGGGGTTATCAGTACTGAAGGCGGGATTGCAGTTGTGGATGGCACAAGCCCTCATATGATTGATCCCAAATGTCCTGGTGCAAGGGAAGAGATTATTAATTTGGGGTCTTTTTGGGATACATCCTTCCTTATCCGGTACAGGGATGACATTATTCAGTTCATGAAGGACAAAAGCGACTATTACAAACGTGCCTACCATTATCTTCAAGCAGCTGGCATCATATATGATGATACAGTCAATATAATGGAAGAGTCTTTCGAAAAGAACAAGGCATACCTCTTTGCATCAAACCTGGCAGATGAGATACTAGGAGACTTTGAACCGTCATTAAGCCTTGGAAAGGACAAAAAACTCTTTGCAACTGCAATAACGCCTGCAGGTTTGATGGGCTCTGTCAATGAAATTTTCAGGGACGACAAGGTATACTCAATAGATACCACGATGGGTATGAGTACTTCCTCAATATTGGAAGTCATCAAGGTTAGGGCGAATCTCTGCGGTTTCAACACGGAGAGTTTCCTTTGCGGTTTTGACACAAAGCTTGAGCATATTAGGATACCCGAGCTGAAGACGGCAGTAGTGTCGTCAAATCCATACCACGAAGCCTCTGGAAGCGACATGTACTATGAATATCCCCTTGAGGGATTTTTGAGCGAATATAACGTGCTCCGTGCAAAGGATGACATCAAATACAACAGCATTAGGTTTGACGAACTCCTCAACAAAGCAGTAAGAATGATGTCCAAATCCAAGCGTGAACACGCAAAACTCGAAGAAATCTATATATCTTCAATGGATTTTGACGAACTTAATTCTTATCTTGAAGATGTTATAAAAGAAATCGAAGGCGTCATACAGATGCATCTCTCTAATTGAATAATTCAATGGGGTAACGCACCCAGGAGGCTGCACTATAGGAGAAAGGCCTATAGATATGCATTTGAATGCGCTAAGAGCTCTGGGTGCTGTGATTGAAGAGGGCGATATAATATATGCCAGGGCTGCAAAACTTAAAGGCAATGAAATAAAACTGCCTTTTCCCAGTGTAGGGGCTACTGAAAACGCCATGCTGGCTGCAGTGCTGGCAGAGGGTACGACAGTTATTAAAAATAGTGCAAGAGAACCAGAAATTGAAGATTTGCAAAAGTACCTTAACGCAATTGGTGGAAAAGTCAAAGGCGCAGGTACAGGCGAAATAGTTGTTGAAGGCGTAAAGGAATTGCATGACTGTGAAGAGCACAGCATTATGCCTGACAGAATCGAAGCTGGCACATATATGATAGCCAGTGCGGCGACAGGCGGCAAAGTGTTTGTACGAAACATTGTACCGTCTCATGTTTTTTCCCTTATCGAGTTACTCTACAATATTGGATGTAAAATTGAAATTTACCACAACGCAGTCTATGTCGAATCTACAAAAAGAAAACTTGATACATTAGGTGGAATCAGTGTCAGGACGCTGCCGTATCCCGGGTTTCCAACGGATTTGCAAGCGCCTCTCACTTCGCTTTTGAGTGTAACGTCTGGAGCTAGTGTTGTTGAGGAAACAATTTTTGAAAACAGATTCAAACATGTGCCTGAACTGGTTAAAATGGGTGCCGATATTGAGTATATTGGCAAGAAAAGCATACTCATCAACGGAGTTGAACGTCTTGTTGGTTGCGATTTGGTATCATCTGACTTAAGATGTGGAGCGTCACTTCTGATAGCAGGACTTTGCGCAGTTGGCGACACATATATTGATGACGACCACTTTATAGAAAGAGGATATGCCGACATCGAAAAGAAGTTTCAGATGCTGGGCGGCAGAGTGAAGACTGTAAAACTTTGTGCAGCAAGAACCGTGTGAAATCAAAAGCAATACTATGGAATTTGTGATATAATATTGGCGATAAATTTTTTTGGGAAAGGCGGTAGCTTTTTGAATCGCAAGGGTGTCAGGATTATTGTAATCCTCATATTATTCATATCCGTAGTTATTGCTTTCTTCTTTTCGCCTTTGTTTAATATAAAGGAGATTGAAATCATGCCAATGGAATACTACGACGAGAAGGAGGTTTACGTGCATCTTGCTGGTTTAATTGGTAAGAACGGATTTTCGGAGATTCTCAAGCACAAGTCTTTGTCCCAGTCGGAAAGTATTTTATCCTTCCAATTGGACGAGCTTGAAGACAAGCTTGTTTTTGAATGCCCTTATTTAAGAGATGTGAGTATAAGTTATCGTTTTCCAAACAAGGTTGTGGTGAATACAAAGGAAAGAATCCCCATATTTCTCCTAAAAGAACGCAGCGTGTACCTTTATATTGATTCGGAAGGATATTTGCTTTCAACTTTTACTGAAGAGGATGAGAAACCAAATCTGCCCATAGTGCAGGGGATAGAGCTTGATAGTTACAAAGTAGGGCAGCCCATTACAAAATCGGAGGACAAAAGAGTTGATACCGCTATAAAGATATGCAACCTGCTTAAACAGCTGTCTATTCACGAAGGCAGGATAGATATTATTGATGTAAGTGATTCGGACGATATCTGGTTTTATACCCATCCGTCTCTTTCTGTTAAGTTTGGGGACATGGAGGAGCCAGGTTTGAAGCTTTCTTATCTTAAAGAGATACTTAATGCTGGTTTTAATGGTGAATCGGACGGTATAATTGACTTTTCGGGTGGAGGTTATCCAGTTTTTAGGCATAATGAATGAAAAAGGGGTTTATTTTATTTATATAATTCTGTATAATAAAGAAAATATATATTTTCCATGGGATGAGAGGAGAAAAAATGATACCGATCTTAGGACTTATATTGGGCCTTATAATTGGAATACTCATGCCGTTCAGCATACCGTCTGAATATTCAACATACGTAGCAGTAGGTATTCTGGCAGTATTCGATACTGTATTTGGGGGGGTTGTTGCGGTGCTGCAGGGCAGGTTCAATATCAAGGTGTTTTTGTCAGGCTTCTTTGGCAACTCTCTTCTGGCAATGGCCCTTGCATATATAGGTGATCAGATGGGACTTCCTTTATACATGGCTGCAATTTTTGCATTCGGAAACAGGTTGTTTGACAACTTTGCCACAATAAGGAGGCTGACATTAGATAAATATACGAAAAAAGGCAAATAATAGTTGTATTGATTGTTGAAAAAAGTGTTTAAATTATGTATAATTATCGCTGAGCATTCAATTGTCGTAAACTGTCTCTTCCAATACAGGTTATAATTGTTGTGATTGTTAAGGAGTGTTGATACGATGAGCAAGCAAGTAGCTGTCATAGATATTGGTACCACAGGCATAAGAATACTTGTTGCCAAAATTAATGAAACAGGAATACCACATATAATTGCAAAATCCCAAGTTTCGTCAAACGCAAGAAAAAAGTTTGAAATCGAAGATGAAAGTCTACTTACTGATTCAATTAAATCAGCGTTGAAGAAAATCAGGGATCAAACAGGAATAATTATTAAAACCGCATATATAAGTATTTCAGGTGATTGTCTTAAATTCCTAAGTAATTCAGACTCAATAGATATTTCAGATAATGAAGGCGATATTACATCTGCTCATGTTGGACAGGTTCTTGACAAAACCGCAAGTGTGGAAATTTACGATGATGAGCTGCTCGTCGATATCATCCCGTTAACATATTATGTAGATGGAAAGCCTGAAAACGACCCATTGGGACTTGTGGGAAACAAATTAAGTGTAGAGGCAAAAGTTGTTCTTGGTTCAAAGGAATATATTGAAAAACTCACTGCCTGTGTTAACAATGCTGGTCTTCAGGTGGATGGTTATGTTCCATTTTTTATGGCCATGGGAGAGCTGTTGTCCGAGTCTGAAGTAGATGAGGAAGAACAAAGCACTCTATTGGTAGACGTAGGTGGGCAGGTTACTGAATACGTCATTTACTACAAGGGAAAACCGTTTTTATTCGGAGCTGTACCTGTTGGTGGAGACAGCATCACGAATGATTTGGCGCAGGTTTTCAAAATATCTCTAAGTGAAGCCGAAACAATAAAAAAAGATTACCCTCTTGCAACTTTGGAAGTTTTGTCTAATAATATAGATGTCGCAATATTTTCACTGGAATCCGGCACCCAGGAAATATTGAAAGTTGCACAAATTGTGGAAGTAATGCAGGCCAGAATTGAGAATATTTTTGAAATTGTCAAGGACAGGCTTGAGGAAGAGGATGTGGAAACACAATATATTGACAGGGTAATACTGACAGGAGACGGCATAACAAAGTTTAAAGGCGTCGACAAAGTGAGTGAAAGCATATTTGAAACAAAGTTTGCACCTATTGATTTCAGTAGGTTGACAGGCATGAAGAGTGTTTTCACAAATGCAAGCGGAATGCTAATGTACATTGCAATGCAGCTTCCTTTGGGAAGAAAGGAATCGGTCTTTGAGAGAGTATTTCTCAAGGAAAATGTAACCGCTGTAAAGAGCAAGGAAAAAAGCGGCTTTGCGAAGTTTATGGACAAGTTAAAAGACTGGGCTTCCAGTTTCAAAGAATGATAATAATATGATATAATATCTCTGTTACCTAAACAGAGATAAATAAGGGGGTAAACATCTTGGGTATAGAATACGATAGCGAAGAAGGTAAGGACGCAAAATTAATGGTTATTGGAATAGGTGGGGGAGGAAACAACGCCGTTGACAGGATGTCCAGTTCGGATATGACCAATGTCGATTTTGTTTGCATGAATACGGACAAGCATGTGCTCCTGAAATCCAAAACGAAAATAAAAATCCAGCTTGGTGAAAAACTTACAAGAGGTCTTGGTGCCGGAGCAAATCCTGAGATAGGAGAAAAGGCGGCAAATGAAAGCCATGATGACATTGTTGCATGTTTGAAAGGCGTGGACATGATATTCATTACAGCGGGAATGGGCGGAGGTACCGGTACCGGTGCTGCTCCGGTTGTAGCGTCCATTGCGAAGGAAATGGGAATTCTGACAGTTGGTGTTGTGACAAAACCATTTTCTTTTGAAGGTCGTAGAAAAATGCAAAATGCCCTAATGGGTATTGAAAAGCTTAAGGAGTGCGTTGACTCACTGGTTGTGATTCCTAATGACAACATTCTGAAGGTTGTGGATGAGAAAGTCACTATAGACAATGCCTTCAAACTGGTTGACGACATCCTTTACCAGTCTGTAAGGGGAATATGCGACATAATCACAAAAGTTGGTTATGTAAACGTGGACTTTGCAGACGTAAAGGCAACCATGTCAAACCGTGGTATTGTCCATATGGGTGTGGGACGCGCTTCCGGAAAGAACAGAAGCGAAGAAGCTTTGCTTAGAGCAATACAGAATCCTCTGCTTGAAACAAGCATAGATGGAGCAAAAGCTGTATTAATTAACTTCTACGGAGACAAACTGAATATGCAGGAGATGGCGAATATCTCAAATGTTGTATATGAAAAGGTTGATCTTGACGCACAGATAATCATAGGAACATATGACGCAGGCGAAGAAATGAATGACGAGATGCAGGTTACTGTTATTGCAGCAGGTTTCGACGAGATTGAAGATACCATGCCTGAGGAGATTCTGCCACCACAGCAAGCAAAAACTCCAAGCTATTCAAGCTTTGGCAGCGCTGATAGCGGACTTGCAGGCTCTCAAGCAAAAGAGAGCTTTGCATCCAATCCATCGCAGCAAAGACAGACTCCAAGAAGATCCTTGGATGATGACTACGAGGTTCCTCCATTCTTGCGCAAGTCAAGAAGATAATTATTGTGTCCGTTAGAAATATTTCCCAAAGAGGGTTGATTAAAGCCTTCTTTTAATACCCAATTGGCATAAATGCAGTGTGATATTTATTCACACTGTTTTTTTTATATGCGAAAAAACTCGTCTATTTTCGACAATTCAAACAGGTATAATGTATCCACAATCAGAATAATATATGACAGGAGGTGTTTTGGATGGAAGTGTACCTTGACATCCTCATTATTGAGAACCTCATAATGAACTACCTTATACTATACGCAACTTCGCTTTTTTTGAAATCAAAACACAACATTCCAAGGTATCTTGTAGGGGCCTCAATAGGTGTCTTGTATACAGTCCTGAGCCTTGTGTTTATGAGCTCTGCAAAAACCTCGCTGGTTGTCCTTGGCAAGGCATCCTTGTCCATGCTCATTGTTGCCATAGCTTTCAATCCAAAACGCCTTGGGGAATTCATAAAAACGCTGATAACATTCTATGTCGTCACTTTCATATTCGCAGGCAGCGCCTTTGCGCTTATCATGCTTGGAGGCATGGGAGGTGTTACAAAGGAAGGATTCATGTATCTGAATTGGGATTTTCCTGTTAACTACATAGTCCCCACTGCAGCCATTGGCATGTTTTTGTTTGGGAGATTCATAAGATACATAAGGGAAAGATCAAGAGCCAGCGATTGTTTTGTAAGTTTGTACATTGCCATTGACGGAAACGGAGTTTGGGTTCCTGCCCTTGTGGATACCGGAAATGAGCTAAGAGATCCCATATCAGGATATCCCGTGGTAATAGTGGAGGCTAAAGCGGTTTCGTCATTGATTCCTGAGAAAATAAGAGAGTTATTGTCAAAACAGGGATTGGGTCTTGGGCATGTAGATTCATCTCTGTTGGAATCGGGCTGGATAAGCAGGTTCAGGATTGTGCCTTACCGCTCCATAGGGTGCGAAAATGGAATGCTGCCTGGGTTCAAGCCCGACTATATCGAGATTGACGACTTGGGGCAGGAGAAAAAAGATGTTAGGGATGTGATTGTTTGCCTTTATGACAAACAGTTATCGGAAGACAACAAATACAGTGCGCTTTTGGCTCCGGAATTGGTAGCCTGATATACAAAAGAGGGGGAGAATAGGCATGATGGACTTTAACAAGCTTAAGGTGAAAGGTTTTGTAATCAAGTACAGGTTGTTTGTGATAAGAAACAAGATAAGGCGTTTTTTGGGACTTGGCAGCTCTATGCCCATATTCTATGTGGGAGGGCCGGATATGCTTCCGCCTCCTTTGTCAAACGAGGAGGAAAGCTATCTTCTGGCGCATTTCGACGACAAGGACATGGATGTAAGGACCATACTTATTGAGCACAATCTCAGACTTGTGGTATACATTGCAAAAAAATTTGAGAACACAAATGTGAACATTGAGGATCTTGTTTCAATAGGCACGATCGGTTTGATTAAGGCAATCAATACGTTTGCGCCTGAAAAAAACATCAAACTTGCAACTTATGCGTCAAGATGCATAGAAAATGAGATACTTATGTATTTAAGAAGGAGCAACAGACAGAAACTTGAGATATCGATTGACGAACCTTTGAAGGTGGACTGGGATGGAAACGAGCTTTTATTGTCTGATATTCTCCCTGGTGACGTGGAGGGTGTACACAAGAAAATTGACGAGGAAGTGGACCATCAGCTTTTGAAGGAAGCGCTTAAAAAACTCAGTGTCAGGGAAAAAAGGATTATGGATTTAAGATTTGGACTTACAGGTGGTGAGGAAAGAACGCAGAAAGAGGTTGCCGACAT
>DUPL01000134.1 GCA_012838385.1 Clostridiaceae bacterium
ACAATTGGTATGGGATTCAAAGAGTATGTGACTTTTACAAGACTTACCGTAGCGGAGAATCTTCTGAAAACCACGGATTTGTCGATAGCTGACATTGCCTATGAAACAGGCTTCAATGACAGCAATTATTTCTCCCTGGTTTTCAGACAGCACTATGGTACTCCCCCTACGGATTACAGAAAGAAAAGAAGGAAAAAAACCACGCTTTAATCACAACTTCTCTATATCTCTTACTAACATATATACATTTTCCGGTCTTGTAGCAAAGCTGGTGCAAAAGCGCACCACATGTCTGTTGTCATCTATTTTTGCAATATAGCTGAAAAGATATTTCTCTTTCAGTTTGTCATACTGTAAATTATCAAGTATCGGGAACTGCTGGTTTGTCGGAGAATCGCAGTAAAAGTCAATCCCTTTGTTGTTAAATGCTTCTTTGATTCTCATTGCCATTTTGACTGCATTGTCAGCGATTTTAAAATACAGGCTGTCCTCAAAAAGGACAAGAAACATAATGCCCATAATCCACCCCTTTGCCAAGAGAGCTCCCTTTTGCTTTATCAGATACCTGAATTCTTTCTTAAGATTTGTATTTGTAATGCAAACTGCCTCTCCGAACAAAGCTCCTACCTTCGTCCCGCCAATATAAAAGACGTCGCACAAGGAAGCAATGTCTGCCATGGTCAAATCGTTTTCCTCAGCACACAAGCCATATCCAAGCCTAGCTCCGTCCAGGAATAAATAAAGGTTGTACTTGTTGCATACCTCCCTTAGTTCTTCCAGTTCCCTCTTCAAATAAATCGTACCCAGTTCCGTAGGATTCGATATATACACCATTCCAGGCTTTACAGTATGTTCCCTGTCACCATCCTCATAATGAGCTTGACACATTTTCTCTACCATTGCAGGTTTTATCTTTCCATCTTCCGAGTCAATAACAAGAACTTTATGTCCCGTATTCTCAATCGCTCCTGTTTCATGCACATTGATATGTCCTGTATTGGCAGAAATTACACCCTCATGGGGCCTTAATGCAGAAGAAACAACAATAAGGTTGGTAAGAGTACCACCTGCTATGAAATGCACATCCATATCAGGAGAGCTGCAAACTCTCCTGATATGGTTTCTTGCTTCTTCAGAATACTTGTCCATTCCATACCCCGTATTCTGCTCAAAATTGATTTCTTCAAGCTTCTTCAGTATCGCAGGATGTGCTCCTTCCGAGTAATCGTTGTTGAAAAGAATCATGGCAGCCTCTTTCCCAATTTCTCAATTTCTTCAAATACCCTCTTTGTAACTTTCTCAACTGTTCCCTCTTCAAAGGAGTTTGACAGATTTGCAGACTCAAGAAGTTCGAAGTAGCCAATACTGCCTCCTCGTTTGCATAGGGCAAGATAGTCTGAAAATGCTTTTTCCCTGTCGTCAAGGTATCTTGCAAAAAGCTCCATGGCATTCATCTGCGCCAACGCATAGTCGATATAATAGAAGGGGTCCAGGAAGATATGCTGCTTCTGCATCCAGAAACCACCCTTCTCCAAAAATTCAACGCCATCGTAATCTCTTCCAGGCAAATACTCCATCTCAAGTTCTTTCCACACCTGGTACCTCTCCTCTGCAGTCATGGAAGGATTGTCATAAACCCTGTGCTGGAACTCATCCACACAGATAATATAAGGGATGAATAAAACATTTTCACACAAGTGGAAGTACTTGTATAAATCAGCCTTGTCGCCAAAGAACTTGTCCATCCAAGGATACGCAAAATACTCCATACTCATGGAGTGTACCTCGTTTATCTCGTTGGTTGAGAAGCTGAGGCTGTCAAGAGGAACATTCCTTGATGATACATAGTATTGGAATGAATGTCCTGCTTCATGCGTAAGAACGTCCACGTCAGCGGAAGTTCCATTGAAGTTGGAGAATATGAAAGGAGCCTTGAAGGTAGGCATGACCGTGCAGTAACCACCCAGGTGCTTCCCGGGTCTAGTCTCAAGGTCAAACAAGTCGTATTCCACCATGAAGTTGAAAAACTCCCCTGTTTCCTTGCTCATCTCATTGTACATCTCCTGAGCCCATGCAATCATCTGGTCCTTGTTGCCCACAGGGTTCGGATTGCCTTCAGGGAACATGAAACTTTCATCGTAATACTTTATCTTGTCCACACCTATCCGCTTTGCCTGCTCCTTTCTTATCTTTTCACAGAAAGGAACAATCACCCTTTTTACCTGCTGTCTGAATTTTGCAACATCTTCCCTTGTATAATCCATCCTCTTATTATTCAGATAACCAAGAGCTGTGTAATTGTCAAAGCCCAGTTTTCTTGCCATTTCAACCCTGACTTTTACAAGTTCGTCGTAAATCCTGTCAAGGTCCTGGGATATTCCTTCATAAAGACTTGCCCAAGCCAAATACGCTTCTCTTCTAACATTTCTGTCAGGATTCTGCATGTGTTTCAGAAGCCCATAGAAGTTACATGTCTCCCCCATAAATTCTGTACTGCAGGAAGCGGCAAGCTTCTGGTATTCAACACCCAGTCTTGATTCCTCCACAAGATCGTCAATAATCGCTTCATCTTGTGTTTTTTCCTCGGCTTCATTAATTCTAAAAAGTTGCTTTCCAAAGTCCTTTTCCAAGTCTTCTCTGAACCTAGAGTTAAGAAGTGCCTTTCTGTACTGCTTGAATAAGGGAATCAGTTTTGGATATTCATTGTTGAAAAACTCAATTTCACTTTCATAAAACTCGTCCTGAGTATTCATTGTATTTCTAACATACGCAACAGTGTGTGCTGTATACAACTCATTGGATGTTTCTTCACACTCTATAATACCTTCCTTTGCTTCTTCAATAGTTTGAGCTTCTTCAAGTTTTTTTACTCCTTTTAAATATGCATCGCTGAGCTTTTCAAGGTCAGGTCTAACATATTCTATCTCATGAAATTTCTGCATAAACAACACACCTTTCTCATTTTGTTTTTTCCAAATAATATATTAATGCCTCAATATTAATTCCACTTTCCCACGGCCTGCATCTGCAGTTGAAAGGAACCTTGTCATCATAGTATTCTACCCATGCTCCTGTATCATCCACAATATCCAGCATGACTTTAAGCACCTCTTCCTTGAGAGGAACATCAAGATATGCCAAATTGCAGAGCAAAAGTCCAAAGTCATATCCCAACGAGCGGTTTCCTTCCACATTTGACGGAATGAATCCTTTTTCCTTGAATAGACGAGCAAATCTTTTAACATTTGTCCTTATCTCATCATCAGAGAACAAATCACTGTCGTAATAGACAGGCAACAAACCTGTAGAACCTAAAATATATCTCTTGCTTGGGTCTAGAATCATATCTATTTTCTCATCAAAGCAGTCAGGACATCTGTAATATCCATGTTCGCCTCTCTCAAGCCACATTAGAGGAGCAGGTCTTTCAAGAAGCTGGTCCACATCGCAAAAACCTCTGTGAACCCTGGGTTTTTCAAACCCTTTTTCCCTCTCCGGATTGTTTCCATGAATGACTCCATCTATTACAAAGTTCTTTTTGTACAAATCACTGGCTTCTATGACAGCACTTTCATACCTTGACATCTCCTCATCATCCAAAAGCCCTTCTTCTCTGCAAAAATCCAAAAAGCGTCTTCCACCTTCAATAAACAGCAAAGTGGATTCAGCAGAACCGTGGTAAATAAAAGGTCTGGGGAATACAAAGCCTGCAATATATGTTTCATCTCCGCTGAAACTGGTCATTCCCTTAACCAGATGAGGCATTTGCACACTGAAAGCCCATCTTAGCATATCATTGATTTCAATTAAAAAGTCTTTGTCTTTCGTTGCGTTGTAATAGTACATGGCGCAGTAAACAATGTATGCAGGTACTTCCACCTCATCATTCGAAAATAGTAGCCTGTCCTGATTGTGTCCCATGCTTTCTGCATTCACCAAATTTCCAAAATGTTTCCACTTGTTGAACCAAAATTCAAGCACATTTTTGCCTTCTTCCACATACCCCGACTTAACAAGTGAACGCATGGTTCCAGCCATGTCCCTTACATACGCCAGTGGATAGTAGTGTCCTGCAAGAATACCTCCATCATAGGATTGCTGGCACTTTGTCAAAACAGCAACGCTTTCAAGGACATCCTTTATCCTCTTCGCTTCAGGATGATCCTCTGGAACAGACTCCAAAATCCGGTCTCCTTTTTTGAGGTAGTCAGCAAAGTAGTGACCGCTTCTTTCCTCTATATCTGCACCGGAGAAATAGAAGGAAAGATGCTTGTCAATTTTCTTGGGATGGTCAGAAACCAAAGCCAATTGTCCGGAACCCTTTTCTAAAACAAACGAATTCTCTTCCTTAATGTATTTTGCATCTCCATCCCAGAGAATGTACATTCTTAGCTCGTCCATTAAGGCAAAATTCGTAAAGTACCGAGTCCCTATTGTCATCACCAACATGACACATTCCTTCCTAACTCCGTTTCCAAAGTCGTAATCGCTGTAGTAGTATACTTTGGAATGAGGAAATAAAACAGGCTTTATGCAAATACTTTTCTCCATCTCAAAAGAGCGGACAAACACATTGTATTCAGGATCCATAAAATCCTTAAAAATGCCAATCTGTTTTCCATCCTCATATATATTATGAATCCACTTCGAGTCTCTGGGTGCCCTTTGGGACCTTGACTCAATGTTTCTATCAGGTTCATTTATTTCAAAAGAGCCATAAACTGGTGATGAATATGGAGGACCTTGTACCTGATTAATATTCGGACCTCTCCCATAAACAATCATTCTGCCGTTGCCTATGGCGTGAATACTTCCGTCATCTTCCTTCTTGTTGCACCAGTATCGCATTTTACTATTCTCCTTGTTGCAATTTTTCCAGATAGTAGATTAGCGCCTCAATATTTATACCACTTTCCCAAGGTCTGCATCTGCAGTTGAACGGAACCTTGTTGTCATAATATTCAACCCAGGCTCCCGTTCCATCCACAATATCCAGCATGACTTTCAACACCTCTTCCTTGAGAGGATCGTCAAGATATGCAAGATTATACAAAAGAAGTCCAAAGTCGTATCCCAATGAACGGGTTCCTTCAGCATGGGATGGAATATATCCTTTTTCCTCGAAAAGACGGGCAAAGAAATCTACATTTTTCCTTATTTCTTCCTTATTGAACAAGTCGCTATCGTAGTAGACAGGCAAAAGACCTGTGGAACCTAAGATATATCTCTTGTTAGGGTCGTGAACTTCCTCAATTTCCTCGTTAAGGCAGTTAGGACATCTGTAATAGTCGTGCTCGCCAAGTTCAAGCCAGGTATACGGGGCGCCTCTTTGCTTTAGCAAATCCACATCACAGAATCCTTTGTGGAATCTTGGTTTTTCAAAACCTTTTTCCCTCTCAGGGTTGTTTCCATGAATGACTCCATCAATTACAAAGTTTTCTTTGTACAAATTACGCGCTTCATCAACAGCACCTTCAAAGTTTGCCAGTTCCTTGTCATCCAGAAGACCTTCTTCCTTTGCAAACTCAATAAAACGCCTTCCGCCTTCAATAAACAGCAAAGTGGATTCAGCAGAGCCATGATAAAGGAACGATCTGGGGAACACCCACCCCGCAATATATGTTTCGTCTCCACTGAAGCTGGTCATTCCTTTTACAAGATGCGGCAGCTGCACGCCAAAGGCCCACTTGACCATGTCGAAGATCTTAAGCAGGAATTCCTTGTCTTTGGTTGCATTGTAATAGTACATGGCACAGTAAACTATGTAAGCTGGCACTTCCACCTCGTCATTGGGAAAAAACAATCTATCTCTGTCATGTCCCATGCTGTCAGCATTCACCACAGTGCCAAATATTTTCCATTTCCTGTACCAGTATTCAAGCACATTTTTGCCTTCTTCCACATAACCGGATTTGATAAGAGAGCGCATGGTGCCCGCCATGTCCCTGACATAAGCCATTGGATAGAAATGTCCTGCCAAAATTCCTCCGGTACGGGCGGTTTGGCATTTTGTAAGGACTGCAACGCTCTCCAGAACATCCTTTATTCTCTTTTCTTCAGGATGTCCCTGCGGAACAAGGGATAAGGTCTTGTCTCCCTTTTTCAAGTATTCATCAAAAAAGCCCCTGCTTCTCTTCTCAATATCAGCTCCTGAAAAGTAGAATTTAAAATGCTTTTCAATTTCACCTGGAACGGCGGATATGAATGCCACTTTTCCTTTGCCACCTTCAAAAACAAGCGAATGGTCTTCCTCCAGGTATCTTACATTGCCATCCCAGATAACATACATCCTTATTTCTTCCTGCAGCGCATAATACATGAAGAACATAGTGCCGTCTCCAATCGCAAGCATTAAACAGTCTTTCCTGCCACCATCACCAAAGTCATAATCTTTGTAGTAGTGTACACGAGTATGTTGAAACAAATTCGGCTTGATGCGTATACTCTTATCTCCCTCAAAGGAGCGAACAAACACGTTGTATTCAGGATCCATGCAGTCTGTAAACGTTCCTATGTGTTCTCCATCTTCATAAATGTTATGGATCCATTTACTATCTCTGGAAGCTCTTTCAGATTTGGTCTCAATCGTTCTGTCAGGCTCGGATACTTCAAAACCCCCGTAAAAAGGCACCGAGTATGGAGGACCCTGCATCTGATGAATATTGGGTCCCCTGCCATAGACGATAAACCTGCCGTTGCCTATGGCGTGGATGCTTCCGTCATCTTCTTTCTTGTTGCACCAATATCGCATTTTTATCCATCTCCTTTATATAATATTTATATCTTACAAAAACCTTACATACTGTCCGTACCCTTCCTCTTCCATATTGTCTACAGGTATGAATCTTAAGGAAGCATTGTTTATGCAATATCTGCGTCCTCCTTTTGACTCAGGACCATCATCAAAAACATGACCAAGGTGTATATCTCCTACCCTGCTTCTAACTTCAATCCTCCTCATGCCGTGGCTTAAGTCATCAACCTCCACTATTACATCTTCAGATATTGGATTGGAAAAACTTGGCCAACCGCAACCTGCATCAAACTTGTCCTTTGATAAAAACAGCGGCTCACCCGTTGCAATGTCCACATAGATTCCCTTTTCCTCTACTTTCCAGTATTCATTATCAAAAGATCTCTCAGTAAAGTTCTCACAGGTTACCTTGTACTTCAAATCATCCAGCCTTTCTCTTAACTCTTCCCTTTCCACATGTTTGTAAACCCTTGCATCAACAAAAGGTATCTCCTTTACTTTCCTCATATCTATATGGCAGTAACCGCCAGGATTGTTGTCCAAATAGTTCTGATGGTAATCTTCAGCAAGATAATAGTTGTCAAGCTTCATGATTTCGGTAACAATGGGCTCTTTATACTTTCTCTGCTCCATTCTTACCCATGCGTTAATTGTTTCAAGATCTGCGTCATCCACATAATATATTCCGGTTCTGTACTGGATACCCACATCCCCACCTTGTCTGTTCATCAATGTAGGATCGATTATATTAAAAAAATGTTTAAGAAGGGTTTTAAGGCCAACTATGCTTTTATCATACACCACACGCACTGTCTCCGCATGCCCTGTATGACTTAGTTCCTTGTAGGACGGATTCTTTGTTTTGCCGTTGGCATAACCCACATCCGTCTTAACAACACCGGGAACTCTGTCAAAATAAGCCTGGGTGCCCCAGAAACATCCTCCTGCAAAATATATTTCCTTTATGTTATCGCTCATTTATTTCTCTCCTTTACTTTAGCTTGTCCTCTATTGCCGATATAATAGGATACATCTCATTAGAATGTTTGTGAATGAACAAAGCATTCTTTTTTTTGTACAATTTGCGAGCTATTGTGTCGGATATTTCAATAATCATCCTCTCATGCTCGCATTGAAGTGGTGACACTTTGTCAATATATCCACTTGCACTAATGTTAGCACAAGAACAATAGTTTCTGCACCTGTCATACAAAGCGCACCCCTCGCAATCAGAGGCAATACTTTTGCTTAGTTCATGAACCTTTTTTCTTTTCTCATCTGAAATACCCGTATCCAAATGCCCCAGATGATATTCATCCCGGTCAACAAGCTGAAGACATGGATACAAATCTCCCTCGGGAGTTACTGAAATATGCCTTTCTCCTAGTGAGCAGGTTTCCTTTGAACTTTTGTTGAAAATATAGTTGCTGATTTTTATATCAAAGGGAGCAAAATAGAATTTGTCTTCCTTTATTGTCTTTTCATAATACAAATCCGCAATCCTGCCATACTCTTCCTTTAACACTCTCAAATCCTCATCCGTCCAGGGTGCAAAATGATTTATCGTGCAAACAACATAGGTAAATCCCAAATCATACAAATACTTTACCGAATCAGAAAGATAAGGTGCAGTCTCCGGATTTACAGTTGCCATGCAAACTGCATTCGGTTTGTACTTTAAAAGCATTTTTGCAGCATTAACAACCCTTTCATGGCTTCCCTGACTGTTTAAATCCACTCTGCACATATCATGCACATTTTTGTCGCCATCGATACTGATGGCTATAAGGAGCCCGAAATTCTTTGCAAACAGGCACATCTGCTCATCCAATAACAGACCATTCGTAGTCAGACTGAAGGAAAAACGTCTGTCAGGATACCTTGCTTTGGAATACAAGACAGTATCATATATTAAATTCTTCATGAGGAGGGGCTCTCCTCCATAAAAGGAGATGCCAATGTTTTCTTTCTCAAGGGAACGTCGAACTACAAAATCGACAGCTTTAAAAGCTGTCATTCTGTCCATGAATCTTTCGCATTTGTCTACAAAGCAATATGAACATTTCAAATTGCAGCTGTTTGTTAGATGTAATGTAATATTCATAAAATACCTTGCTCTTCCATCATTTTAATAAAGTCTCTTACCTGCTGACGAAGCTCTTCTTCCATTGAACCGTAGTCAAAACCTTGAGTGTTGTAAAATGCAGCAACTATTTCACCATTTTCCGTCTCGAACATGCCATCTTCAAAAAACTCCTTCAGGAATTCTCCTCTTGTAAAATAATCGTCTATCAAGACTTTATCATCCGTCCATTTGGAAAAGTCATGATGAGACACAAATTCAAAGTAGATAGTTCCATCCTTGCTCATACCATCCACCTCTAGTTCTGCCTTTAAGGTGTGGTACTCGAATTCTTCTTCATACTCCACATCCACAGGCAGCTCGGCATTTACTTTTACTCTATAGGCGTGTTCAAACTCGATACCTTGAGCTAAAAATTCGTCAATTATTATTTCAACACCCTCATCCTCTGCAAAAGTCAGAGTAACATACGCATCTCCCGCCAATACAACAGGAACTGTTCTATTAAAAAGAGTTCTTGGATCGCAGCTTGCCAAAAGAACAGATGAAAAAAGAGTGCCAGAGACCAAAAGCCCTTTCCATCTTTCAGGCATGTTCTTTAGTAATTCGGGATTGATTAATGTCTCTTCCTTTGTAGGATACCCTGCATTGTATCTCCTCGCCTTACAGATTTTCATAGTAATCTCCCTTACCAAATTAAATTATATTATATCACACCTTGATATTCCAACATTTGAATGAAATCTCTTACCTGTTTTCTTAAATCCTTTTCCATATTGTCAACATTAGTGTGTTTGCTATAAAATGCAAGAACTATCTCATCGTTCTTCGTATTGAACTTTCCGTCCTCAAGGAATCCCCTCAAGAAGGTCGTTGAGTAGTAAGGATACATGTTATCCTGCCCGGCCCATTTGGAAAAGTCTTCTTTGGATATGAATTCAAAAGAAATACTAAGGTCCTCACTTGTTCCGTCAACAATAAATTCAGAAGTCAGAGTATAATATTCGAACTCCATGGAATCTCCAATACTTTTTACATCCACAGGCAGCTCTGCAACAACCCTCTTTGTATTTTCAGAATCAAACATAATACCATAAGCTTTAAACTCATCTACAATAATGTCTATTGCCTCTTCATCAATGTAATAATACGGGATTGAAATTACAACTCCCTCAATTAAAGGGGGAGTTGGTGTAGGTTTTATTTTATTCCATAAGTCCTGCGGACTGTTTATACCACAACTGGCAAGTATTACTGATGACAGGATTGTACCGGAAGCCAATAACGCTTTCCATCTGTCAGGGGCATTCTTTAATAGATTGGGATTTTTCAAAGTCTCTTCCCTTTTAGGGTAACCTGCATTGTATTTTTTAACTTTATGTATTTGCATATCCTGCCCCCGAATCTTCACAATACTCCTTGTTCCTGTAGCATCTGAACAAACTCTCTCACCTGCTGCCTGAGTTCCTCTTCCAGCCATGTAGGGTCATGATGCGAACTGTTGTAAAAGGCCATGACAAGTTCACCATTCTTTGTTTCAAAAATTCCTTCTTCCAAGAACTCATCAAGAAATTTTCCTTTAATATGTTCAGAGTTCATGTTCTCATCAGTTGTCCATTTGGAAAAATCCTCTTTTGATACATACTCAAAAGAAATTTTGTAATCCTTGTTGATGCCGTCCACATTTAGCCCGGTGGGAAGGGTGTAATATTTGAATTTATCGTTCCTAACATCAAACTTCACATCCACCGGCAGCTCCGCCACAACCTTGTCAGTATTGACTGTATCAAAAGCAATGCCGCTGTTTGCAAACTCGTCAACAATAACGTCAATAGCCTCCTCATCGGTGAAGTAATACTCTTAAATTACAATCATCCCTCCGAAAAAGCCTTGTTGTGGTGTTGGTGTTGGTATAAGTTTGTTCAATAAATCCTGAGGGCTGTTCACACCACAGCTTGATAATATTACTGAGGACAAAACAGAACCGGATACCAGAAGGTTTTTCCACCTGTTAGGCGTATTCTTTAAAAGATTCGGATTATTCAGTGTATCTTCCCTTCTGGGATACCCTGGCTTGTATTTGTATACTTTACAAATTTTCATAATATTCTCCTTGCAGATATTTGATACAATTATATATCATCTTTACAAAAAACACAAAATTTATTTAATTGTTATAAGCGTGCCGTTATGATATTATTATCTAGTAAGAATCAAATCAGGAGGAAAGGAGAATTACATATGAATTACAACCAACAATACGGACAATTCAACAATCCGTTCAACAACATTACACCTGAGCAGAAAAAAACGATAAAAAGAGTTGTTATAGCAGTTGTAATAGTTATAATAGCCTTAATAATTGGCACAACCAGCTGGTATACAGTTGAAGAAAAACAGATGGGTGTTGTGACCACTTTCGGAAAGGTTACAAAAACCACAGAGGCTGGTTTTCATTTAAAACTTCCCTTTGGCATACAAAAGGTATATAAGGTGGATGTTAATGTCCATCAGAAAATTGAAATTGGATATGTATACGATGAGAATACAGGAGAGTACAAGACATTAGGCAATGAAAGCAAGATGATTACAGGAGATTTCAATATTGTAAACATCGACTTCTTTGTGGAGTACAAGATATATGATCCTGTAAAATATCTTTTCTCATCCATCAATCCTGAAGGAATATTGAAAAGCCTTATTCAGAGCCAGATACGTACCGTTGTCAGCGCTTACAAGGTAGAAGACGTACTTACCACGGAAAAGGCCAGCATCCAGATGGAGTGTAAGGAACTAATTACTGATGAACTTGAGAAATATGACATAGGACTTCAATTGATAGACGTCAAGATTCAGGATGCGGAAGCTCCTACCGAAGAAGTAATTGCAGCCTTCAAGGCAGTTGAGACTGCAAAGCAGGACAAGGAAACTGCCTTGAATGAAGCAAAAGCCTACGAGAACCAGAAACTGCCCGAGGCTCAGGCTGAAAGCGACAAGCTCAAACAGGAAGCAGAATACAAGAAGCAAAACAGAATAAACGAGGCAAGACAGCAAATCGCCATGTTCAATGCCATCTACAAGGAATATGAGATAAATCCAAATATTACAAAGCAGAGGATGTACTACGAGGCTATCGAAAGCATTCTCCCGGGAGTTAAAATCATAATCATAACAGACGAAAACGGCACACAAACGCTTCTGCCGATAGACAAATTCACATCGTAAGGAGGTATTTGAGATGAAAAAGAAAGTAACACTTACACTGGCAATCGTTATTGCATTCATACTAATCATATTGGCTGCCTCTTCCCTATATACTGTAAAAGAGGACGAATACGCCCTCATTCTTCGCTTTTCAAAGGTTGAGTCAATAAAAAGCGAGTCGGGACTCTACTTCAGAATCCCTTTTATTGAAACCATTCTGAAATTTCCTAAGAATCTGCAGCTTTACGATCTCAGACCTTCTGACGTTCTGACAAGCGACTCAAAGGCAATGAGTGTGGACAGCTATGTACTTTGGAAAATATCAGACCCGCTCCAGTTTTACAAAACATTGGGTTCAATAGCAGAAGCCCAGGTAAGACTTGATGCTAGTACATACAACGCACTTAAGAATGTAATAGGAAGAAAAGAACAAAATGCAATAATAACTCAGCAGGATACCGGCAGAGATACCTTGAACGAAGAAATATTCCAGAATGTGAAAAACACATCAACAGGTTACGGAATTGAAATAATGGACGTAAAGGTTAAAAGATTTGATTTGCCTCAAGCCAACGAGGAAGCTGTATACAGAAGAATGATATCAGACAGAAATCAAATTGCAGCAAGATATCTTGCTGAAGGTCAGTCTGAAGCAAACATGCTGAAGAACGAAGTTGACAAGAAAGTAAGCCTCCTCATTTCAGAGGCAAGAGTAACAGCTGAAGAATTGATAGCTGAAGGTGAAGCGGAATACATGAGACTTCTTGCAGAAACCTTTGATACAAAGGAAAAGCAGGACTTCTACATATTCATGCGTTCTCTTGAAGCATTGAAGGCATCCCTCACTGGAGATGACAAGACTGTTGTTCTTGGCAGGGATTCGGATATAGCGAAAATCCTTATGGGGATTTCCGAATAATATGGGGAGATGATAGACAGTATGCAAAAAATGCAACATCCTGACAAGAAAGTCATGAAGGTATGGAGATTCAAATACTATGTTCTTTTGGCATTACAGATTATAGCGTATGTAATAGCACTAGTATTTGCCCTCACTTCCGGGAACAAGGATTTTGCAATATTCGCAACCACTGTGTTTGTATTAACTGCAGCTGCGGTAATTGCCGCAGCTACAAGTTTACCAAAACTAAGTTACAAGCGCAGAAAATATTTGTTCACGGAGGACAAGATAGAAATAGTAAAAGGAATCATATTCATTGAAACATCCATGATACCCATTTCAAGAATCCAGCACCTGACAATTGACGAAGGACCTCTTCTCAGACGCCACAATCTGGCGTCCATAGTCGTGTACACAACTGCGGGCTTCTTTAAAATGGAAGGTCTGGCACGTGAAGACGCATACAAAATAGCGGATTTTCTAAAAAACACCGTCAATATAAAAGTAAGAAATGAGGATGAAAATGATAAAGAGGCGCAGTAGTTTTGTAACTGTAATAGACAACACCTGGAAAGGTGCTATCGGCTTCACAGTGTTCATTATATTGGAGCTTTTTGAGAATGGTGTAAGTTCAAATCTAAAGTATGTAGTACTTGTTCTGGCATTAGTTATTGCGCCAATCCTCTTCCTGTTGCAGTTCATAAGATGGCGTATAACGTATTTCATCTATGACGGAGATACAGTTACCCTCGAAAAGGCGGGTATCTTTAAAAAGAAGCTGACAATCCCTGTAGATAAGATATCGACGGTGGATATAAAAAAGAATATTCTCGGACACCTTACAGGTACCTCAAGAGTGAAAGTTGACAGTGGCGGAAAACAAATGGGCAACGACAACAGCGGCGCTGAAATCAACCTGATATTCGATGATGAGTTTGCAAGGCAGATAAAGGCATACATCTTCAAGGAAGAAGTTGAAGTACACACAAAGGGCTTCAGAATGTCGGGCATGGAATTGTTCATAGATGGTCTACTTAGAAGAAAACTAATCTATGCAATCCCTTTCTTCTTTTCGATTTACGTGCTGGCAACTGCAGTACTAAATGAAAAAACCGTAGACAGCATTACATCCAAGGCATTAACGTATATTAAAAGCCTTGAATTTTTCGTCATTTTGATTCTTGCTGTAATATTTATTATTATCACCAATATCACTTCAATAGTAAAGGAACTCATAAAATATCACAACTTCACATTGCAAAAGCAAAGAGACGTGATTGCAACTAGCTTTGGCCTTTTCACAACTCAAAACTATTCACTGCCAATAGAAAAGATAAGGGCAGTAATACTAAGACAAAATACTCTCTTCAGACTTCTTGGCTACTGGTCCATATCGGTGGTATGCATTGGTTTGGGTGATGAAAAGAATGAAAAACCAGTTATCTTTCCTCTTGCCAACAAGGAAAGACTTAAAAGCATTCTGTCCATGATTGATCCTGCAATCGTTGTTGACGACCCAATTCACAAGGTACCAAAAAGAGGCAGAGTTTTCTACTATCTGCCCCTTGTAGTATACCTGATACTTGTGCTCATCATTTTTGCGGTAACCAGCATCATTTTCGAAGTAAAAACCATATACTTTGTCGCACCGGCACTTGTTCTGCCCCTTCTTCTGGTTGTTGCATTCTTGTCCTTGAAAAACGCAGGACTGTTGTACAATGAAAACTATGTAACTGTAACAAACGGAATCTTCACAAAAACCACTACCATTGTTCCAGTAAGACATGTGCAATCGGTGGGCATGAGGGAAGCTTTTTACAAAAGAAAGAAAAATTTGTGCAATCTGCATCTTAAGTTCTATCCAGGATTCACAAATCCCAGTCTTTCAAGTTTTGACAAGGTGCATTTTGCAGCCATTGCAGAAATGCTGGAAAAGGGTTAATCAAACACAAAAGGGAGCACAATCTCATGGGTGCCGTCTTTATCTATAAAGTGATGTTTGACACCCAATTCCTGCATCCAGTCCCTTACAACCAATGTCTGCCAGGGACCAGAACCATAACCCTTTCCAATGTCGTTATCATAAAGCCACAAGGGAGTCGGCCAAAGACATGCCTTGGGCTTTATTGCTTCATACACTTCTTTTGTAACACCATTTTGTCCATGATGAGCCATTTGCACAAAATCGCTTCTCAATTCCTCACCATGTTTCTCAAGCAGAACCTTCCCCTGCTCCACTCCTGCATCTCCCAAAAACAAAACAGTCTGTCCTTCCACTTCCATCCTGATAATCGAGCAGCTGTTGTTGACCACATTTGAGTTTCTCATAAAGCTTTCATCATAAACAAGCAATACTTCAAAATGCACATCTCCAAATGAAAACTTATCACCGTTCTGTAGAATAACAACCTCTGTATCGGAAAGCTTCTCTACTGCCTTGTAAAACTCATCCATGGTCAGTACAGTAGAATCAGTATAATCATATTGTGAAACCAATTCCCTGTCCGGGAAATTATACAGAACCTTGTTGACAAAAAACTCATCCATTTTTGAGTTTACCAATGTTACAAAGGCATTCACATGATCCGAGTGCACATGGGTAAAGAACCATGCATCAATATTTACTTTTTCACTGTTTGTCTTGTCCTTTAGGAACTCCAATAAGTAGTCGGCATCTCCCGCATTTCCACCATCAATGACTATACACCTGTTTTCCCTTGTAATTATCACATAAGACATCATCTGTTGTGTGGTCCTGGTTTGCAGCTGATACATTTTTGTCAAGTTCATCCACTCCCTATATAAATTTCAAGGTTATATTATCACTTGCAGAAATCTTAATCAATAAAAAAAAGAGCGAGGTTTCCCTCGCCCAAATTAATTCTGAATCGCATACTTTGCATCGCTAAATGTATTGTAGCTGTCTACAGTAATCTTTCTAACCTTCTCTCTTATACTTGAACTTAATGCCACATCCAGCACCTCATCCATGTGGGATACATATACAATCTCCAGCTCGTTCCTTACCGCCTCAGGAAGTTCAGGCTCCATGTTCCTGTTCTTATCGGGAATAATGACAGTCTTAACACCACTTCTTAAAGCGGCCAGCGTCTTCTCCCTGAGTCCTCCAATTGGAAGCACCTTGCCCCTCAAAGTAATCTCACCAGTCATGGCCACTGTAGATTTCACAGGAATGCCAGTGAGGGCTGATATAATGGCGGTCGCCATGGTTATACCTGCTGATGGACCGTCCTTTGGCGTAGCTCCTTCAGGAACGTGAATGTGGACATCATTGTTTTTGTAGAAGTCCTTGTCAATACCAAGCTTGTCCGCTCTGGAACGAATGTAGCTTATTGCAATCCTTGCAGACTCCTTCATTACATCTCCAAGTCTGCCAGTGAGTTCGATGTTGCCACTGCCGGGCAATATGTTTACTTCCACTGCCATGGTAACGCCGCCAAATGCCGTCCATGCAAGACCATTTGCAATGCCTACTTCATCCTTGTCGGATATCTTGTCCCGCTTCCTCGAACTTGCACCAAGCATCTCCACAAGAAGCTTTTCATCAATTGTTATCTTCCTGGTCTTGTCCTCGGTCATAATCTTGACTGATTTTCTAAGCACTGCGGCAATGTTTCTTTCCAATTCACGCACACCGGACTCTGCAGTATACTCTGTGATTATGCTTCTTAGGATTTCATCACTGATATAAACTTTCTTTGAGGTAAGTCCGTGTTCTGCAAGCTGCTTTGGAATCAAATGCCTTCTTGCAATTTCAAACTTTTCGTCCTCAGTGTAGCTTGGCACCTCTATAATCTCCATCCTGTCAAGCAGTGCAGGAGGTATGGTATCAAGATTGTTTGCCGTCGCTATAAACAGCACTCTGGACAAGTCATAAGGCAGTTCTAGATAGTGGTCTCTGAATGTACTGTTCTGCTCTCCGTCCAAAGCTTCAAGAAGAGCGGAGGACGGGTCTCCCCTGTGGTCTGCTCCGACTTTATCAATCTCGTCAAGAAGCATTACAGGATTTGACTTGCCTACCTGTTTTATTGCAGCAATAATTCGACCAGGCAATGCTCCTACGTACGTTCTTCTATGACCTCTGATATCAGCTTCATCGCGAACACCACCAAGAGCAATTCTCACATACTTCTTGCCCAATGCTTCTGCTATGGATCTTGCAATGGAGGTCTTTCCCACTCCAGGAGGTCCGTAAAGGCAAAGGATGGGCTCGCTTGGAGACTTCTTTGTAAGTCTGACAGCAAGGAATTCAAGAATTCTGTCCTTAACCTTCTGCATGCCATAGTGGTCTCTGTCCAAAATCTCAGCTGCTTTTGCCAGATCCTTGTTTTCCCTTGAATAGGACATCCAGGGTAGATCAAGCACTGTCTCTATGTATGTCTTTATCATTTGGGATTCAAGAGAGCCTGCCATTCTGGACACTCTCTGTATTTCCTTTCTCAGCTTCTCAACAACTTCCTTTGGATACTTCTTCTCCTGAAGTCTTCTCTCATAAAGATCTATTTCTGATTCATCATCTTCTCCAAGTTCGCTCTTGATAGCTTTAATCTGCTCACGCAGGAACATGTCCTTCTGGAGCTTGTTCAGCTTCTGGTTGACCTTGCTACCAATTTGCATCATGAGGGACATAATCTCATTCTCATGCCCGATATAAGATACGAGAAGCTCAAGACGCTTGATTACATTGCTCTCCTCCAGGATTGCCTGTTTCTTATTGACCTCGACAGACAGCTGGTTTGCCATCTCATAAGTCAGTCTTGAAATATCCAGATCTTCATAAAAGGAAAAGCCCGAAACTACAAAGCTGTGTGTCTTCTCAACATACTGCCTGTACTCCCTGAAAATCTGGATGGCATGCTTCTTTAGAGCTTCCGCATAATCTCTTCTGCTTATTGGAACAATCTCGTCCTCAAGAACTTCTACCTCAGCCAAATAAAAAGGCGTTTCTGTCACAATCTTCTTAAGGCGTGCCTTGTAGAGTCCTTTAAGAACAACCTTGTATTTGCCATCGTCATATTTATAGTTTTGATATATCATGCAAACAGTGCCAACAGTATAAATATCATTTTCTGTAGGCTCCTCCAGAGCGCCATCCCTCTGGGTAGCAAGGAATATCAAAGAGTCCCTCCTTATTGCCTCGTTTACCGCAGCAATGGAAGCCCTCCTGCCTACATCAAATGTAACCTCTGTATTGGGGTATACAACAAGACCCCTGAGACTCATTAGGGGCAGTACACTGTTGTCACTTTTATTTATATAATTGCTATTTGCATTATGTACATTATCCAATCTATTATCATTCATTGTTATTCATCCTTTCCTGGTTAGTATAACAACCCGGGGGGATATAAGCAATAGTAATCTGTTGCCATAGAATATACATTATACTACAATTTTCTCATTTTGTCATATAAACAATTTCGAAATTTTGTTTTAACTGGATATTGTATATAGAACAGATTTTTGGTATACTGTTCTTGAAATCTTCAAAAGGAAGGAAATCATATGCCGAACAACGATCTACTAAGGAAACTGAACATATTGGGCGCTGCAGCAAAATACGATGCATCCTGTGCTTCCAGTGGTGTTGAGCGAAGAGGAAGCTCAAAACAAGGCGCTATGGGAAACAGTGTAGCCTGCGGAATATGCCACAGCTTCACCCAGGATGGAAGATGCGTGTCCCTATTAAAGGTTCTTCAAAGCAACGACTGCGTCTACGATTGCAAATACTGCGTTAACAGGCGAACAAATGATGTGGAAAGAGCAACATTTATGCCCAGGGAAATCGCCATGCTGACATACGAATTCTACCGTAGAAACTATATCGAAGGTCTTTTCCTAAGCTCTGCAGTAATACTGTCTCCCGACAACACCATGGAGATAATGTACGAAACTTTGAGACTTTTGAGGCAGGAGTTCTGTTTTTATGGATATATACACGTCAAGGCCATCCCTGGAGCTGATCCTCTTCTCATAGAGAGAGCTGGCCGTCTTGCCGACAGAATGAGCGTCAACATAGAACTGCCTTCAGAAGCAAGCCTGACAAGACTTGCACCCCAAAAAAAGAAGAGGAGCATCTTCAGCTCAATGAGATATATCTCAGGTAGAATCGAAGAAGACAAAAGCGGCAAATTTCTTCTAAGAGACAATCTGCCTGCTCCCCTAGGAGAAACCATGCCCACAAGTTATGGAACAGGCAGCAGCAATAAAAGGACTTTTGTTCCTGGAGGTCAAAGCACCCAACTCATTATCGGAGCAACAGACGATACGGACCACGATATACTGACTTTAACCGAAAATCTGTACAACAAGATGCAGCTAAAGCGCGTATACTACTCGGCCTATGTACCTGCTGTAAAAGACCCAAGCCTTCCTTCACTGGCAGAACCTCCCCTTTTAAGAGAACACAGACTTTATCAGGCGGACTGGCTATTGCGGTTTTATGGGTTTCGGAGCAGTGAGCTTTTAAACGAAAGAAATCCTAATCTTAATCTTAAATATGATCCGAAATGTGATTGGGCCGTAAGGAATCTGGATTTGTTTCCTGTTGAGGTCAACAAGGCGGATTACGACACATTGCTAAGGGTTCCAGGAATCGGCACCATATCTGCACGAAAAATAGTTTCTGCAAGAAAAGTTGGTTCTTTGGGGTTTGAGGAACTCAAAAAAATGGGTGTTGTTCTTAAAAGAGCCCAGTATTTCATAACCTGCAGAGGGAAAATGATGCCGCATATAAAGTTTGACCCGAAATTCATAGACGCAAATCTTAGCCTGGATAAAAGAGCAATACCCATTTTCAGCAATTACGAACAGCTATCCTTATTGGATTACATTAATGGTGGTGATTCCTTATGCTGAACATATATATCTACGATGGCTCATATCACGGTCTTTTGACCAGTTGTTTTGATGCATGGAAAGATAAAGACATATATTCAATTCGAACAAAAGAAGAAAACAAGGATGTCAACCTGCTTGAAAAAGTTGTATATATCGAAACAGATAATGAAAAAGCTGAGAGAATCATAAAATGGGTTGGCAAGGAAGCTTGTTATGAGGTTCAAAGAAAACTCTACAGAGTCTTTCTTACAGAACATCCTGAAAGGGGCATGTATATCTTCAGATATCTAAAACTTCTTAACCAGCTGGGTAGAAATGTTGAAAACCACCTGTACAATGACGATGTGCGAAATATAAACAAACTGAGCAGAATGCATGCATCAGAAACCCACAGGCTTTATGGATTTGTAAGGTTTGAAGTAATAGGCAACAACATACTCTATGCACGAATAGAGCCTGATTTCAACCAGTTGGAAGTCATTGCCCCCTACTTTGCAGACAGGTACAACGGCCACTTGTGGATCATACACGACCTTACAAGGAATATGGCTGCTATCTTCAATGGTAGCCAATATATCATAACAGAGTATAACGGAAATATGCTTGATAATGAATCAAAGACGGAAATCTCCTTTCAAAAAATGTGGGTTGAATATTTGGATGCTTTGACAATTAAAGAAAGACTGAACCTTGATTTGCAAAAACAGAAAGTTCCGCTGAAAACCAGAAAGCATTTAACAGAATTTATGTTTAAAAGTAAAAATTAATCACACATTTTCTCTCTTCTCCATACAATGATATTGTAATGTAGATGGAGCACAAGGAGGTTAAACAATGAGTTGTTTCGGACTTGATGACGATTGCATCCTTTGGATCATATTACTTCTCGCCCTGTTGGGTATACTGAATGACTGTAATCGTAGAGGTGTGTTAGGCACCAGAGACAAGGATTGCTGCTGCTAATTTGATTAATTAGCTAACTAATTGATGGCAGCGAATGAGTCAGGGGCTATCGCTTATGCGACAGCCCCATTTTTGACGTATCAACTCATATAACTCTAAAGTTTTATTCTCTTTGCCACAGGTATGAAAAGCATACCCATAACCACTCCGCACAAACCTTGAATTCCATTGTATGCGATGCCTAATAATGCAGGGGCAATTCCATCGTAAATTAACAGCTCATAAAAGAAGTATCCGGCAATCATGATGATTTCAGCAAGTATGAATACCACAAGGTTTCTTGCTGGCTTGTTGCCATCTTTCAGGGCAAATCCTGCAAATAATCCCATTAAACCTTTAATAACAAATGTCGCTGGCGCATATAGAGCATAACCTAGAATCAAATCTGCAATGCAGGAACCAATTGCCGCTGGTACGAAAGCCATGGGTCCAAGCAAAAAAGCTGCAGTAAATATGAAACCGTCACCCATATGTATATAGCCACCATAAACAGGTACTGCGATCTTCATGAATGCTGTGGCGACAATAATCATTGCCGCCAAAGCACTGTGATAAACAAGTTTTTTTACATTTTTGCTAGCCATACAAGACCTCCTTTTTAACCGTGAAGCCTGACTTCCTCCCAAGCTTCGTTGTAATATTTCACAGCGTCACCCAAATCAATAAACGATTCGCATCTTTCAATAACTGACTTTGGAGGATTGTAAACCTCACTTTCCCTAAGACTTGCATCAAGCTGACTCAAAGCCTCCTTCTGTGGAGTTGAGTACTGAATATATTCAGCATTCATCTTCGCAATATCCGTTCTGCACATGAAATCAATAAACAGGTGTGCAGCTTCGATATTCTTGCCTGTTTTTGATATGACCATTGCATCAGCCCATATATTGCTGCCCTCATCAGGTACGGCATACGCCAAATCAGAATTCTCATTCATCATCCATACGGCATCTCCGGACCACGCCACCATAAGGGCATAATTGCCTGCAATCATCATATCCTTCAACTTGTCAACACCATAATCAGCCACCAGATCTATCTGGTCAATCAAAGCTTCTTTTGCAGCCTTAATTTCATCAAGATTTGTGGAATTCATTGAATAACCAAGCTTTCTCAAGGCCACACCCATGGTGTCTCTCATGCTGTCAAGCATTAAAATCTTGCCCTTGTACTTTGAATCCCACAGTATGGACCAGCTGTTAACAGGTTCGGTAACCAGCTTTTTATTGTACAGAATTCCCAATGTTCCCCACATATATGTTACTGAGTATTCTTCATCAGGATCGTACGCAAGCCCTCTGAAGGAGTCGTCAATTTTGTCATAGTTGGTCAGCTTGGAAAAATCAATTTTATGGAGCCTATCCTCCTTTATGAGACGTTCAATCATGTAGTCTGATGGAATCAGAACATCATAAGGTTCTTTGCTGTTTATGAGTTTCTGATACATGATTTCGTTTGTATCAAAAGTATCATAAACTATCCTTATGTGCGGATACTCCTCCATGAACATGTCGAGGACACGCTCGTCAATGTAGTCTCCACAGTTGAACACATAAAGTGTTTCACGGTCGTCCTTGCAGCCTGTCAGGAATATGACTCCTACAAGGGACAAAACCAACAAAATTGAACTGACAATTCTTACTGTCTTTTTCATTTCAAGCACTCCTTTCCTTAATCAAAGCTTTATTTCCATTAGGTCGTTTTCTAAGGTTGTTAATAACTAGTATTACAAATACCACGATCATAATAATCGTCGACAGCGCATTTACAGACAAAGGAATCCTTCTCTTTGTCAGAGTGTTTATCTCCACACTGAGAGTTTTGAATGCGGCTCCCGCTGTAAAATAGCTGATAATGAAGTCATCAAGCGACAGTGTAAACGCAATCAAAAGGCCGGATATGATACCAGGCAGTATGTCTGGAAGAACAATCTTCCTAAAGGCCATGGCGGGTGTAGCTCCCAAATCCAACGCCGCTTCATAAGTACTTTTGTTCAACTGCCTCAGTTTAGGCAGTACTGATAGTATAACATACGGCACATTGAAGGTAATGTGTGCAATAAGTATTGTTGAAAAACCCAAAGGAACACTTATGGCACCAAAAAACAGCATGAACGCAATACCTGTCACAATCTCTGCATTAAGCATTGGGATGTTGGCAACCTTTATCGTAGAGTTTCTCATAATGCCGGGCATCTTGTGGATGACAATTGCAGCATAAGTACCTATAAGTGTTGCAACAACACTCGCAATAGCTGCCACTATAAGGGTGTTTCGGAATGAGCCGAGCAGGGCGTCTCTATTCACAAGGTCCTTGTACCATCTTAAAGAGAAACCTGCAAACTTGCCTCTTGACTCGCCTGCATTGAAGGAAAAAAGTATCAGGACCGCTATTGGCGAGTAAAGAAACAGCATGATAAGCGCAATGTATATGCGGTGAATTGCTTTCGATATTTTCCCCCTCCTTTTCATACGACACCTCCTGCATCATTCTCCTTGTCCACAAGATTAACTATGGACATCATTGCAATTACAATTATCATCAATAGAAACGACAATGCGCTTCCATCGCTTGAAACTCCAGCTCCGGCACCCGCCTCATGCATGAACTTGTATTCTATGAGGCTGCCCACTGTCCATTTCTTGTTCGCCAGAAGCTGCGGAATTACAAAGGTGGTTACTGAAGGAACAAACACCATTGTTATTCCCGAAAGTATTCCTGGCAGAGACAAGGGAAGAAGAATCTTGCTGAAAACAACAACTCCACTTGCTCCTAAATCCCTTGCAGCCTCGATAAGGCTGTAATCTATCTTCAAAAGCGATGTATATATCGGCAGTACCAGGAAAGGTAGAAAGTTGTATACCATTCCTATGATTATTGCTGTGGTTGTGTTTGTAAGAGTGCCATTCTCAAGCCCCACAAACTTGAAAAATCCGCTGAGTATGCTTTGCTCGTCAATCAGTGCTTTCAATGCATACGTCCTGATAAGTATGTTCATCCACATTGGCAGCATCAACAGTATCATCAAAAGGTCCCTTGCTCCGTTGGACAATTTCGTCATTACATAGGCAAGAGGATACCCCAGTATGAAGCAGACGACGGTACTAATGAAAGCATAGTACAATGAGTCGTAAAAGGCGCTCTGGTATCTTTCATTGGAAAGAACATTTACAATATTGCTTATTGTAAACTTCAGTCCCTCATCTGTAACCTCCACGAAAGCATAAAAAAAGATCATTACAAGGGGGACAATAGTGAATACAAGAAGCCATGCATGAATAGGTATTGACAGAAGTATGTTGTTAATTCTGCTCTTCTTTGTCATTCTCAAAATCGCCTCCTTCATATACGCTCATCTCGTCCTTGTCGTGGACATCCACCCTCTTGCGGATCTTGATGCTCTCTCTTGGTATATAGAGGCATACTTCCACGCCTATTGCCATCTTCCTGTCAGTGTGAACAAGAAAATCAGTATCGGAACATCTTACAATAACTTCATAGTCAAGCCCCTTGTCTTTTACATTGACAATCTCGCCGTTGATTGTTCCACCAGGCATTTCCGTCTCAAAATTCTTCTCCTTAATCTCTATATCCTGTGGGAGAATATATACGCTTACTGTCTCATCCTGCTCAAAACCGCTGGCATTACAGTCAAACATGCTGTCGACGATTTCCACTTTGTTATCCTCAACCATCCATCCCGTCATGATATTATAAGGGATTCTCATAATATGTATGTCATAGGGATCTATGCAGAGGCCGACCACGCTGCCAGGTTTTGAATATGCCGTGGTGTGAACTTTCCATTTGAATCCATTGGCTTCAACAGTGATTTCATAGTGGACACCTTTAAACAGAGTGCTCAAAACCTCTCCCTGCAGCATGCCTTTTTCAGGCTCCACAATCTTTATATCCTCAGGTCTTACTACCACGTCCACATCCTCGTCTTCTCCAAAACCCTTGTCCTCGCATTGAAATTCCTTGTTTGCAAACTCGCAAAGGTAGTCTCTTTTCATGACGCCGGAAAGAATGTTGCTTTCGCCAATAAACTGGGCAACAAATGCATTGCTAGGCTCATTGTATATGTCCGTGGGCTTTCCTATCTGCTGAATAACACCATGATTCATAACAATAATGGTGTCGGACATTGTAAGAGCTTCTTCCTGATCATGGGTTACATATACAAAGGTTATTCCCGTCTTCTTTTGAAGGTTCTTAAGCTCATACTGCATTTCCTTGCGCAACTTGAGATCAAGAGCTCCAAGGGGTTCGTCCAGAAGAAGTACCTCAGGTTCATTTACAATTGCTCGTGCAATGGCAATTCTCTGCTGCTGTCCTCCGCTCAATGAATGGGGCATTCTTTTTTCAAAACCGGACAATTCAACCAGTTCCAATACTCTTGCGACATTTTCCTTTATATCCGTTTCCTTCATCTTCTTTATTCTCAGGCCGAAAGCAATGTTCTCATAGATATTCATGTGTGGAAACAAAGAATATTTTTGAAATACAGTATTAATAGGTCTTTTATGCGGAGGCACGTCAGTAATATCCACATTATTGAAGAATATGCGGCCTGAATCAGGTTGCTCGAATCCACCAATAATACGCAGGGTTGTTGTCTTGCCACAGCCCGACGGACCAAGCAGAGTCAAAAACTCATTCTTCCTGATGTATAATGTCAAATCCTTTATAACTTCAGTATCTCCATAGCTCTTTGTAATGTTGTACAAGTCAATTATATGTTCCGACATCAAGATCCCCCTTATTCATCATATCATATATTCTCTAAAAGCTGGGAGGTGTAACTACCCATAGCACTTTTGCACTTTTTGTTGTGTTGTTCGCTATATAATGCCTGGAAAAAGGTAAAAAATAAAAGCTCTCGCCCTTCTTCACCTTGTATGCCTTATCACCAATATGTAGCATAACCGTTCCTTGCAAAACTATTCCAAACTCTTCCCCGTTGTGAGGCTCTTCTTCCGAGGACTTCCCACCAGGTTCCAGAGTAAGTATGATAGGCTCCATATCGTTCTTTTGACAGTTGGGCACTAGCCATGTTATTTTGTTTCCTTGGTCAAGATTCTCAGTTTCAAAATAGTCCTTTTTTGTGAAAACAATCTTTTCTTCGGTTGCTTCATTAAAAAAATCCCTTAAATTGGTCCCCAGACACTCAAGTATGTCTACCAGTGTTGCAATCGAAGGTGATGTCTGTTCACTTTCTATTTGAGAGATGAAACCTTTTGACAACTCGCTTCTGTTTGCCAGCTCTTCCTGTGTTAGCCCGTTCCTTATCCTGAGCTCCCTTATCTTTGCTCCAATTGCAAACCCTGACATGGGAAATATCCCTCCTTTTCGTTTCTACGAGTTTTACTGATAGTAAACTTTAAGTTTACCTTTACTAAACTCACGACGGATATTGTACTAACATTTTAGCCGCATGTCAACTGTTTTTTAAGATTTAACATTCTATATACAATTTATATAAAAACAGCCTCCGGATCGCTCCGAAGGCATTTAAAACAATATAAACCGATAACTAATTGTATGAACCAACTTCCTTTACAGTACTGATAATCCTTGAAAAATTCTCAAAACTCACGCTATTTGGAATTGAATGATCCGATGCGAAAATATAACCTCCGTTTTCCTTCAACTTGGGAACTACCCTTTTAATCTCCTCAATGATTTTCTCAGAATCACTCCAAAGTACTGCATTAACTCCCCCATGCAGACTCAGCTTCTCGCCGTACGCCTTCTTTATCCTTAAGGGGTCCATTCCCGCCTTGACTTCCAGAGGGTTCAGTATATCCACCCCTATTTCCACAATATCGGGCAAAAAGTTCATTACATTGCCGCAGGAGTGCAAATGTGCAAATACACCCTTTTCATGTGCGTAATCCACAGCTCTCTTGTGAAAAGGCTTTAGGAGCTTTTCATAAAGATCCTTGGAAAAGAAAGTGGTGTTTTTGTATCCCATATCATCCGGCCAGTAGATGGAATCAAATTTAAAACCTCTATCCCAAACCATGTCAAAATATTTGATGCAGCAGGTCAGATATGTATCAAAAATATCCATAACCCATTCAGGTTCCTCAAGCATTGCAACGAGGATGGTTTCAGTACCTGACATCCATGAATGAGCTACATCAAAGCCAAACCAGAAATCCGCTTGAATAAAACTTCCGTTTTCTACCCATCTTGGGTAATTGGCTTCAAGATATGCAAAATCTACCTTCCCCTCATTTATGTCCAGCATTCTCTTTTTGGCATCCTGCCACGCAGCGGACGAGTTTACCTTGAAATCAATAAAGTCGGGGGTTGAATCCTCTTCCTTGAACTGCTTCAGGGTTACTCCCCAGCCAGTTGTGTAGATAACATATCTGTCGGTCTCTTCAACTAGCTTGGCAGGGTATCTGGGAGAAATGTCAACTCCAATTCTTTCAACTTTGTCTATATTGAAGTAATCCCTGTAATCCACATTATCAGGCATTCCTTCCCTTATCCACCTTCTTATCGTTCCAGCCCAAGGTTGATCCACAATAGGCACCCTGTCAGCTTCCTTGTGATTAAGTATGCGATACATCCTCTCTCTTGTGGTCACTATGCACAACCTCCCATTCAAAAATGAAGCTCAGGTCAAACTGACCCGAGCCTATTCATCATAACTCAATTTAACAGGACCAAAGGCAGGAATCGAATATCCTTCCTCATCCGTAATGTTACACCTTGGATTCAATCCGTATCCATAGGCGATATGTACATCGTTCTGCAGTATAAAATCAATAGACATATTAACGCGCACAATAGCGGTTTCTTCAATCAAGGAGACATTGTAAATGAAGTCTCCCAGCTTTCTGCCTCCGGAAACCAGTTCAAAACCCATGGCACTCGGTTCTGCCTTCAATTTGCCGTGCAGATTGGAAAATGTGACTACGATATCCGTCCACAAAGGCTCATGGCTGTTCATTTTCATCTTGATACTGTCAAGGCGGATGCCGGGCAGGCAGCTCTTTGCGTCATATCCATGTATCAAACCGTACATGAGCTCCGCCGCATTTCTTCCAATAACCTTCTGAGAGTTGCTTGACACATGAATAGGATCAGAAAGCTCATAAGATATGGTATACACTGTATCCAGCCCCTTGATCTTTTCATGCAGTGTCCTCTGCACTTCCCTTATCTTGGTCCAGCTTTTGTCGGCATTTTCATCTCCAACAGCTGCAAGTCTTGAAATCTGTACCTGAACGAAAGGCAGATTCTCACCAAAGTCCCTTCTTACGCAGCTTACAAAGTTTATCATCTTCTCTTCAAAAACTTCCGAAAGCTCAGGAGACGCATCGGAGCAGCCCTGGTACCAGAACATACCCTTTACCCTGGAACCATTATGAACAAACCTTCTATACATCGCGCCGTAAAGACTTTCATCTCCGCCCAGGTCCCTTCCTTCCGGCGACCACTGGTCCATGCTTGTTCCACCATGGGCACAGCAAATAACGCCCTGGGGAACCTGTTCGTAGTCATACATCTTCTGGGCAAAAAACAAACCAGGACCAACACATCTGACTCTGGGACCTGCTGGAGGCGGCACATCAGGAAGCAGTTTTCTATGTACCTTGTCCTTTGCATTCCATAAATCATGCATACGTATTAATTCTGCCGCACCCCACTCATCATCCATGTAGAATGCCCGTATATGATCCTCCGCCTTCATTTTTATATCCTCGCTGGTGAGTTCACCAACACCTTCCATGTTGGACTGGCCACCCAAAAGCCATACATCTCCCACATAAATGTCCGTATAAGTCTTTCCGTCAATATTTACCGAGTACGGACCGCCGGTGGGAATGCCGCCTAAAATATATGCGCCATTATCAGCCTTATGCAAATCCAACTCTTTGAATAAGCCATCTTCCTTGAAATATTTTGCGTTTTTGATCTCTTTTTCCGGGTAGATTATTATTTCCGCCACATTATGACGATTTCTCTGCATAACCATACCGGATACTATTCCAATCATGATGTAATTCTCCTTTGCATTAAGATTCAGCAATATATTAACCCTAAAACAATTGGCTTGTCAACATAAAGATAATTCAACAAATATATTTTTTATGATATAATTGGAGATATTCGCAAATAAATATCAAGAAGGAATGAAACATATGGACTATAGAAATGTAAAAAAAAGACTTGTATTCTCTACATCAAACAACCCATGGTTCAATCTGGCTCTTGAGGAGTATCTTTTCAACACCATGGAAGACGACACAGTTATTATGTACTTGTGGCAGAATGAAAACACAGTAGTTATTGGAAAAACACAGAATGCATGGAAGGAATGCAGAACCGCCCTTCTTGAAGAGGAAGGCGGATACCTCGCAAGACGCAGCACAGGCGGCGGTGCGGTTTACCATGACCTCGGCAACATGTGTTATACATTCATGGCGTCTTCCAATTTGTACGATCTTGAAAGGCAGCTCAAAGTGATTCTTGGTGCTGTTAGGGACCAAGGTATTGAAGCCCAGTTCACCGGTAGAAACGATATAACTTTAATGGATGGAAGAAAGTTCTCCGGTAATGCATTCAAGTTCATAAAGGACAAGGGACTCATGCACGGCACGTTGCTTCTCAATACAGATTCGTCTGTAATGGCAAGATATCTGCAGGTGTCGAAAGCAAAAATGCAGGCAAAAGGAGTGGAATCAGTCCGTTCCAGGGTTGCAAACCTTATAGAATTGAACCCCGATATTACTCCTGAAAAGATATCCGAATCATTAAAAAAGGAATTTTCAAAAGAGTACGGTTCTTGGGAAACCGAAGAAATATACGGCATGTATGACGATATCCCCGAGGAACTAAAGAAACTGTACGAGAAGTACTCATCATGGGAATTCAGATACGGTGAAACCCCTTCCTTTGACATGGCATTTGAAAACAGGTTCACATGGGGTGGAATAGACATTAACTTGTCGGTTGAAAAAGGCGTTATAACGAAAGCGTATGTTTACTCTGATGCAATGGACACAGCTGTTGCAGAAACACTAGCGGATTTGCTTCCTGGAATCCCTCTTGACAGGGATGAGATACTTGATAAATTAAATGAAGCAGGTATAAATCTTACTGAACTTAAAGATGTGAAAAACTGGCTTGCGGAAGTCCTTTAGGACTTACCGCAACATTTTTTATACTTCTTTCCACTGCCGCAAGTACAGGGATCGTTTCTTCCAACAGTATTTTCTCTTACTGCCTGTCCTTCCCTTCTGTACTCAAACAAAAGATCGCGTCTTTTTTCTTCATCGAAGATGCCTTCCCATTCAGGTAGATTGTAAAGCCAGTCAGCCTTTGCCTTGTGCATGTTCTTGTACAGCCTTGCCCAGTCAACAGTTGCACAAACCTCTGTTTCAGGTCCCAACTGCTCCGCATCAATGGAAGGGTCAACTGACTCAGCGATGCCGTCCATAAACGCAGCAAACTCGTAATCTTCCATTCCAAATTTCTCTGCAAGTTCGGAAACTATTCCCGATATCTCAGGATTCTTTTCTCCGAGAATTCTTGCATATGCATTTTCCTCTTTTTTGTAATACCCTTTAATATACTCGTTTAGTGCATTACCTCTTAAATTTTGCAAATTATCTTTCCACTTTTCAAGCAAACTCAATTCAATCACTCTTTCTTACAACTTCATATATCATAAGTGCGGCAGCTACCGACGCATTTAACGATTCCGCTCTTCCCGGCATGGGAATATATATCTTGTAATCGCAAACTGAAAGCATTTTATCGCTAACACCATTTGCCTCGTTTCCAATCACAATGCAGTTGTGATTTCCAAACTCTGTTTCAAAAGAACTCAAGTCTCCCCTGGGATGAGCACAGTACAGTTTAAAACCTCTTTCTTTAAGTTTCACAGCAAAATCTTTTGTATCCTCATCCAGCATGACAATATCTATGCGAAAGATGGATCCCACTGTCGACCTGAGCACTTTCGAATTGTACACATCTACCGTACCTTTAGAACACACAACCGCATCAAAACCCGCCGCATCTGCTGTTCTAATAATTGTACCCATGTTGCCCGGGTCCTGCAGATTTTCCAAAAGCACAATATTCCTCATATTGGATAAAGCACTTTTGTTAATAACTGGAATTTGAAAAACTCCCCCAATACCTTGAGGAGTTTTCGTATCACTCAACTGTGAAAACACCTTGTCATTTGCTATCAATAAAACTTGCTTCGCATCAATTCCTTGTGCGAAGCAAATATCCAAAAGTTCCACATATGAGTCTTGTTTTGTGTAGGATTCCGAAACCAGCAGCATTTGCGGTCTTTTACCTAACAGAATGCCTTCTGTTACGGCTCTGTGACCTTCGATGTAAAAGCAGTTGTGCTTTTCCCTGAATTTTCGCTTGCTCAGACTCCTTACAAATTTAATCTTCGTGTTTTGATCACTGGTAATCATGTTACTTTGCTTTTACAGTCTCAACCAACTTTGCAAAAGCTTCCATATCATTTACAGCCATGTCAGCAAGAACTTTTCTGTTCAGGTGGATGTTTTTCTCCTTAAGTCCATGCATGAACTTGCTGTAGGACATGCCGTTCATTCTTGCAGCGGCATTGATTCTTGTAATCCAGAGTCTTCTGAAGTCTCTCTTCTTGCGTCTTCTATCTCTATATGCATAATTAGCAGATTTGATAACAGCCTGGTTTGCGGTTCTGAACACTTTGCTCTTTCTGCCAAAATAACCTTTTGCCAGCTTCAGGACTTTTTTACGTCTTGCTCTTGTTTGTACTGAATTCTTAACTCTTGCCATTTTCACATTCCTCCCTTACGAATATGGAAGCAGTTTCTTAACAACTGCTGAATTTGATTTTGCTGCAAAAGTTGGCATCTTGTGTCTTTTCTTTGCACTCTTTGACTTACTTACCAGTCTGTGACGTCTATTCGCATGACTCATTTTTACTTTACCACCAGCAGAGATCTTGAATCTCTTCTTAGAAGAACTGTGGGTTTTCAATTTTGGCATAATAATTCCTCCATATCGCTTCATAATATTATAATAACAACACTTGTTGGGTAATCTGCTATTTTGGATTGATGATAACAGACATGCGTCTTCCTTCGAGTTTTGGTTTCTTTTCCATAGTCCCTACTTCAGACACGCACTCAACAAAGCGGTTGATTAATTCGTGTCCTCTGTCTGTAAAATTCATTTCTCGTCCAACAAACCTAACGGTCAGCTTGACCTTGTCCTCACTCTTCAGGAACCGGATTGCTTGTTTGACCTTAACATTAAAATCATGTTCGCCTATGTCAAGACCAATTCTAACCTCTTTGACATTGACAATCTTTTGATTCTTTCTGACCTCTTTTTCCTTCTTGGCCAAATCGAACATATACTTTCCATAGTCCATTATCTTGCACACTGGCGGATTCGCATTCGGTGCAATTTTGACCAAATCCAGGTTTTTCTCATAGGCAATTTTCAGCGCTTCCTTCGAAGAAACAATTCCAAGGGCTTTTCCGGTCTCATCGACAAGCCTAACTTCCCTGTCTCTGATTTCTTCGTTTATCATCAGTTCATTCTTGCTAATAGCAGACACCTCCAAAAAGATATAGCGGATTAGAATAAAGTCTAATCCGCTTGAACTCAAACAAAACAAGATACATTTAATATCCTTTGTCAGTAACCTGGGCTGCCAATGGCACCAAGGTGAGAAGCGGAAGACTTCTTCTTAAATCCTTTAGTATTCTATCATCAATATGCAATTGTGTCAAACACTTTTTTTGCATAAAATTATGCAAAATCATTCATACTATTAAAAAATCCCGGAGGAAATCATGAAAAAAGACGCAGACCTTCTAAACAATATATACCAAAACTCCCAGATGGGAGTCAATACGATGAAACAGCTAATTGAAATAACAGAGGATGAAAATTTCAAAAAGCAGCTGGAAGAGCAGTACAAGGAATACAAAGAGATAAGAAAGCTTGCAGAGCAAAAATTAAATGAAAGAGGATATGACGAAAAAGGAATCAATACCTTCGACAAGATTAAGACATACCTTATGATAAACTTTCAAACATTAACCGACAAATCCACATCCCATATTGCAGAGATGCTTATGATTGGCAGCATGATGGGAATCATTAATGCTGTAAGGAATCTAAAGGAGCATAAAGATTGTGAAAACGACATCCTCGACCTTATGGAACGTCTATTAAAATTCGAAGAACACAATATCCAAAAACTGAAAGAATACTTGTAATCCTGAATGCATGACGCATTCAGGATTTAACCTTCATTACTCATACACCTTTCAACTCTTCCGTCCTAACTAAGTTTTCTACAGTACATCCACCCGAATTCCATTTTAGAAATAAAAGGTACTCTTCACCGAAATCCATAAAAGAATCACCACTTAAGGCATTCAAGATTGTTCAAGTTCAACAACAAACGGCATAGGTTCAGACAAATTATTTCCTCTAACCTTTGAAAATACTGTGGTGTTAAAATAGGCACAGCTTTTACCATCCCCGGATATTAAAACATATATGTTTTCCACCTTAATCCAGCATTCCGTTTTGAAGTAATCACTAATACTTTTTACCATTGCCTTCTCGCACTCTTTTACATCAATATTGAACTCTCTGTTTTTAAACTCTTGCAGGTATTCCATGTTTGGAAGAAAAACTCCTACAATCTCGCCCTGGGCGGTGACCGATACCTCTGGCATGGTTGCACCGGCCTTGTAACCGTCAAACTCCATAGAATAGCTGTAAACTCCAATGTCACTAAAACTGTTTGCATTGCGGCGCGGCATGTTAACTTCATCCACCTTGAAATCTCCCAAATCAACATACTTGCTCAGAAACTCATTTGCTATCTCTGCCAGATCCTGTTTATTTTTTATAGACCTCGCCTCTGTCACTTTTAAATTATGAATTCTGTGCAGTTTATCTGTTCCTGAAACGAAAAAGATCATCGGCTTGTTGATGCTTCCGTTAAAATACGGTTCGGCATTCAACACTGAATAAACATCGACATCATAACCAAAGCTTACCCCTTTTGGCCTGGTATATTCGTACTGAAGCTCATATGTAACACCATTGATTTCATATTCCATTCGTTTTCCCGACAACTTATCCAAAACAACCTTATCCGGATGCAAATCCTTATCATGCACACGGCAATTGTAGACTGTTAAATAACTTTCTTCAACTTCCACTTCAGCTTCTTCACAGGCTGATGCGGCAAACAATAAAACAAGACACAAGACAAAAACATGCACCGCTTAATCATTACAAGCCTCCTGTAATTCTTTTACGTTATTGCTATTATCAGTATAGCAATTTTTGGTTTTTGCCGTGTGTCCTTTATGTAAATATTCCTTATTCAAACTGTGAATAGTACATCTCGTAGTACATGCCCTTTTTCTTCAAAAGGTCCTCATGTGTTCCCATTTCCACAATGTTGCCTTCATCCACCACAAGTATTACGTCAGAATTCCTTATGGTGGACAACCTGTGGGCAATAACAAAGCAGGTTTTGTCCTTCATCAGGTTTCTCATGGCTTTTTGAATCTTAATCTCGGTATTCGTATCCACATTGGATGTGGCTTCGTCAAGAATCAGTATTTTTGCATCTATCAGCATGGCTCGTGCAATAGTAAGAAGCTGTTTCTGCCCTTTGGATATGTTGGCAGCATCATCACTGAGGACTGTATCATATCCCTTTGGCAATTTTTCAATAAAGGAGTGTATCATTGCAGCTTTTGCAGCTTCCTCGACTTCCTCTCTTGATGCATTTTCCTTCCCATACGCAATGTTTTCAAATACTGTTCCGCTGAAAAGCCAGGTATCCTGAAGCACCATGGCATAAGACTTTCTCAAACTCGCCCTGGTTATGTCTTCAACAGGAACACCATCAACAAGTATTATTCCATCATCCACATCGTAAAATCTCATAAGAAGATTAATGAGGGTTGTTTTTCCCGCACCAGTCTTCCCCACAATTGCAACCAAACTTCCTTTGGGAGCAATCAAATTTAAATTCTTTATAACCAACTTATCCTTTGTATACCCAAAGTTTACATCCTCAAGCTTTACATCTCCTTCCACACCATCAAGAACAACTGCATCCTTGGAGTCTTCCTTCTCAGGTTCCTCGTCTAGCAATCGAAAGACCCTTTCAGCAGCAGCCAGTGCTGACTGCAATTCTGTTGCAATATTGGCCATCTCGTTAATCGGTCCCGAGAACTTCCTGGAGTACAATACAAAGGATGCGATATCTCCAAGACTTATCGTTCTGTATAGGTACATGATGGCACCAAACACACTGATAAGCGAGAGCGACAGGTTGTTGACAAAGTTTATGGAAGGGCCTGTCATGCTGCCGTAATATTCTGACTTATAGTAAGCGGTGGCAGTCTTTTCGTTATAGTCCACAAACTTGTCAATTGTAGAATCTTCACTATTGTATGCCCTCAAGGTTTTTTGTCCGGTTACCATTTCCTCGACAAAGCCATTCATTTCGCCCAGTCTTGCAGACCTTGCCTTGAAAAGTGGACTCGTTCTTTTTGTTATGAACCTAGTTAAAAATATGGATGTGGGTACTGTAAATGCAAACACAAGCACCAGATATGGAGATATCACCAGCATCATGACAAGAGATCCTATGACGGTTATAAAGCTGGCGGATATCTGTACAAGGTCCGATGACAGCGAAGTATTTATAGTATCAATGTCATACGACATCCTGCTGATAATGTCTCCCGTAGGATTCACATCGAAAAATCCTACCGGAAGCGTTGTTATCTTCTCAAACACATCTTTCCTCATGTTGTAAACAACCTTTCGGCTTATGTAAACCATGAGCAAGGATAACAGATACGTAAGAATCGAGGACAAAAGGTAGACAACAAGCATCAAAACAGCTATTTGAAAAACTTTTTGAAAATTGACACTACCCGTTCCCGGCTCAATATAGCTGATGGCTTTACCAGACATCATGGGACCAATGAGGTTGAAGGCATTGCCGATTATGGTAAGCACCAATGCCAGAACGAGATGCCATTTGAAATCCTTCATGTATTGCAAAAGCCTAATAACCGTATGCTTTTTTTTCTTCATACCAGCATCTCTCCCATCTGCGTGCTTGCAATCTCCTGATACAGCTCGTTGGATTTAATCAGTTCATCATGCGTGCCATACCCCAGTATCCTTCCTTCATCCAAAACAATAATTCGTTCTGCATGTTTTATGGAACTTATCCTCTGAGCAATAATAATTGTGGTAGTACCTTTGTAGTGTTTCTTGAGTTCCCTTCGCAGCGAAGCATCCGTCTTGTAGTCAAGAGCACTGGATGCATCGTCCAGTATCAATATTTCAGGCCTTCCCGCTAGTGCCCTTGCAATTAAAAGTCTTTGCTTCTGTCCACCTGAGAAATTGGCTCCCTTGATGGACAGCATGAAATCAAGACCTACACCTTTTACAAAATCAGACGCCTGGGCATGCTCTATCGACCTGCTGATATCCTCAATACTGATTTCCCTTCCAAGCTTAATATTCTCAGCTACTGTATCTCTGAAAAGAGCATCGTTTTGGAATACAACGCCAAACCTTCTTCTAAGATCCTTAAGGTCATAGCTTCTTACATCCTTGCCATCAATTCTGATGGAGCCTTTGTCGGGGTCGTAGAATCTCATCAACAGTTTTAACAAAGTGCTTTTACCAGAACCTGTCGCCCCGATAATTCCCAAAGTCTCACCCTTTTTAATCCCAAAGGAAATATCCGAAACATCATCCTTCACTTTGTTGTATGAAAATGACACGTTTTCAAAGGTAATGAAATCCTCATCGTCTTTTTCCAGGATGTTTTCAAAAGATGTTGTATCAGATGGCTTAACTTCCAGAACTTCCTGAATTCTATTGGCAGAAGCAATGGACCTTGAGAATACCGTAAATATTCTTGTAATGGAAAGCATGGCATTTAGAATAATAGTGAAGTATGTAAGGAAAGCAAC